>REEU01000110.1 GCA_007694905.1 Gammaproteobacteria bacterium | reverse complement strand
CGCTCCATCACCGCGTAATCCACCGAGTTCGAAGGCGAGCGCCCGAACGCGTCCGAATCGATGCGGACGAAGTCCTCATCCCGCGTGGACCGCTCCCAGGCCTCCGTCGCGCAGGCCGCCATGTCTGCCTCGAATGCCTGCAGTCGTTCCAGCAGCAGCTCCGCCGGGAACAGGAACATGCCGCTATTCCAGAAGTGCCGCCCCCCTGCGAGGAAGGTCTCGGCTCGGGCACGATCGGGCTTCTCCACGAATGCCGCCACGTTCAGGGCGCCATCGATGCCCTCGATGGCCGCTCCGGCCTCCAGGTAGCCGAACCCTGTCTCCGGTCGTGTCGCGACGATGCCGAACGTTACCGCCCGCTCGGCTTCAGCGACCCGGGCTGCGGTGCTGACGGCCGCGACAAACGCAGGCACATCGGCCATCACGTGATCTGCAGGCATGACCAAAAGGCGTACGTTCGCGCCATGCAGGCGGCGTGCTTCATGGGCGGCGACCGCAATGGCGGGGGCCGTATTGCGCGCCATCGGCTCCAGCAGAATCGCTCCGGGGCGACCGCCGATATCGCGAGCCTGCTCGGCCACCAGAAAGCGGTGGCTGTGATTGCAGACCACAACCGGCGGTGTCGCAGTCGCGGCGCGCGCACGCAACAGGGTCTCCTGTAGCAGCGTACGGGGTCCGAGCAGGGGCAGGAGCTGTTTCGGCAGATGTTCGCGGGACAGGGGCCACAGTCGGGTGCCGGAACCACCCGACAGGATCACCGGGACGATGGGGTGTCCTCCATCCATGCAAGGCTCCAACAGCCGTCAGCGGGTCGGGCGCGATTCAAGTCGCTCGATCATACCCGCCACCTTTGCTTCGAGACCGCGCGCATGGGCTTCCAGGCGTTCCGCCAGTGCAGCGTCTGATACGGCCAGGATGCGGGCGGCAAGCAGGGCCGCGTTGGTGGCATTGTCGATGGCCACGGTGGCCACCGGGATGCCGCGTGGCATCTGCACGATGGACAGCAGCGAGTCCTGTCCCCCGAGCGCCGTCGTATGCACCGGGACACCGATCACCGGCAGGATCGTCAGTGACGCCACCATGCCGGGCAGGTGTGCCGCCCCGCCGGCGCCGGCAATGATCACCTTCAGCCCTCGCTGGCGGGCGCTGCGCGCGTAGTCGAACATACGCTGTGGCGTTCGGTGCGCGGAGACGATGGTGATCTCGAAGGCGACCTCGAGTTCGCGGAGGATGTCGGCCGCAAGGTCCATGACTGGCAGATCCGAATCGCTGCCCATGATGATGCCGACGCTCGGTGCTGTCATGTCCGCTCCGTTCCTGTGATGCGAAGCAGACCCTTCACCTGCTGGGCGATCGCCAGCGCCGAGTCGAGGTCTGCTGCCGTGATCGTGACGTGTCCCATCTTGCGATAAGGCCGCACGCTTTGCTTGCCGTAGAGATGAACCGCGACGCCGGGCAGCGCGAGCGCTTCGTCGAGCCCTTCGATGACAGTCTCGCCCGCCGCATCCGCTGCGCCGAGCAGGTTGAGCATGACGGCAGGCGAGTGCTGGGTCGTGTCACCGAGCGGCAGCCCCAGAATGGCGCGCAAGTGCTGTTCGAACTGGCTGGTCCGGCAGGCCTCGATGGTCCAATGACCGGAGTTGTGGGTACGCGGTGCCACCTCGTTCACCAGCAGTTCGTCGCTGCGGGTGAGGAACAATTCGACCCCGAACACGCCGACGCCGTCGAGTGCGGTCACCGTGCGTGCGGCGAGTTCCTGAGCGCGTGCCGCCACCTCCGCGTCAATGCGGGCAGGAGCGAGCAGCAAGTCGAGGACGTTCATGCGATGGTCGAACACCATCTCGACCACCGGGAAGGCCCGGGTGTCGCCGGCGTGGCTGCGCGCCACCACGACCGCCAGTTCGCAGCGGAAGTCGATGAAGCGTTCGAGCAGACTCGGGACCGGCAGGATGCGCTCCTCAATGATCACGTCAGTGAACACCGCCACCCCGCGACCGTCGTAGCCGCCGCGGCGGGCCTTCTGCACCAGCGGCAGGCCGAACTCCAGCATGGCGCGGGCGTCGGGTTCGTCCAGCGCGACGAACTCCGAGGTGGGAATGTCCGCTGCGACGAGCTTGTGCTTCTGGACCAGCTTGTCCTGGATGGTGGCGAGCAGCGCGGGTGCAGGAACGACGCTGTAGCCTTCGGCGACAAGCTGCTGCAGCGGTTCTGTGGCGATGGTCTCGATGTCGAACGTGGTCAGCGTGCACTGTTGAGCCAGCTCCCGGAGCCGCTCGGGGTCGTCGAAGTTGCCCACGATCTGACTGGATGCGAGCTGCCCTGCCGGGCTCGAGGGCGTTGGGTCGAGCACGACGACCTCGCAACCGAGTTGCGCGGCTGCCGGAATCATCATGCGGGCGAGCTGACCGCCACCGATGATGCCGACGGTTGCTACCGGATAGTGCCGGGACATGCGCACGGAACTCCGTCGGAAGTCGCAAAAAGGGGCGGGAGTATAGCAGCCCGCGCGGGACGCATCGGGGTGAATGCCGGGCCGGCTCGAAGCGATGGCGGTGCTATCATCCGCGGCCTCGACCCGCGAGGAATCCTCACCGTGCTGCAACCGACCCCGGATGCGCTCCTGGCGCTGCTGACGCGACTCGCTGGCGGCGCAGCCGCACCCCCTGCCGAGTGTGCAGAGCTGCTTGGCGTCGCGGCGGCGGATCTCGATGGCCTTATGAGCGTGCTGGTCGACTACGGTGTCCGGCGTCGTCGTGATGGCAGTCTTCGGATTCCGGGCGGCTTGATCCTGCTCGATGCCCAGCGCATGGGGGCCCGGCTCGCTTCGGAGTTCGCCGCGCCACCGGCGATCGATGTGCTCGGCGTGGTCGGATCCACCAACGATATCGCTCGTGCGCACATCGAATCGGGCCGCACCGAACCCCGTGCGATCCTCGCGGAAGCCCAGACCGCCGGCCGCGGCCGGCGGGGACGAGCCTGGTCGAGCCCGGTGGCGGCGAACATCTACATGTCCTATCTCGATGCCATCGGGGGTGGTCTGGACGATGCCCGTGGGTTGTCGCTGGTGACCGGGATTGCCGTCGCGGAAGCCATCGAGGCGGCCTCGGGCGTGGACGTCCGGCTCAAGTGGCCGAACGATCTGCTGGTCGGTGACCGCAAACTCGGCGGCATTCTCGTGGAGCTGGTCCTGGCCGGCGCGGGTAACGCCTTCGGTGTGCTCGGCATTGGCGTCAACGTTCGGGTGCCGGTTCACGTCGGCGCGGCCATCGATCAACCATTCATCGATCTGACCGAGGCAGCAGGCGGCAGCATCGACCGCAACGACTTGGCGGCTGCGGTCGTTGCGCATCTGCACCGCTATGCCGCGGACTTTCGCAGCCGTGGCTTCGACGAGGAGCTGCAGCAACGCTGGCAGGCGCGGGATCCGTTCCTGGATCGACGGGTGGTGGCCCGATCCGAACTGGGCGAACTGCGTGGTGTGGCGCGCGGCATCGATGCCAACGGTGCCCTGGTCATCGAGACCTCGACGGAGCGGGTCACGGTCGGCGCGGGGAATGTCAGTCTTAGACTGGAGGAGCATGCATGATTCTGGAGCTCGATATTGGCAACACGCGCCTGAAGTGGCGTCGCCTCGACGCAGACGGTGTCAGGATCGACGGTGGCTTCGGTCCGCATCTGCCGGATCCTGGCGAGGATTACCCCTGGCGGGAGCCGGAACGCGGCGCTCCGGAACGGGCTCGTATCGCCAGCGTCGCCGATGCGGATTTCAATGCCGCTCTGCTGCGTGAACTGGAGTCAGAGGGTACGCAGCATATCGAGTTCGCGCGGCCCGGGGTCGCCTGTGGCAGGCTGCGTTCCGGCTATCGGGAGCCGGAGCGCATGGGTGCCGATCGATGGCTGGCCATGGTTGCGGCATCCGAGTTGTGCGACGGCGCCTTCGCGGTAGTGGACGCTGGCAGTGCCATCACGCTCGATCTGGTGGCAGGCGACGGTGGCCATCTCGGCGGCTGGATCGTGCCCGGCCTACGCATGATGCGTTCGGCTCTGCTGGCGGGTACTGCGGGTATTCGGCTGCCGAAAACGGAGTCCGTCTCACTGTCCGCGCCCGGGCGAGATACGGCGGAGGCGGTGGGCTTCGGGACCGTCCTGCTGGCCCAGGATTTCGTGGCTCGGCGCCTGCAGGCGTTTCGCGAGGAGCATCCGGACGCCGTGCTGTTCGTCACCGGCGGTGATGGCGACCGCATCGCAGCTACGACCGCGGAGCCAAGAAAGCATGTTCCCGAACTGGTGCTCGATGGGCTGGCTCGGGCGCTCGGTTGAGTCATGCTGAGAGCGCTGGCCCTCCTGGTTCTGCTCGTCAATCTGGCGCTGCTGCTCTGGGGCAGCAGTCGCGGGCGGCCGGAGGGTCTGGCGCCGGATCCGCCACCGCTGCCGCCCGAGCTGCCGTCCCTGGTGCTGCTCTCAGAGTCGGAGCACCCTCTCGTCGAACGACGCGATATCGATGTCCCTGCCGCCGGCCCCTGCCTGCGGTTTTCATTCGAGGCGGACCGGGAGGCCCTGGCAGCCCTGGCCCTGGCGATGGCGGCGGTCGGTCATGACGCAACCTGGCTGCAGCTTGACGATCAGGTCGCGGCGCTGGAGCTGCGACCGGGTGAGGCGGGGCTCGAAGGCTGGTCGGAGGAGCGTTTGGTGGCGCTGGCGGAAGCAGAGGGCCTGCTGCCGGAGCCCTGTCGCGAAGAAGAAGATGCGCAGCTCATTGCGCCGCCGGCCGCCATTCCCTAGAATCCGCGCCTCCGGAAGCGCCGGCGCCGCCCGGCCGGAACCTGCCGCCTTAGCTCAGTGGTAGAGCAGCTCACTTGTAATGAGAAGGTCCAGCGTTCGAATCGTTGAGGCGGCACCAGACAAGCGAACCCAGGTCGCGCCCCGGCAGCAGGCAAAGCGCGCGTGGTACCGGAGGCCTCTCCCGTGGGCAATATCTGCTCCTGGGATGAGGATCCATTGACATCGGGTAACCGCGGGGGCAGAATCTGGCGCCCTTTCTGGAGGGGTACCCAAGCGGTCAAAGGGATCAGACTGTAAATCTGACGGCTCAGCCTTCGAAGGTTCGAATCCTTCCCCCTCCACCA
>REEU01000058.1 GCA_007694905.1 Gammaproteobacteria bacterium | reverse complement strand
TCGGCGCGATGACCAGACACGCCGAAGTCGCCGCTTCCGCGGAAGCGCGCAAGGCCATCCCCGCCCTGGTCGACCTCGCCGGCATGATCGGCGACCCCCAGGTGCGCAACACAGGAACGATTGGCGGCTCACTCGCCAACAGCGATCCCGCCGCCGACTACCCGGCCGCCGTCATCGCCCTCGGCGCCACGATCCACACCAACCAACGCAGCATCGCAGCCGAAGACTACTTCGTCGACCTGTTCGAAACCGCGCTCGAACCCGGCGAGCTGATCGTGAAGGTCGAGTTCCCGATCCCGAAGCGCGCCGGCTACGCCAAGTTCCCGAACCCGGCTTCGCGCTACGCCATCGTCGGCGTGATGGTGGCGGAGACGAAGGACGGCATCAGAGTCGGCGTGACCGGGGCAGGGCCGTGTGCTTTTCGCTGCGAGCCGCTAGAGGCGGCGCTGGCGAAGAACTTCTCGGCACAGGCGATGCAGGACGTGGCGATCGATCACTCGCGCTTCAACAGTGATCTGCATGCTTCGGCGGAGTATCGGGGTCATCTGGTAGGGGTGATGGCGGGGAGGGCGGTGGCGGCCATCGGTTGATCGACCCAGCAAGGCGGGTGTGCCAGCTACAAGATTGATCTGATCTCTCCCACGCGACGACGGGAGATTGGCTGCCACATGGCGCCACCAAGGCAGGCCATGCTTGCCGAATGGCCAGCCATCGAAGTCCCCATGCGGGCTACCAGCGCCACCAACCGGAGCAGACGGCGCTCTACGCGATCGTCGAGCAGCGGTTCCCGAAGTTCTGTGCCGACCTCGCTGGTCGGGAGGCGACCCTGCCTTCGTTCGTCACCCATGAGTTCCACGATTACCTGCGCTGCGGCCTGCTCGAACATGGCTTCATCCGCGTCAAGTGCAATGGCTGCCGCCACGAACATCTCGTTGCTTGTTCCTGCAAATGCCGCGGGTTCTGTCGGGGGCGCCCAGCCCGTCCTGCGGCGCCCGACGCATGATCGAGACCTCGGCGCATCTAGCGGAGCAGTCCCCCGAGTTGGTCCGTTCGGCGCCGCTGACGCTGCCGGTGAAGCGCCTCGACGACGTCCGTACGGCGCGGCAGCTCGATCTGGTGTGGAAGCCGGCGGTGAACGGCTAGACAGGCCAGTCAGCGGCGAGGCCCGTGGGAGCATTCTGTCTGGAACAGAATGCGTCGCCAGCTGCGCCCCTTAGGGGTGCGGGCCATGGATGGCCCGCAACAGCAGACTTGTCTGCGATCTCCCAGCAAACCATTGACTGTACGCGCCGCTGTCGCGGACAAGGAGGCTGTCGCTAAAGTCTCGAGCGAAGTTGCTGTGGGAGCGGACTTGTCCGCGAACGTTCTGCAAGCCATTGATTTTGCGTCCTCCATTCGCGGATAAATCCGCTCACACGGAGTTCTTCAGAGGTTTTGCAGCAGCGGACTTCTCCGCGAACTTCCCGCAAGTCTTTGATTGTTCCTGTGGCGTTCATTTTTGCCTGTCTCGCAACAGTACCTTCCATCGCCGCTGGCGATGACGATAGAACACGTGAGCGAAGAGCCAGATCAATGGGGTCAACCATCCCGCCCGAATCTCGATCTCATCGGTATAGCTCACCAAGCCTGGCTCGATTTCCTGAAAGAAAATGTCGTGGTTCCAGACTTTGGCCAGGAGCCCGCTCTCCCGGCTCGAGATGAGTTTCTGATCCCGGTCAACTTTCACGAGCTGGATGGTGTGCCGGCCCAAGGGGATGAACTTCAGGAAATAGAGCTTCAAGGGATAGTCCCGACCGACTTCCCATTCGCTGCCGAGAACGCCGGGCTCGACGGGCGTGAAGCCCAGCATCGGCGATGCCACGAACTGAAGCGATTCCGGCTTGCTGAGCTTTTGCCAGAGCTTGCTCTCTGTGCAGGCGAACTGCGTAGAAATGCGTGCAAGCATGGTTCCGTAACCTCGCTGATGGCCAACGCGGGCCAGGTGACTCCGTCGTAGCCTGCTGCCGCCCGGGTCTCGCGGCGGGCAGGCTGTGTACTCGGCGTAGTCGAGAGTGGCTAAGATCCTGAGGATCTCCCGTTTCCGATTGACGCCAGGTCAAAAGATGAGTAATTCTCACGTTTTGCGGCGAACTTCACTACTCGCGTTTCGTCCATGAGCCAACCTCGCAAACAGCCGCGTCAGCAGCGGTCCCGCGCCACGTGGGAAGCCATTCTCGATGGGGCTGCTCAGGTTTTCGGACAGCTGGGCTACGCCGGCACCACCACCAACAAGGTCGCGGAGCGCGCCGGCGTCTCCATTGGTTCGCTGTATCAGTACTTTCCTTCGAGTTCGACATCACGCTCCGCCCCTACTGCGGTGGACGGCTACGGGTCATTGCCGATGTGACCGATCCCGCCGTCATCCGCAAGATCCTCGACCATGTCCACCAGCGCGCCCCGCCAGAACGGCGCTCCATGCCGGAGCAGTACGCGATCTCATCAGCCCGCGGTTGACCGTTGCCTCCGTGACGGCCTTCCCTTGGCCGGGGGTACCTCCCTTCCTGATCGGCCTGCACGCGTGAAGGAGATCGACGTGTCGCGCCATGAGACTTTGCCGCCTTTGATCGCTGTTGATCGGAGGGACGCCTCATTGGCCGGTACCGAGCCGCTGGGCATGCTTGAGGTCGGCAGAAAAAAGACCTGTTATTTTTCCTATCTGCCGTTCATCTGTCCCCATTCCTCCGCCACTGCCGTGTCGACGCGCAGCACCCGATCACCGAAGCCCGTCACCACATCGCCGAGCCATGCTTCGAGTGCGTCGGCCTTCCGCAGATCGCGTGACAGCGTTCGCCTTCGCGCACCTCCGAAATGATGTTCGTGCCGATTAGGAAGCTCAGAGGGAAACGTCGCCCCCGACATCGCGGGGACGATCGAGATCGATCCCTTCGAGCGGCGCCGACGGACGCCAGCCGTCTCCTCGATCTGCTCGAGGGCAACCTCGTCATGTACGCCTAGGAGCCTGAGGGAGCACCGCGATCCGCGAGGAACTGCTGTGCCGCTGATTCCTGCTGCACCGCCTCGAGGGCCTGACCGGCACGTCGGTTGCCGTAGTCCTGAAGGCCCCAATCTTCGCAGCGGCGCATTTCCATCAGGGGATCACGGGCGTGATCGCGGTCTTCGCGCTGGCCCTCGCGTTCGGTGCTGTCTACGTGCGCAATGTTCGCAACTGCGTGCCCCTGATCATCGCCCACGGCCTGATCGACACCTGCGCGATGACGGCGCTCTATCTGGGCCGTCCAGGTCTGCTGTTCGGCACCTGACCTGGTGGCGCAGTCGGCGCTCGCTAGCTTGTTGAAATTATTTGGAAATCCAGGTGGGTGTCCAAGATGTTCCATGGCGGCGCTGGCGTGGATCGAAGCAGCGGCACCGCACCGCTGCTCGATCCGAACACGCGTCAGGCCTGCGGGGTGACCAGGTATTTCTCGCCGGTCTTCATCTGCCGATAGTCCAGCACCGCATCGCGGGTGAGCATCTGTTCCAGATTGACCCTGCTCTTGTAGGAGCTGGCGAAGGTCGTGGTCATGCCGTCGAGGACACGCTGACGCATGCGCATCATCGTCTCCATGCCGGCCGCCTGCAGGAATGGCGTGAGCAGCCAGCCGGAGAGGGTCCAGCCGAAGCCGTAGGACGGCGTCAGCATCGTGGGCGAGAGATCCAGGCGGCCGTAGATGTACATCTTCTTCGGTTGCGTGGAGCCATAGCGGGAAAAAGCGGCCATCTTCGAAGCAGCGACCTGCTCCATCGCCTTGAAGCAGGCATCTACGGACTTGCCGCCACCGATGGGATCGAAGCCACAGTAGGCGTCGGTGGCGTCGATGGCGCTGCGCAGCTGATCCATGAAGTCGTCCGCCGACGAGTTCACGACGTGCTCGGCACCGAGGCCCTTGAGCAGCTCGACGTGCTCCTCACGCCGCACGATGTTCACGAGCGGCAGGTCGTCCTCGAGGCAGATCTTGACCAGCATCTGGCCGAGGTTCGATGCCGCGGCCGAGTGGATGATCGCCTTGTGATTTTCCATGCGCGCCGTTTCGGCGAAGCCCAGCGCGGTCATTGGGTTGACGAAGGCAGAGGCGCCATCCTCCGAAGAAATGTCGCCCAGCGGCAGGCACATTCCAGCGTCTGCGATGCAGTACTGGGAGTAGGCGTTGCCGGGGACGCACGCCACGCGCTGGCCGACCAGCGCCTTTGCCTGCTCACCGGCAGCGATCACCACGCCGGCGCCTTCGTTGCCGACGGGCAGGCGTTGGCCGTGCCGCGCCTTCTGGGCGCTGTAGAAGGGCTCGGGCATGTCCGCGACGAACTTGCCGGGCGAATACTCCGCGTTCTCCAGATCCGCGGTGCTGGTCAGGATGGCGAGGTCGGACGGATTGATCGGTGCTGCTTCCATCTGCACCAGAACCTGGTTTCCGGTCGGTTCCGGGAAATCGGTCTGCACCACCTCGACGGTGAGTTTGCCGTTCGCGAGCGTACTGAATAGCTGTTTTCCTGAGGTCAACGCGTTTCTCCTGATGAGACGAAATGTCCGAGACGCAAGAGTACTGTGTATTCCTGCGCTTTGTTCCGCCGGTCGTCATCCCTGCACGCGCTCGACGCGTGACTCGGATGTGGTGAGCAGTCATGCAATCCGCTTTGCCCCTCACTCTCGTCAGCCCACCATCCGCCGCAGGGCCTCCGGCTTGTCGTCCATGAAGCGGTGCTTGAGCGCACCGAGGACGTGGGCGCCGAGCACACCGGCGTCGAGGGCGCCACCGAACGCCGGCAGCAGTGCGAAGCAGCCGGCGGCGGCCAGCGCGGTGCCGGCCGCCCGGAGGCGCACTGCCCGATGGTCCAGCAGCCAGGCGCAGAGGACGGCGGTGAGCAGGATCGCGAAGGCGATCGTGCCCGGCGCCCGCTCGGCCAGCGATGCGCCGGCCGCGTCCGCCGTCTGCGCCGCATTCGCGGCAAGGGGGAGGGCGAGCACTGGGAGGGCGAGCGCGAAGCGTTGCGTGCGCGGCATCCTATACCCGCCTGCGCGGTCAGCACGGAGACAGCCTCTTCCTCGCCGGCGGCCAGACCCTGCTGCCCACCATCAAGCAGGGCCTCGCCGCACCCAGCGACCTGATCGATCTCGG
>REEU01000059.1 GCA_007694905.1 Gammaproteobacteria bacterium | reverse complement strand
TTGCTACAATTAGTCGCTCGGCGCTAGATGCTTTCGCGTCAATCGGGGTTGGTCCAGTTGAGTCTGCTTCAGACGATGGCACTCATATCCAGGTGCTTGGGCAACTGTACGATGTTTCAGGGTTGGCTAAGGAGCTTGGCCGCACAATTAGTCGAGGTGACTATGTGTTGGTGGGCGGTGCTAACCAATCGAAAGATGGTTCGATAGCGGGCGACGTGTTGGTGGTTTTCGAATCCGTATACGTCCCCGGGTCGTCCCCAATTTATTTGCGCTCCAAGTTAGATGACACTTCCTCTTTAGGCCTGTTGAAGGTTCGGGGTGTTACCGTTGACGCCGCCTCTTCTGCCCCCACGGTGGAAGGCGATTTGGTACGCGATGTAACTGTGGACGTCATTGGCACTCAGCCTGTTATCGGTGGCGTAGTTTTGCCTTACGAGATTCTCGGGCACTGACTTCGTAACCGCGGACGAGCGGTCGCAATTTGCTAAGCGTGCCGATCCAGAAAGTCTGCACCCCAAAAGGTCTATCGTTTTTGTTCGCCCTCAAGTCGTAGGCTCAACTAACCTCATCCTCAAAGCATGAATATCCGAGGCCATGAGTTCTCCCATGGCCTCGTAGATTTTCTGGTGGCGCTGCAGTCGTGTCATACCCTCGAAATCGGGTGACACCACCCTGACTGAGAAATGGCCGCGACCATCCTTGGCGCCGGCATGGCCTACGTGCAGATGGCTCTCGTCGTGCACTTCGATCTCATGGACGTCCAGGGCCGCTTCAATCCGTTCCCGGATGGCAGCCATGCGTTCGGTATTATTCATGGCATCACCTGGCGAAAGGGTTTGATCTCGATGCTCTCGAATACGCCCTCTGTCACGTAGGGGTCGGCTTCTATCCAATCGCGGGCGGCCTCTCCAGACTCGAACTCCGCAATGATCAGGCTGCCTGTGAAGCCCGCTTCGCCGGGGTCTTCCGCATCGATCGCCGGGTGTGGTCCCGCCACGATCAGCCGAGCCTGATCCACCAGTTGCTGGACCCGGGCGAGGTGGAGTTCGCGTACGGCGCGTCGCCGCTGCAGGCTGTCGGGGGCGTCGCGCGCGATGAGGGCGTAGAGCACGTTGATTCCATCCTGTAGTGGTGAGGGTTCGCCCGTTACAATAACGCCATGGCTGAGTTTTTCCAGATCCACCCGGAGAATCCGCAACGCCGCCTCGTGCAACAGGTGGTCGATATGCTGCACGCGGGTGGGGTCATGGCCTATCCGACCGACAGCAGCTACGCTCTCGGCTGCCTGTTGGGAGACAAGGCGGCTATGGAGCGCATCCGGCGCATCCGCCAGGCTGACCGCGACCATAATTTCACCCTCGTTTGTCGGGACCTTTCGGAGATCGCCACCTATGCCATGGTCGATAATTCAACCTACCGACTGCTCAAGGCGCTGACTCCCGGGCCCTACACTTTCATCCTCCGGGCCACCCGCGAGGTGCCACGTCGCCTGCAGCATCCGAAGCGCAAATCCATCGGCATCCGGGTGCCGGATCACCCCATCAGCCAGGTGTTCCTCGAGGAGCTTGGGGAGCCGATGATGAGTTCCACGCTCTGGCTGCCGGGGGACGACAAACCGCTTCTGGACGGCGATGAAATCCGCGAGCGCCTGGACAAGCAGATCGAGGTCATCATCGACGGCGGAAACTGCGGCATTCAGGCCACGACGGTTATCGACCTGAGTGCCGGTGAGCCTCAGGTGCTGCGCCAGGGCAAGGGCTCCGTGGAGTTCCTCGGCGCGGGCGCGCGTGTCGCCGGATGACGGCGGCCGAACGCAGGCAGGGCGGGGGCGGATTCGCGTATCATCTGGCCCCACACCCCGGCCGGCGGCGCTCGCGCCGGGTCGTCCTCTTTTCCTCAACCCCTTGTATTCACGGCTGAATCCGGCATGACCGAGCAGCGCACGCGAGAAGTGCAGATTGCCAACCCCACGCCGCTGGAGCGCGCGCCAGGGGACCTGTTGCGTGCGCCGGTGCCGGCACAGCAGGAAATGCCGTTTGCCATTGTCGAGGGCGAGGCGGTCACGCAGCTGCCGCAGGATCTGTACATCCCGCCGGATGCGCTGAAGGTGTTCCTCGAGGCCTTCGAGGGGCCTCTGGATCTGCTGCTCTACCTGATCCGTCGGCAGAACATCGACATTCTCGACATCCCCATTGCCGAGATTTCTCGGCAGTACATCCAGTACATCGAACTGATGCGTGATCTCCAGTTCGAGCTGGCCGGCGAATACCTGCTGATGGCGGCGATGCTCGCCGAGATCAAGTCGCGACTGCTGTTGCCTCGACCGAAGGTCGAGGAGGGCGAAGAGGAAGACCCCCGGGCCGAACTCGTCCGGCGGCTGCAGGAATACGAACGCTACAAGCAGGCCGCCGAAGACATCGACCGGCTGCCCCGGATGGAGCGCGACCATTGGCCCGTGAGTGCGGAATTCACCCATGGCGAGGTTGTGCAAAAACTCCCGGATATCACGCTCAAGGAGTTGCTGGTTGCATTCAAGGAGGTGCTCGACCGTGCCTCGATGTTCGCGCACCATCACGTGCAGCGCGAGCCGTTGTCGGTACGCGAGCGTATGACGCAGGTGCTTACGCGAATAAAGGCCGAGGAATTCACCGACTTCGTGCACCTGTTCGACCCTGAAGAGGGTCGCATGGGCGTGAGCGTCACGTTACTGGCGTTGCTCGAGCTGATGCGCGAAGCGCTGATCGAACTGGTTCAGGCCGAGCCGTTCGCACCCATCTACGTCCGTGCGCCCGGCGCTCGAGCCGCCGGCGCCTCACAGGCTGATCGAGCTGACGGATAAGCATGAACAAGGAAAAGATCAAACACATCGTAGAGGCGTCCCTGCTGGCCGCGGGCCGACCGTTGTCGCTCGACGCACTCGCTGGTGTGTTCGGCATCGAGGCGCCGAGCCGCGACGAGTTGCTCGAGGCGATAGAGGCCTTGCGTGCTGATTACGAGTCTCGCGGGATCATGCTCGCCGAGGTTGCCAGCGGCTACCGCGTGCAGGTGCGCTCGAACATGGCCGACTGGATCTCGCGGCTCTGGGAAGAGCGCCCCCCGCGCTATTCCCGGGCACTCATGGAGACGCTCGCACTCATCGCGTACCGCCAGCCGATCACACGGGCTGAGATCGAGGAAATCCGGGGTGTCTCGGTGAGTACGAACATCGTTCGCACGCTGGGTGAGCGGAACTGGGTTCGCGTCGTCGGCCATCGTGACGTGCCGGGCAAGCCGGCGATGTATGGCACCACGCGGGAGTTTCTTGACTACTTCGGGTTGAAGCGGCTCGACGAGCTGCCGCCGCTGTCCGAGCTTCGCGATATCGACCAGGTCAATCCGGAACTGGCGTTCGAAAGCGCGCAACAGCAGGTACCGGCGGTATCGGTCGAAGGTGATTCGGAGGCGTCATCATCTCCGGAAGATGGGCGCCAATCGGGTCCATCGGATGCCACCGATGAAGTCCCGGAGCCTGTGGCAGACTCGGCACCGCCGCATGGCGAGACACTGGCCCGCCAGGACACCACTCACGCCGAGGAAGCTGCCGACCCTGAGACCGGTGCCGTAGACGGTCCGGAGGGCAGTGATTTCCGGGCCGAAGAACGCGACGCCAATGGGTCGGAGTCGAATGCCAGGGATTCGGGCAACGTCGTACCCTTGAAGAAACCCGGATCGGCCTGAGCAAGCCGGCGTGGCCGAGCGGATACAGAAACATCTCGCGCGGGTCGGCGCCGGCTCGCGTCGCCAGGTCGAGCGCTGGATCGAGGAAGGCCGGCTGACCGTGGACGGCCAGCCGGCACGCCCGGGGCAGCCCGTGGACGGCAGCGAGAGCTTTGCGCTGGATGGCCGGCTGATCAAGCTCGCGCGAAAGCCCAAGCGTCACGCCTGGCTCGCCTATCACAAGCCCGAAGGCGAGGTCACCACTCGCCATGATCCCGAGGGCCGGCCAACCGTTTTCGAGGCGTTGCCCAAGGGGCGGCGACGGTGGATCGTGGTGGGTCGCCTCGACATCAACACCTCCGGGCTGCTGCTGTTTACGTCGGATGGCGATCTCGCCAACCGGCTGATGCACCCGTCATGGGAGGTGCCGCGCACCTATGCGGTGCGGGTCCTCGGCGAAGTCACCGAGGCGAGCCTGGCGCGGCTGACCACGGGCGTGCGGCTGGAAGACGGCCCGGCCCGTTTCGATACGGTGGTCGCCGCCGGTGGCACGGGGGCAAATACCTGGTACCACGTGCAGCTTGCCGAGGGGCGCAATCGCGAGGTCCGGCGCCTTTGGGAGGCCGTCGGCCACCGTGTCAGCCGCCTGATCCGGATCGGCTACGGTCCCATCGCGCTGCCGCCCGGCCTGAAGCAGGGGCAGCACCGGGCGCTCGAGCCGGCGGAGGTTCAGGCCCTGTACGCGAGCGTCGATCTGCCGGTGCCGGGTGAAGACAGTAGCGATCAGCCGGCGGAGCGCTCACCCGCGCGTGGGCGGACACGTCGCAGCGGCCCGTCCTCACCACGCCCGCGGAAAAAGGCGCCGACCAGACGCTAGCGGCGGTTCCCTCAGGCTGCGGGCTGAACAAGCGCGTGTTCAACCGCGAGTGGCCCCGGTTGGGCTCAGTGCGTGCGCTTAGGACTGTCAGGCACCGAGGCCGACGGCTGGCAGTCGAACGACTGGCCGGTGACCGCCTCGCTGTCGGGACCGAGCAGGTAGAGGTAGGGGCCGACGATCTCGTCGGGCTTTCGCAGCTTGTCGCGGTCTTCAGCCGGGTAGGCGCGGTAGCGAAGGTCGGTGCGTACGGGGCCCGGGTTGATGCAGTTCACGCGCACCGGAGGGCGCGTGCCTTCCAGCTCATCGGCCAGCACCTGCATCAGGCCCTCGGTACCGAATTTCGATACCGCGTAGGCGCCCCAGAACGCCTTGCCGCGGCGACCGACGCCGCTGCTCGTGAACACGATGCTCGGGTCTTTCGCCGTCTGCACCAGCGGCAGCAGGCATCGGGTGAGGATGAAGGGGGCTGTCAGGTTCACGTGCATCACGCGCTGCCAGATGCCTACGTCGAAGTGGCCGATGGGGCTGCGCTCGCCCAGGATGCCGGCATTGTGGACCAGGCCGTCGAGGCGACCGTGCTCGGACTCCAG
>REEU01000060.1 GCA_007694905.1 Gammaproteobacteria bacterium | reverse complement strand
GCGCAAGCAGTTCTGCGAAGGCAAAGGGCTTCACGAGGTAGTCGTCGGCCCCGAGTTCGAGTCCGCGAACCCGATCCTCGACCTGATCCCTCGCGGTCAGAAACAAAACCGGGACCTCGTGCCCGGAGAGTCTGAGGGCTTGCAGAAGCGCCCAGCCGTCCATGCGCGGCAGCATCACATCCAGCACCAGCAGATCATAATCGCCGGAGGTCGCGAGGTGCAGACCATCGAGTCCATCGCGAGCGAGATCGACGACGAAGCCGGCCTCGCTCAGGCCCTGGCGCAGGTATTCGCCAGTTTTCGGTTCGTCCTCGACGATCAGGATTTTCATGCGGCTGCCTTCACCTCTCCTCGAAAATCCCTGCATTCTGCCACTCGGTCGAGGCGCGGGCGGAAAGATGACAAAGATGTAACCTGACGGTCAGCTTGGCGTTCTGTGGTTCGCTGCATGATTCCGCCGAGTTTCAGCCGAGCAACTAGTGGGCCATGCGGCCTGCTTCGTTTCAGATACCAATCGAGGATTCGCGATGACCCGTTTGATGTGGACGGTGCCGGCTGTGATGGCGGCTCTGATGTTGATGCTGCCCCATAGCCTTCTGGCTCACGCGCAGCAGGAGGGATCAGACCCAGCACACGAGTCCATGATAGACGGCAGTCCGGAACAGATCGCCGTCTGGTTCGACCACGAAATGCGATTGACGTTCTTCGAGGTATCGGGTCCCAACGGCCCGGTCGATTTGCGTCAACGTCCAGGTCGAACCCCTGTCTCCCGTTTCGAGACTGCCCCAAGCAATGCCTTGACGCCCGGCGAGTATACCGTCCGATGGCGTGGTCTGGCCGAGGACGGGCATACGATGTTTGACGAGTTCTACTTCACGGTGCGCTAACGGATGTTCTGGCCGGCAGCCCTTGATGGCCTGGATCCGTGGATGCTGCTCATGGTGCTTGCGGCCGCGGGCTTCTATGCGAGTTCTCTGGTTGCGACGGGTGGAGTTCTCTTCAGGCTGACATCTCCCGAGGAGCAGGATTGGGATCGGATCGGACTTCGGCTACTCGTGGTCGCTTCGGCATGGCTTGCCGTCGGGCTGCTATGGCTGCAATGGCCGTTACAGGCAGGATTTCTGGGCGGGGCGACTCTTGCTGCTGCTCTCGACCCGGTGCTTCTCGGTATCGTCTTCGAGAGCGCCCAGGGGAGCCGAATGATCCTCGCCGCGAGCGGGCTCTTTCTCTTGCATGGCATTCTGATCGGCTGGGGACGCTGGCGGTATCTGGGGCTCGGGCTGAGTGCGGTCGGGGTGATCCTGGTGCTCTTGGCTTTTACACAGGTCGGACATACGAAGGACGAGCCCCGCTGGCTCCTGGCGATGCTGCTCTTCGTTCATCTGGCCGCCGTGGCTTTCTGGGTCGGCGCATTGATTCCATTGTACCGATTGGCCGGAAAGGCAATCCCGGCTGCGGTCGCTGCGCGGGCTCTCGCGCGCTTTGGCAAGATCGCATCAGTGACGGTCGGCCTCCTGGTGGCGGCTGCAGTTGGACTGTCGTGGTTGTTGGTCGGAGGGGTTGCACCACTTTTTGAGAGCGTTTACGGGCAGACCCTGCTGATCAAGATCACGCTGGTCCTCTTCCTCCTGGCGATCGCCGCGTTGAACAAGTGGCGACTGGTTCCCGCCTTCGAACGTGGAGATCCGAGTGCTTCGCGGCGCCTGCGAGGAAGTCTTTTGATCGAGGGCCTTCTGGTGTTGCTGATTCTCTTCGTAACCGCGCTGATGACAACCACCACTTCGCCCAACGGGTAGGATCGAACGGAAAGGAGAACCGCCTAGATGCATCGAATTGCCGTCCTTCTGATTCTCGCCTCAGGCCTGGTTCCGTCGCTGGCGGCCGGAACCCAGCCCTATGACCCGGCCGTGGCCGTCCCTGAACCGGCCTTCGCGCCACTGCCACCTTCCCTGTTGCCGGAGGCCTCAATGGGGGAGGACGATTGGCGGTCCGCCAATGACACGGTCGGCGCCTTCACACGGGGGCACATCGACATCATCCGATGGGAGGCCGAGAATCCACCCGTTCCAGCCGGCGAGGTCTCTGCGGAAGGCGAACCGCTGTCACTGACCGATGCCGTAAGGATCGCGCTGTCCAATCGGTCGGATCTCTTTGCCACCGAAAACATGAGCAGGCTGGAGCGCGCGCGGGCCGATATCGCGGTTGTGGAGTTTGTCCTTGATGTTCACCGGACGTGGATCCAGGCGGTTGCGGCCGAGGAGGGGCTGCGTCGTGTACAGGAGGCATTCGAGGCCTCCGAGATTGCGACGGAACTCGCCCTGCGCATGACGCGGGTCGGGAATTGGGGGCAGGACCGCCTCCTGCGCCAACAACTGGGCCTCTCCGATGCGGGGATCGATCTTGCGCAGGCGCGTCAGGCTGCAGCGAGTGCCCGCGAAGCGCTGATTCGCAAGCTTGGTCTGTGGGGTGATGTCAGCGCGTTGCTTCTGCCGAACCAGTTGCCGAGTTTGCCCGATACGCCCCAAAACGGTGACGGGCTGGAGGCTGCAGCGCTGAAGAGCCATCCCACGCTCTCTCTTTTGGCGATCGAGGCCGAACGCGCCCGGCGGGGACTGGCGTCCAGGACCGGGGACATGTGGAACGATGCCGCTGAGAGGGCGCTCTCTCACGCGCTCGAGACCGCTCCTGTCGAGGACGGATCCATGGATCCACTCATTACATCGGCCCCTGTGCTGGAACAGCGCCGTCTGCCCCCTGGTCACGAGGCGGCCCGGGCCGCCAAGGCACAGGCCGAGGCGGCTGCACTCGCGGTCCGGATCCGTTCCCAGGTGCGTGAGGCCTACCACCAGTACCGCGTCGCATACGAGATTGCGCAACGGGCTGAAGAGAACCACCGCCTGAGTGTGGAGCTCCAGGACGACATGCTGCTGCGCTACAACGGCATGCTGAAAAGTACCTGGGACCTGCTTGCCAGCGCACGCGATCGGGTGGAACGCGCCGATGCCGCGGTGCAGGCGAGGCGTGACTTCTGGCTGGCGCAAGCGAATCTGCAGGCCGTGCTCGCCGGTGCGGAGTATCCCGGAGCCGATGCCGGCGCTGTCGCCACGGGCCGAAAATCTGCCGCAGGAGGGCACTAAGATCATGAATCGACGCGACTTCATCAGCGGAGCAGCACTGGGTGCCGTGGCCGCGGCCGGGGTCAGCAAGGTGGCACTGGCCGCCTTGCCCGAGCCCGCCATCGTGACCTCGCCGGAGACCGCGCCACCACGCATGCCCGACACGGGTCGCCCGTACCACCCGGTGGTCACGCTGAATGGCTGGACCGCACCCTGGCGCATGAACAATGGCGTGAAGGAATTCCATCTGGTTGCGGAACCGGTAGAACGCGAGATCGCTCCCGGAATGATCGCCAGACTTTGGGGTTATAACGGCCAGAGTCCGGGTCCGACCATCGAGGTGGTCGAAGGCGATCGGGTGCGCTTGTTCGTGACCAACCGCCTGCCCGAACCGACTACGATTCACTGGCACGGCCAGCGTCTGCCAAACGGCATGGATGGAGTCGCTGGACTGAATCAGAAAGCCATCCCGGTGGGTAAGACTTTTGTGTACGAATTCGTGGCGCGTCGTCCGGGTACCTTCATGTATCACCCGCACGCCGATGAAATGGTCCAGATGGCAATGGGGATGATGGGCTTCTGGGTGACACACCCACGCCAGAAACACGAGTGGATCAACGAGGCAGAACGTGATTTCTGCTTCCTGTTGAATGCGTACGATATCGACCCGGGCAGCGTGGTGCCGAAGATCAACACCATGCTCGATTTCAACCTGTGGACTTTCAACAGTCGGGCGTTTCCGGGTATCGATTCCTTCAATGTCCGCCTGGGCGACCGGGTGCGCATCCGGGTTGGCAATCTCACGATGACCAACCACCCGATCCACCTGCACGGCCACGAGTTCGAGGTCAGCGGAACTGATGGCGGGCCGACTCCCCCCGGCTCCCGGTGGCCGGAAGTGACCTCCGACATCGCGGTGGGCCAGATGCGCCAGATCGAATTCATCGCCGATTCGGAGGGTGACTGGGCCTTCCATTGTCATAAGAGCCATCACGTCATGAACCCCATGGGTCACGACGTGCCGACGATGATCGGTGTCGATCATCGGGGTCTCGTGGGGCGGATCCAGAATCTCGTTCCGGAATACATGGTCATGGGTGAGCGGGGTATGGCCGACATGAAGGATATGCCGATGATGCTGCCGGAGGAGACCCTTGCAATGATGTCGGGCTTCGGGCCGCACGGGCCGATCGGCATGGGCGGCATGTTCACCATGCTCAAGGTACGCCACGACCAGAAGCCCGGCGATTACTCCGACCCCGGCTGGTACCAGCAACCGTCCGGGACGCAGGCCTATGAGTGGACAGGGTCCCTGCCGCAACCGCAGCGTTTTGCGGCGGAACGTCTGCATCAAGGCGAGGTTCCCGATCTGAACCGTCCCGCTTTGGAAATGCGGGTGCGCAAGCCGGTACCGGGTGGGCACAATCACTGACGGGTGAACAGGGAGGGGTGGGGGTCGCATGACTTACCCGCCGACGCGCCGATTCGACCCATCAAAGGGAACGGGCGCGGAGGCGATCACGCAAAGTTTCACCAGGACAAGCGGAGAGACCTGTTTATGAAGAGAACGTTACCGTACCTCACACTACTCGCCGTCTTTGGCGTTGTCGCGCTGAACAGTGGCCACGCGCAGGAGGGTCATCATCATGGCACTGGCGCTAACGATGGAATGCAGCATCACGACCATGCCCAGGGCATGCACGGATCGGGCGCCGGGCCGGTTGAAGGAGGACTGCCGAAGGTGGAATCGGAGGTTCGCCGCATCAACACGCGTGCAAATACCGTCTCACTTCGACACGGCGAGATTCCCAACCTCGACATGCCACCGATGACGATGGTGTTCCATGTATCTGATCCAAGCCTTCTGGAAGGGCTTTCCGTCGGAGACGAGATTCTGGCCACATTCGACCAGATCGATGGGGCCTACACCGTGCTATCGGTGGAGCCGAAGCAATAACGACCGCGGGTTGCGGGCAGGAAGACGATGAAGCCGCGGTCCCGCCCCCAGCGCTGTGACCGAGCCGAGGGCGGGGTAGCGCTCAGTCGTCGTTGTTGGTGGCGT
>REEU01000061.1 GCA_007694905.1 Gammaproteobacteria bacterium | reverse complement strand
TACAGCACTGCTGATCGATCGTCACGGAAAAGATGTAATCAAGTATTCGAAGATTCATCTTTTTGAACCCTTTCTTGTGGACGCAATGTGCGAGCCAGGCGAGCGTTTCCATGTCGCGGATCTTGATACATCCGCAGGCAACGTGCGGCTGGGCCTGATGATCTGCGCTGATCGTGACTACCCGGAATCGGGGCGGGTGCTCATGAAATATGGCGCTGAGGTGGTGCTGATTCCGAACGCCTGCCCCCTCAAGGGACTGAATGGAAAAGTCACCGACATGGTCAGAGTTCGGGCCGTGGAGAACGCGATGGCAGTGGCGATCTGCAATTATCCGCAACCTAAGGCCGATGGTCACAGCACGGCGTTCGATCCGGAAGGAGAAATGCTCGGGCGAGGTGGTTGTATGGAGGAAATCACCATGATCAATATGGACCTCGAGAGAATTCGCGAATCTAGAAGACACAGTCATCTCGGCGACGCTTTCCGTAAGGAGAGATTTTATGGTCCTTTGCTCAAGCCTTCGGTGCTCGGGTGTTTTTCGAACCGGAAAAACGCGGCTGGGCTGGTTCGTCGTTAGGGACAAGTGATGTCCATCTATGAGCAAGGCCTGGACCGAAACGCGCCCAACTTCAGACCGCTGAGCCCAGTGGCCTTCGTCGAGCGCAGTGCGGAGGCCCTCGGCGACTTGCCGGCGGCAGTGCATGGAGGGCGACGCGATAACTGGGCGCAATGCCGCGAACGCAGCGCCCGCCTGGCCGCCGCGCTGCAAGCGCTGGGCATCGGTCGACTGGACCCGAAGTGGGGCGAGATACCGTTGGCTTTCGTCGAGTTGAAGCCCGACGCGGTACTGAGCGCGGCGGAATTACTGGCCCACTGTCGGGATGTACTTGCGGGGTTCAAGTGCCCGCGCGAGATACGCCTCGAGGCTGTGCCAAAGACCAGCACAGGCAAGATCCAGAAGTTCATGCTTCGCGAGCGTGCGCGGATGGGTTATGCGTCAACCTGATAAGACGGACCCCAGGAGGCCGACCATGGATCGACACAATACGACAGACCCTGCAGATCTCTGTGTATTGGAGGCTCACGAGCTCATGCGCGCAGGCGAGCTGTCGACTCAAGAGAGGCTCGAGGCATCGTTGCGGCGCATAGAGCGACTGGAACCCCAGCTGCACGCTTTCGCGAGACTGTATCCAGCCGTCGCTGAGGGTCTGGCGCGGGATGCTCAGCGCAGGCTTTCTGACGATTCGAGCCCTTCGCCACTATGCGGGCAACCGGTCGCCCTGAAGGATTGGTTCAAGGTAGCGGGACTACCCCTCGAAGCCGGGTCTCGCGCCTGGAAGGGTTACGTCGCTGACGTTGACTGTACCCTGTGGGACAGATTGCGGGCGAATGGGGCCGTCCTGGTTGGACACGCCCACAGCTTCGAACCGGTAACGGCTCCACCGACACGGAATCCTTGGGATCCAGACCGCAGCCCGGGCGGCTCGAGTGCTGGAAGTGCGGTTGCAGTAGCGACTGGTATGGTCCCTGTTGCACTCGGGACGGAGACGACTCAGTCGCTTCGACAGCCAGCCTCTCACTGCGGTGTTTCGACCATCAAGCCCAGTTACGGGCAGCTGAGCCTGTTCGGGGTATTCGGATTCATTCGCAGTTATGACAATCCCGGCGTGCTGGGCCGGAGTGTGCAGGACTGCAGTATCACCCTTCAGACGATGCTTGGAACCGACCTGCGTGACGATACCACCTATGGCAGGGCGGGCCTTCCAGCGCTACCCGTCAACGTGGAGCCCGCCGATCGCCCGTACGCTGGCTTGCGGTTTGGTATCCCTGATGGTCTAGGTCGGCCAGACCCAGGTGTCGCGGGTGTGTGGACTCGCGCATGTCAGGAGGCTGAGGCACTCGGCGCAGAACTCGTGCCGGTAGCGGCGGATATGTTCGATGATGCCTACGCCTCACCCCTGGAGGCAGAAATTGTCGCGGAGCAGCGGCGACTCGGTCTGTATCCAGACCGGGTCGAGGAGTATGGAGCTCCGTTTCGCGCATTCCTCGAGAGCATCGTCCAGAGAAATATCGGTCTTGCGGACTATATCGCGGCACGGCGGGAACGCGAGGCGAGGATGCGACTGTGGGCGGAACTGTTCAGGCGCAAGCAACTGGCCGCGATCCTGTTGCCGAGTTGCGAGTTCGAGGCTAAGCCCTTCGGTAGCGGCGGTCAGCTCGACGCGCGCTACATGCGCTGGAGCAATCTGTGTGGCCTCCCGGCGGTCGGGTTCCCCGGCGGCCTGAGTGCGGAAACCGGGCTGCCGGTCGGACTGAGCCTGGTCGGAGCGTTGGACGATGACGCGAGCGTGATCACCTTGGCACTTCATTATCAGATGCACTACCGCTACCACCTGGTACGCCCCCACATCTCTTCTCCAGGCCAGGTCTGACCACTGGCTAAGCAGGCATCGAACACAAAAAAGAGACGACATGAAAGAGACTCGGAAATCGCCGGCAAGGGTGACCCGGTTCGGCCAGCTGGAATTTCAGCCGCGCTTCGCCTATCCCGAGATGGCTGAGGTTGTCGAAGTGGCCGGCCTTGCCGATCGTAGTGAGCTTTCGGGCGGATTTGCTCGCTTCAAGGCAGCCGACATCCCCTGGCAGGTCAGGTATGACGAACTGATTCTGGTCATCAGTGGAACGCTTGCGGTAGAAACCCCAGACGAGCTGCTGGAGGCTGGGCCGATGGACAGCATCTGGCTACCCGCCGAAACCCCGGTCCGCTACATATCCTCCGAGGCGCTGGTCTTCTACTGCCTTCACCCGGCCAGCTGGACCAAGGGGTTAGCCGCATGAGCCGTATCACGCTACTGCCCAAGGACGACCGCAGCAATGGTTGGAGCGCGATCCTGCCGCGACGCGAGCCTCGAGCGCCCTTGGCATGCGATACCAGCGCTGATGTCGTCGTCATTGGAGCGGGCTTCGCGGGGCTGGGTGCAGCCCGGCGGCTGGCCGAGCTGCGACCCGAGGCGCGAATCGTAATTGTTGACGCTCAGCAGCTGGGCGAAAACGCCTCCGGCCGCAATTCTGGCTTCGCCATCGACCTTCCACATAACGTCGGGTCGTCGCTCGAGGAACTGAGAAAGGGCCACGCCTATATGCGCCTGGCGCGTGCGGGCATCGCTTCCCTCCGGCAGAGTGTCCGGCGCCACGGCATAGACTGTGACTGGAGCGAGGATGGCAAGTACCATATCGCCAGCTCCAATCGCGGTGTCGAAGAGATTCTTGAACCCACCGTCGCCGAGCTGGATCGCCTTGGCGAGCCTTATGAATGGCTCGGCCGCGAGCAGACGGCCAGCCGGCTCGGCACCCGGAATTTCGCGGCCTCGGTCTTCACGCGCGGCACCGTGCTGCTGAACCCGGCTGCACTAACCCGGGGCTTGGGTGACACCTTGCCCGAGAACGTTACGCTCTACGAGAACTCGCCCGTGCTGGATGCGGAGTTCCGCAACGCGGTTACGCTGCGGACGGCGCGCGGATCGGTACGGGCACCGAAGGCGATCCTCGCAGTGAACGGGTTAGCGATGCGTTTCGGGTTTTGGAAGCGAAAGCTTCTGAACTTCGCAGCCCATGCCAGCCTCAGTCGGCCGCTGACCGATGCAGAACATGCGGCTCTCGGCGAAATCAAACCTTGGGGTGCGACTCCAGCGAACGCTTTTGCTGGGGTCACGATGCGCTACACCAACGACCGACGGATCCTCATCCGGCAAAACATCCATTTCTGCCCCGGGCTGCGGCAGTCGGACGAGCGTCGCGCCAGGATCCAGGCCGACCACCAACGACTGTTCGACCAGCGTTTCCCAATGCTGCGTGGTGTCACGATGGAGCATACCTGGACCGGCTTCATCTGCCTGTCTCGCAACGGTACGCCAGGCTTCGGCCAGGTGGCCCCCAATGTCTGGAGCGCGGTCTGCCAGAATGCTGTGGGCGTCCCCAAGGGCACGATTAGCGGTCGTCTCTCGGCGGAAATGGCTCTGGGCGAAGACAGCCCGCTGATCGCCGATATGATCAGCTTGGGAACGCCCACAACGGTTCCCCCGCGGCCGTTCCTCGATATCGGAGTGCGCGGCCGTCTAGCCTACGAGCTGTTCAGAAACCGCCACGAGAGATGAGAACACCCAGCCCAACGGCAAGAACGATCAACATCACGCATCTCCCCGAAACCCGAGCCCTACGACAGGGCAACCGGGGCTCAGCGAAAGGGTTCTCGTTCACCCAGATCTGTTCGTTACTCAATTCCTTCCTTGGCTTCTGGGACCAGAGATAACACATGGCCCCGCATGACCGATCCGGCCCAATCAGGCTGGCCCGACTTGAGCGCTCGGATCAATTCTTCATGATAGCCACATGCACGAGAGAACCTCGTAACTCTATCGCGGGTATCGAGCTGCCCGACTGGGTTGATTGGAACTTCGAGCGTAAAACTCAATAGGTAGTCCGCTTGCGAACGCGCTGCCGCCTGCCAAATCAAACGATGAAATTCACGATTCAACTGACTGAAATTGAAAATCAGATCCTCGTGATCCCTCTCGACCTCATCAGTCATCATCGCATGCAGTTCGTCGAGGCGCTGCAAGGCCGCGTTGCTCACCCTGGACGCTGCACGCGCTGCGAGGGAACTCTCCAACAGCGCTCTGATTTCGAAGATTTCTTCAAGCTCCGGTATGGTGAACTGCCTGACGTAGTGCCGATAGTATTTCTGCAGCACGACCAGGCCTTCAACCCTGAGTCTGTATAACGCCTCGCGGACGGGTGTTCTACTGATATTCAAAGTCTCTGCAAGTTCGGCCTCAATCAATGGTTCCCCGGGCCGTAACCTGCCAGCAATGATTTCGGCGCGAATCGATCCATAGGCCAGATCCGCCGTCTTCGATTTCCGTGCGGTCTGTTGCCCAAAGGCTGCCGAGTTACCGGAAGTCATTTCGTACCCCTAGTGGACAGAGCGATAGGATAACGCAAACAGTCATTCGCGCGTTGATGAACTCGGTCTATTGGGGGGTTGGCAAGACCTCAGGTCGGCCGAACCCGCTTGCGCGCCCGGAGGGCTTGGCCAACGGGCAGTCATCACCTGGCCCAGGGGCGATCGCCAATGCTACTGACCTGCCGGATTTCTTCGGACCACTTCAAACTCGGGAGATGGACTCCGTTGGT
>REEU01000062.1 GCA_007694905.1 Gammaproteobacteria bacterium | reverse complement strand
GACCAAGTGGGATTCCCAGGAAGAGACAACCTGCGCCGTCGCCCGCATCATGCCCGAGGGCAACACTCGCAAAACGTTTGCACAAATCATTCGATATTCTTGGACTCGACACGGGTGCCCATAATATCCTGATCGGCCGGCCAAATGGATGTGTCGGTAGGTGGGTCGTCCGTCGAACCACGAACGCAAACGACTTATCCGGCATTTCCCCAAGAAGGGGTGTGGGACAAGCTGGCACGATTGCCAATACACGGCCAAGCGCGAAGGGAGGATAGGCATTGCGGATATTCGGACACCACGTCTCTCGCACATCGCTTGTCCTGGCGACCGTGGAGGCCCTCGTCCTTTATGTGGCTCTGTATCTCGCGGTGATCCTGCATGCCGAGGTACAGCCAGCATTCTCGATGTTCAATCACGAGGTTCTGGCAACCATGGCCGTGGCGATCGTCGCAATGATGCTCATGGGCCTGTACGACAGCAACCATCTCGTCGATAGCGGCGGTCCGATCAAGATCGTCCTCCGCCTCGCCTTCGGCCTGCTATTGGCTTTCGGGATCGTCCTCGCCTACCACGCGGTCGCGCCCGCACCCCTGCTGCAGAACACCACCCTGGCGATCGGTCTGACCCTGGCCTTCTTCGGCCTACTGGCGGGGCGGTCCTTCTATCGTCGCCTCGCGACCTCCCCAGCGTTCAAGCGGCGGCTCCTGGTGCTCGGCACAGGGGCCCGTGCCAGCAGCACGGAGAGCATCCATACTGACCGGCAACCCGAGGAACTCCCCTACAAGGTCGTTGCCTACGTCGCCACAGACCCTGAAGCAGCCGTCGAGGTGCCTCCGGAACGGGTCATGCAGCTTGCACCGAACGAAACGCTTCTGGATCTCGCGCGAAAACTGAGGGCCGAAGAGATCGTGGTGGCCGTCCGCGATCGCCGGGGCACACTCCCGATCCGGCAATTGCTGGAATGCAAGCTGCACGGCATTCCGGTCACCGACCTTTCCTCATTCTTCGAACGGGAGTGCCAGCAACTGCGCCTGGACTCCCTGAACACCAGTTGGCTGGTCTTCGGAGACGGATTTCGCCAGAACTGGGCACGCAACGTCATCAAACGCAGCCTGGATCTGATCGCCAGCACCGTGCTGCTGCTGGTGACGTTCCCGGTGATGCTGGCGACGGCACTCGCCATCAGACTGGACAGTCCCGGACCGATCTTCTACTGGCAGACGCGCGTGGGCATGGGCAACCGGCCTTTCGACGTCTGCAAATTCCGCAGCATGCGGCAGGATGCCGAAAGCAATGGCGTCGCCCAATGGGCGACGGGCAACGATGACCGAGTCACTCGCGTCGGCCGGGTGATCCGCAAGTTCCGGATCGACGAACTGCCACAGATCATCAACGTTTTCAAAGGGGAGATGTCGTTCGTGGGACCCCGCCCGGAACGACCGGTCTTCGTCGCTCAACTCAGCGAACAGATCCCGTATTTTCTCGCCCGGCACAGTATCCGCCCCGGCATCACCGGCTGGGCGCAAGTACGCTATCCATACGGCGCGTCGGTACATGATGCGAGAGAAAAGCTCCAGTACGACCTCTACTACCTGAAGAATCACACCCTGTTCATGGATATCGTGATCATGCTCGAAACGGTCAGTGTCGTACTGTTTGGGCGCGGCGCCCGGTAACCCCATCGCATGCCGATCCCGATCGCCGCCGCGAGTTACCTGACCGCCGCCCTCGCGTTCCTGATCCTGGCGGTGCTCGTGCTGCTGCGCTGGCGCAATCGCACCGCCAGCATGTGGATCCTCGCCGCTTCGGTACTCTCCTTCCTCTGGGCCGCCCAGCTTGGGCTGATCGCCTGGCAGCACGACGTTGGCGCCGTGATCTCGGGGGGCATCCTTGAGGTCGGCCGCAACGCCGGATGGTTCGCCGTCCTCCTGGCGGTACTGGCGACCGGCGATACCAGCGCCCGCGTGCATACCCGCTCCCTACGCATCTGGATCGGGGTGACCGCGGCCTTCCTGCTGGCCACCCTCATCCCCATCGCCCTCCCGGGACTGACCGGCGACGGACCCTGGCACGGCATGTCCATACTCCTGATGACCATCGCGGGACTGGTGCTGGTCGAGCAGGTCTTTCGCAACACGCCCCCCCAGCGCCGCTGGGAGATCAAATTCCTCTGCCTGGGGCTGGGCGGCATGTTCGCCTTCGATCTCTTCCTGTTCGCGGACCTGGTGCTGTTCCAAACCCTGGATAGCCCGTCCTGGCAGGCCAGGGGCCTGGTCAACGCCCTGGTGGTACCCCTGATCGCGATCTCCGTCAGCCGGCGGCTTCCGCAACGGGAGGGGCCGGTCGTCTCGCGTCATCTCCTTTTCCATACCGCGTCCCTCACCGGGGCCGGACTGTACCTGCTTGCCGTCGGCGGCGCCGGCTATTACCTCCGTCACTTCGGCGGGGAACTGGGTGCCCTCCTCCAGGTGACCTTCCTGTTCGGGGCCGCGCTCATCCTGCTGCTGGTGCTGTTTTCCGGGAGCGTTCGGGCCCGGCTGCGCATCTTCCTCGCGAAGCATTTCTTCAAGTATCGCTATGACTATCGCGCCGAGTGGCTGCGTTTTACCGGAACGCTGTCCGCCGAAGATGCTGCCATGCCCTTCCAACAGCGGGCGATTCATGCCATCGGCGAACTGGTCGAGAGCCCCGGCGGGCTCCTCTGGGTTCGCGCGGACGACGGCACCTACACCCTAGAGGGAGCGCTGAATCTGGGTGAACCGGGTTACCCGGCGCAGCCTCCCGAGAGCCCGTTGGTGGATTTCCTGCAAACGACGGGTTGGGTGATCGACCTGGACGAATACCGTCGCGAACCCAAGATCTACCGGGGGCTCCGTCTTCCGGAATGGCTGCTGGAGAACCCGCGGCATTGGTCCGTCGTACCCCTGCTGAAGGGCGATGACCTGGAGGGGTTCGTCGTGCTGGGACAACCCCTGGCGCCACACCGGATCGACTGGGAAGAACGGGATCTGCTGAAGACCGCCGGTCGCCAGCTGGCGGTGTACGTCGCTCTGGCGCAAACCAGCGAGGCCCTGCTGGAGGCGCGCCAGTTCGAGACCTTCCATCGCCTGACCGCCTTTCTGGTTCATGATCTGAAGAACATCTCCGCGCAACTGTCGCTGATCTGCTCGAACGCCGAGCGTCACCGCGACAACCCGGAGTTCATTGCCGATGCCTTCCAGACCGTGGCGCATGCCCGGGACCGCCTCGAGCGCACCCAGGCACAACTGCGCAACGCACAACCGACACCGGCCACCCGCCACAAGCTGATACCGCTGGAAAAAGTGCTCGCAGGCGTGGCCAGGGAGAGCAGCCATGTCCGGCCCGCGCCGCAACTCGATATCCGGCATACGGCTGACGTCAAGGGCGATCCCGATGGCCTGAGAAACGTGCTGCTGCATCTGGTGCGAAATGCCCAGGAAGCCACGCCCGATGACGGCCGGGTCACCCTGTCATTGGACACGGACGGCTACTGGGCGACTATCCTTGTCGAGGACAACGGTGCCGGCATCGAGGAGGAGTTTCTGCGCCGACGCCTGTTTCGGCCGTTCCAGACCACCAAGGGGAATGCCGGGATGGGTATTGGATTGTACGAGGCCCGCGACCAGGTGATTCGGATGGGGGGACGCATCGAGGTCGAGAGCACGGTCGGCCAGGGCACCCGGTTTACCATCCGACTGCCCAGGCTCGATCGCGAAGGCGTCGTCGCCGGCGAATTGGGAGAACAGGTGACACAGAATGGGTAATGCCACGAATTCCATGCTCAGACTACTGATCGTAGAGGACGATGCGGGCCTGCAAAGCCAGTTGCGCTGGTGTTTCGAGGGTTACGAAATCCTGCAGGCGAAGGACAGAAACAGTGCCATGGCCCAGATCCGCAGACATCAGCCGCAACTGGTGACGGTGGACCTCGGTCTGCCGCCCGACCCCGCGAATGCCTCGGAGGGTCTGTTGCTGCTCGAGGAGATTCTCGCCCTCTCGCCCGAGACGAAGATCATCGTCGTCACCGGCAACGACGACCGCACGAATGCGCTGAAAGCCGTGGCACTGGGCGCATACGACTTCTATATCAAGCCCGTCGACGCCGACACGCTGCGGCTGATCGTCGACCGTGCCTCGCATCTTTATCAACTCGAGGAAGAGAACCGGCAACTCGCACGCAAGACCGCATCGCCCCTGCAGGGACTGGTCACCGCAGACCCCGGCATGCTGAAGATCTGCCGCATGATCGAGCGCGTGGCTCCCTCCGATGCCACTGTCCTCCTGCTTGGCGATAGCGGTACCGGCAAGGAAGTGCTCGCCCGCGCCCTGCACGAACTCAGCACGAGGGCAAAGGAGCGCTTCGTTGCCATCAACTGCGCGGCCATCCCCGAGAACCTGCTGGAGAGCGAGCTCTTCGGTTACGAAAAAGGCGCCTTCACCGGCGCGACGCGGCAGACGATCGGCAAGATCGAGCACGCCGACAAAGGCACATTGTTCCTCGACGAGATCGGCGATCTGCCCTTGAGCCTGCAGGCCAAGCTGTTGCGCTTCCTGCAGGAACGCACCGTGGAGCGACTGGGCGGGCGCAATGAGATCCCGGTCGATATCCGCATCATCGGCGCCACGAATCAGGACCTGCAGAACCTGATCAAGACCGGGGATTTTCGGGAAGACCTGTACTACCGGATCAGCGAGATCTCGGTGAGCATTCCACCGCTGCGCGAACGTCAGGGGGATCGCAGCCTGCTGGCCCATGCCTTCCTGGACAAATTTTCCCGGGAGCAGCGCAAACCGCGCCGGGGGTTTTCCACTGAAGCGCTCAACGCCATCGAAAACTACGGCTGGCCCGGAAACGTGCGGGAAATGGAAAACGTGATGCGGCGCGCCGTCATCATGGCGGACGGACCACGAATCGGTGCGGACGATCTGGGCCTCAAGACCGCCTCGGAACACGAGGAGCCACTCAGCCTGCGTGAGGCGCGGGACGCCGCGGAACACGCAACCATCATCAAGGCGATGGGGCGGAGCAATGGCAATATCGCCCAGGCAGCCGAACTGCTCGGGGTCACCCGCCCCACACTGTACAACCTGCTCGACAAATACGGCCTGAGATAGCCGCTAGAAGTCATCTGAGAGAGTCGTGCGGGTCATGAGCCCGTCGAAGGACATCCCCCGCTCAACCCGGTCCCGCCCCCGTTCGTCCTGAACCATCCCCCGTTCGTCCTGAGCCCGTCGACGGACACTCCCCGCTCAGCCCGATCCCATACCCGTTCGTCCTGAGC
>REEU01000156.1 GCA_007694905.1 Gammaproteobacteria bacterium | reverse complement strand
TCATCCGCCTCTTGAAGCTGCTGAGGCTCCTGCGTGTCGCGAGAGTCGGTCGGTTCTCCCAGGCGTGGGTCTCACTGTCGGATGCCATCTACGGCCGGCGCTTCGAATTGGCGCTGAGCGGTGCGGTCGCCTTCATGATCATGCTGATCTCAAGCGCCTTCCTGTACCTCCTGGAAGGGAATGCACAACCCGACGCCTTTGGCAGCATCCCTCGAGCGTTGTGGTGGAGCGTCGCGACGCTGACTACGGTTGGATATGGCGATGTGACGCCGGTGACCGTACTGGGCCGGATCTTTGCGGGATTCACGGCCATAGCCGGGATCGGCCTGATTGCGATGCCGACCGGTATCTTGGCCGCGGCGTTCAGTGAAGCCATGCGCAAGCGGAACGAGCTTGCCAAGTGTGAGAACGACGTGAAGGAAGATTCGTAGGGTGGAAGAGCGCAGCGTCATCCGCCGTTGGCGGTGTGAGGGCGCGCATGGTTCGTGACGTTCCCCGCGACGCGCGGCGGATGACGGCGGTCGGGCAGTGGGTGGGTGGTCGGTTTCGTCGGCTGCGGCAGTAAGGGTGTGTCACGATCGGCCCGGGCAGTGCAACGACTGGAAGGCGCAGGGGTAAAAGGTGGCGATAGCGAAGAAGTTGGAGCTTGCACGGCAGGAGTTGCTGGATGTGGGGCTGCGTGGGAACTCGCTGCTTCACGTCCCGGCGCGGCGCTCGAGCTTCCTGGAGATCGTCGATGGCGACTCGGCGGCCCTGTTCGGGACGCTGACAGGGTCGAACGGTTCGAAACGGCCGCTCCAGTTTGTACCCGCGCCGGATGAGGACGAAGGCGCAGAGCGGGATGACGGGGACTCGGGCACGGGCGACGAGCCGGAGCTGGACGTGTTCCCGCTCGGCGATGCCGCTCCGTTGAATACGCTCGGGGCCTCGGCCGATCCTGCTCGCTTCCTCCAGGTACGCCTGCCGCAGGAGAAGCTGGACGCGCAGCTCCTGCGGATGGAAAGCCAGGCACACGCGCTCTTGCAGGAGCAGGGGATTGATGTGCTGTTTCTCGCTCTGGGGTTCCTCGAATGGTACGAGGACGCGAGTTCCACCATGCCGCGCCATGCGCCGCTGGTCCTGGTGCCGGTGGAACTCCAGCGTGATTCCGTCCGCAGCCGTTTTCGGCTCTCGTACACTGACGCCGAACTGGGGCCGAACCTGAATCTTGGCGCGAAGCTGAAGGGCGATTTCCGCTTTGATCTGCCCGAGTTCCCTGACGAGTTCGATTTCTGCGCCTATATCGATGCGGTGGCGCTGCGAGTGGCGGAGAGACCCCGGTGGCGGGTGGTGCGGGACAAGGTGGTCCTTGGTTTCTTCTCCTACGGCAAGTTCCAGATGTATGTGGACTTGGACACCGAAAGCTGGCCTGAGGAGAGTGCGCTGCTGGATAACCTCCAGTTGAAGAGGCTGTTCGGGGAGGGCTTTCAGACCGATGCGAATCTCCTTGAGGCGCTTCGCGGGCATCAGGCCCTGACGGCTCCGGAAACCCTGCATCTGGTCAAGGACGCGGACTCCAGCCAGACGGAGGCCATTCTCGCCGTGATGGAGGGTGCCAATCTCGTCGTCCAGGGCCCGCCGGGCACCGGCAAGTCGCAGACGATCACCAACGTCATCGCGGAAGCGCTGGCACGGGGTAAGCGCGTCCTCTTCGTCGCGCAGAAAATGGCGGCATTGGAGGTGGTTAAGGGGCGGTTGGACGAGTGCCACCTCGGCGATGCCGTTCTGGAATTGCACAGCCACAAGAGCAACAAGAAGGCGGTACTCGATTCGCTGCGGCATGTCTTCGACCAGGGCCGGCCGGAGGCGCCGGATCGGGATGCGCGTTATCGGCGCCTGACCGAGGTGCGCGATGCCTTGGATGGCTACGTGGCGGACCTGAGTCGGCCCATCCTGAATTCGGGTTTGCATTACGTCGAGTGTGTGGGACGCATGCTGGCGCTGAAGAACGAGTCGCGGTTGTCTGGTCTCGCACTCATTCGATTCCAGTGGCTGAGGAACTGGGACGCCGAAGGTCTGGAGAAAGGGCGTCGTGCGATCCGCGCCGCGGCAGACTATCTGGGCGAGTTCGGACCGCCGGAAGACAACCCCTTTCGCCAATCCCGGCGCACGAGCCTGTCGCCGAATGACGATCAGTGGCTGGCGCGGCAGGTTGCGCGCGCGTGGGAGCCGCTCGGTCAACTGATCGAGGATTCGGCCGCGCTGGCGAAGGCGATGCAGGTTCCCGTCCCGGCAACGTTTGCGGACATTGCGATCCTGCATCGCGCCGGAAAGCGGGCATTGGAAGCCCCGCACCTGCAAGGTGTCCGCATAAGCACGCAGGAATGGCAGGTGCGCCGGGACGACATCCGCGAAGCCGTGGCTTGCGGTGCCGAGATGCACCGGCTGCACGAGCAACTCTCGGAGCATTTTATCGACGCTGCCTTCGAGACCGACCTGCTGGCCGTTCGCGTGGGGTTGGCTGGGCGTGCGGACAAATGGTGGCGGATGTTTTCGGGCCCCTATCGGCAGGCCAAGGCGACTTTGCGCGGCTACATGAAAGGAACGCTCTCGGGAACGCCCTTGCAATGGCTCGAACGGGTCGATGGGTTGCTCGCCTATCGGCGCCATCACCAGCGGTTGCGGGAGCTGGAGCCGGTGTGTCAGTCGTTGTTCGGCGCGCAGTGGCAGGGTCTTCGTTCCGACTGGGCAGTGCTCGGACGTTTGGCCGACTGGATCATCGAGCTCTACGAGGCGATCGGGAAGGGCGATCTGCCACAGGGGTTGGCGGATTTTCTGGAGGGCGATCCAGACCTGAGGGCTTGGGCGGAGCCGGTGGAGGCACTGGCGGCGCAGTCCGTAAGGGTGCAAGGGCAGCTACAGGAACTCGTCACTTTCCTGGAGTGGACGCAGGGACCCTTGGACGAGGTCTCTCTGGCGATCTGGCGGACGCTCCTCGAGGAATGGCGCCAGACGCGCCGACTCTACGAGATCACACGGTTCAACCAGATCGAAAAGCAGTTGGACGATGCCGGGCTCTCGGGTTTGATCGCGACGCTTCGGGATTGGCGGGAGGCATCGGCGGTGCTGGAGGACTGGCTGCTGCTCAGTTATTACAGCGGGCTGGTCGACACGGCGTATGGCGAAAGGCCGCGAATAGGCCAGTTTGACCGCTTGGGGCAGGAGCGCCTGTTGCGCGAGTTCACCGAGCTGGATCGCGATGTTTTCGCATATGCCCAGGAGAAGCTGGTGGTCAGCCTGCACGCCGGACTGCCACACTTCAACGCACCAGGCGAGATGGATCTGCTCCGGCGCGAGTTCAGCAAGCAACGACGCCACCTGCCGATCCGCAGGTTGATGCATGAAGCCGGGTCCGTGATTCAGAAGATCAAGCCGGTGTTCATGATGAGCCCGATGTCGGTCGCGACCTACCTGCCCCAGGGCCGGCTGCACTTCGACTTGGTGATTTTTGACGAGGCCAGTCAGATCCCGGCCCCGGAGTCGCTCGGGGCGGTTCTGCGTGGCGACCAGGTTGTTGTGGTTGGGGATAGCAAACAGATGCCTCCCACAGATTTTTTCGGGCGAGCGGTCGAACTAACGGACGATGAGGCTGAACAGAGCGTAACCGCGGACCTGGAGAGTATTTTGGATCTGATGCAGGCGCAGGGCGTGCCGGAGCGCATGCTGCGCTGGCATTACCGAAGCCGGGATGCGTCACTGATCGCCGTGTCGAACGACCAGTTCTACGACAACAGCCTGATGATCTTCCCCAGCCCCGGTATGAACCCGGATGCCCGTGGGCTGCATTTTCACCACTTGCCAGGTACCCATTACGACCGTGGCGGCAGCCGTGCGAACCGAGGCGAGGCGTTGGCCGTTGCGCAGGCGGTGATGGCTCATGCGCGCACTAGCCCCGATCTATCACTGGGTGTGGTGGCCTTCAGTACCGCACAGCGTGAGGTGATCCTGCTCGAGGTCGAACGGCTACGCCGAGCGCATGCGGACACGGAGTCGTTCTTTCGCCACCACGAAGGCGGAGAGTTCTTCATCAAGAATCTGGAAAACGTGCAGGGGGATGAGCGCGACGTCATCTTCATCAGCATCGGCTATGGGTTTACCGAAGCAGGCCGGTTGGCACAGAACTTCGGGCCGTTGAATACGCAGGGTGGTGAGCGCCGCCTAAACGTCCTGATCACACGCGCGCGGCTGGCGATGGATGTGTTCTGCAATTTCCGCGCGGACGATCTGCGGCTGTCGCCGAGTTCGCCCTTTGGTGTCCGCGCGCTGAAGGCTTTCCTGCACTTCGCCGAAACCCGCGATCTGCCTACCCGCGAACTCACCGGGCGTGAACCTGATTCCCCCTTCGAGCATGAAGTGATGCGGGCCATTCAGCGGCTTGGCTACGACGTCGAGCCGCAGGTGGGCAGCCAAGGGTTCTACATCGATCTCGCCGTGCGTGACCCAATCAAGCCAGGACGATTCGTGCTTGCCGTGGAATGTGACGGGGCGAGCTACCACAGTACCGCAGTGGCGCGCGACCGGGACCGTATCCGTCAAGCGGTGCTGGAGGGTTTGGGATGGACGTTTCACCGCATCTGGAGCACGGAGTGGTTTCGCAATCCACAGTCCGAGACCGATCGGCTGAAAGAAGCCATAGAGGCGGCGGTACGCCATGCACAGGCCCGGGACCAATTCGCGAAGCTGCGGACGCCGGCCGGGCCGACACTCGGTACCACAGCGGGGAACGGCGCTGAGTCCCTGAAGGACGGGGCGGCCAGGGAATCCCAGAGCGCAGACAGCGCGCACCTGATGCCCACAACGCCGGTCACCAGTGCCCAGATCCAGCGCGTTGCAGGCTCAACTACGGAACAGGAGCGGCCACCGGTAGCAGGCTATCGATCAGCGGACGAGCGGACGCTGGGATTGCAGTCAAATGCTCAGAATTTTCACGAGATCCCGCTGGCAAGTCTGGCCGCAGCCGTGTTCAAGGTCGTGCAGGAGGAGGGTCCCGTTCACACAGCGATACTTACGGCGCGCCTGCTGTCCGCAGCCGGAGTCGGCCGCGCCGGTGCCCGAATCCAGCACGGTATTCTCTCGGCGCTGAATCACCTGGAGCAAACGGGGCAGATTCAGTTCGACGGTGAGATTGCGGCGCTGCCCGAACAATTGGCCCATCCGCCGCTCCGTGACTGGAGTGCCCTTCCGGCGGCGCAACGAAAGTTGGAGTACGTGTCCGACACGGAATTGGCCCACGCGCTTTATCGGGTCGTTAACGACGCCCATTCCATCGCTCGGAATG
>REEU01000063.1 GCA_007694905.1 Gammaproteobacteria bacterium | reverse complement strand
TCTCATGGGCGGTTGCTCCCCCTCCTGTCCGGCTTCACGTCTGTGTGGGCCATGGCATCGACATGATGCGTGTTGTGGCCGCATTGCGGAAGGGTGTTGTCAGCTTCGGCCATCTGAGCGCAGTACCAGGCGCAGGGTCAGTTCAAGGGGACTGCCGCGCACGACCCGGTGCATGCGAAAATGGTTCATACCGGCGGGGGCCGGATCATCAGGGACCTGACATGGCGCAGGCGCGCAGCGAAGAGTCTGCCGGGGCATCGCTCGTGGCCATGCTCGCCGCGATGCTCGGCGTGCTGAGCCTGCTGGGCGTGCTCTGTTTCCACTTTCCCGAGCTGCTCACCAGCCAAGCGTTTCGGGAGGTCTACACGGAACCGCTGGCCCGGACGCTGCTGCTCGTCGGTCTGGTTGCGGCGTTCATTCTGGGGACCTGGAGCCTGCTGCGCGGCCGCGGACGGCGTCTGTCCCTGCTTGCTGTCGGCAGCGCCGCACTCGCGCTGCTGTTGGGCGGCGCCAGCGTCGATTTCGATCCGATCCAGCCGACACCGTTCTCGCTGGGTCTGGACTGGTTCATCATCTCGCTGCTGGTGTCGGCCCTGGTATTCGTGCCCATCGAGCGCATGGCCTCGGCCCGGGAGCAGGCCATCCTGAGGCCGGAGTGGCGAACGGATCTCGCCTATTTCTTCGTGGGCCATCTGCTGATCCAGTTCATTCTCATCAGCGTCACCACGTTCACCGGTCTGGTGCTGGCGTTCGCGCTGTATCCGCCGCTGCAGACCTGGGTGCAGCTGTGGCCATTGTGGGTGCAGTTCCTGGTGGCGGTGTTCGTGGCAGACCTCGCGCAGGCATCGCTGCACCGGGCCTATCACAGCGTTCCGTTGCTGTGGCGCTTTCATGCCGTGCATCACTCCTGCAGGCACCTGGACTGGATTGCCGGGTCGCGCATGCATCTGCTGGAAATCCTCGCGACCCGCGCCCTGGTTCTACTGGCCTTGCTGTGGGTGGGCTTCGCGCCGGCGGCAATCAACGCCTACGTCATTCTGGTCGGGCTGCAGGCGGTCCTGGCCCATGCGAATCTCGGACTGCGCTTCGGTTGGCTCGAGTACGTCCTCGTGCTGCCGCGCTATCACCACTGGCACCATGCCCGCGATCCCGCTTATGCCCACTGCAACTTCGCCATCCATCTGCCGCTGGTGGATATGCTGCTCGGTACGTTCAAGTTGCCGAAACAGGGTTGGCCGGCAGAGTATGGACTGCATGATCCCGACAGCATGCCGGTGGGGATTCTGTGGCAGCACGTTGCACCGTTTCGGTTTCGCCGCCGCCCGACGCTGCGCGGCGGGGCGTGAATGCGTTAGGCTCGCTGGCGTTCTCGCCATCTTGCCGGAGTCTCGATCATGAGCGCCGTACCCGCGTCACCACAGCTCGACAACGAACTCGTCAACCCGGTCACCTGGGCGGACGAGGAGAAGATTCACAGCTATCTGGCCTGGCTGCGGGCGAACGATCCGGTCCGACGGCTGACGCCGGAAGGCTTCACGCCGTTCTACGCCATCACGAAACACGCAGACGTGATGGCCGTGGAGCGGGACAAGGAGGGGTTCATCAATGACCCGCGGCCGACGCTGGCGGCGGACTACGTCACCGACGCCATCACCGCCCTGACCGGGCGCAGGCATCTGGTGCGGTCGCTGGTGCAGATGGACGACCCGGACCACATGAAGTACCGGCTGCTGACCGCGCCGTTCTTCACCCGTCAGAAGCTCGAACAGATGAAGCCGGAAGTGGAGCGGCTGGCGAAGGAGTACGTGGATCGCATGGCCGAGTTCGGCGGCGAATGCGACTTCGTCAAGGACGTGGCGATCTGGTATCCGCTGCGGGTGGTGATGAGCGTCCTCGGCGTGCCGCCGGAGGACGAGCCGCTGATGATGAGGCTGACCCAGGAGCTGTTCGGCTCCACCGACCCGGACGTGCAGCGTTCCTTCGAGATCACCGCCATCGGCGACGTGGTCCGCGACTTCGAGGCCTATTTCCTCGACATATCCGAGGACCGACGCAAGAACCCCCGCGACGATATCGCCACGGTGATCGCGAATGCGAAGATCGACGGCAAGCCTATCCCTGAGCTCGAAGCGGCCGGCTATTACATCATCATCGCCACCGCGGGCCACGACACCACCTCTTCGAGTACGGCCGGCGGTCTGCTGGCGCTGATGGAGCATCCCGACGAGTTCGCGAAGCTGCGGTCCGACCCGGCGGCACACGTGGCCGGCGCGGTGGAGGAAATGATCCGCTGGGTCACGCCTGTGCGGCACTTCATGCGTACCGCGACCCGTGATCATGAGCTGCGGGGGACGAAGATCGCGGACGGCGAGTCCGTCATTCTCTGGTATCCCTCGGCGAACCGGGACGAGGAGGTGTTCGATGCACCCTTCGATTTCCGCATCACCCGGCCCGCGGCCCGCAATTTGGCCTTCGGCTACGGCGCCCACGTGTGTCTCGGCCAGCATCTGGCACGCATGGAGATGCAGGCCTTCTACCGGGAACTGCTGGCGCGGGTGGAGCATGTGGAACTGGCAGGTGAGCCGCGCTACGCCCAGGCGGCCTTCGTCGGTGGGCTGAAGAGCCTGCCCATCCGCTACCGCATGAAATGACGACGGAGACGTTGCCATCTTCTCGGAGCTGACGGCGACCATCGGCGCATTCGTCGCCGTGCCGCATCACCAGCTGCTGATCGGGCTGGGCGCTGTGCTGGCGTTCGTTGCCGCGTTCTGGTTCTTCACTTCGCGTCGGACCCGGCGCGAGGGAGAGGCGCTGCAGGCGCGGCTGCTGGACGCGCAGGTGGCGCTGCTCGGTCCCGTGCTGCAGCGCATCGAAGCCATCGAGAAGCGGGTGGATCAGGATCTGGCCCGCGCCCGGCAGGAGTCCGCCGCCCAGGCTGCGGCGCTGCGCCAGGAAGTGATGCGCTCGGTGACGACGCTCGGAGACAGTCAGCGCGGGCAGCTCAACAGCTTCGCCGAGCGGCTCGGTGAACAGCAGCAGGCCGGGACCCGGCAGCTGGCTGATTCCCAGCGCGAGCGGCTGGCGGCCTTCGAATCCCGGCTCCTGCAGTTGACCAGCACGCTGGAAGCGCAGCTCGAGAAGCTGCGGCAGGAGAATGCCGCGCGCCTGGAGGCGATGCGGCAGACGGTGGATGAGAAGCTGCAGTCCACCCTGGAGAAGCGGCTGGGTGAATCCTTCAGTCAGGTCAGCGAGCGACTCGAAGCGGTCTACAAGGGCCTCGGTGAGATGCAGCAGCTCGCCACCGGCGTCGGCGACCTCAAGCGGGTGCTGACCAACGTCAAGAGCCGCGGGACCTGGGGCGAGGTGCAGCTCGGGCAGCTGTTGGCCGACGTGCTCACGCCGGAGCAGTACGGCCGCAACGTCGCCGTGAATCCGGCGGGGGCGGAACGGGTGGAGTTCGCGATCCGCCTGCCGGGGCCGGTGGAGGGGGGCGAGCCGGTGTGGCTGCCGGTGGACGCGAAGTTCCCCAAGGAGGACTACGAGCGCCTGCTGGCGGCCTCGGAAGTGGGCGATTCTGAGGGCGTCGAGCAGGCGGTGCGGGCCCTGGAGCAGCGGGTGCTGGCCGAGGCCAAGGGCATTGCCGAGCGCTATCTGGCACCCCCGCACACCACGGACTTCGCGATTCTCTATCTGCCGACCGAAGGACTCTACGCGGAGGTGACCCGCCGGGTCGGTCTCGGTGAGCGCATCCAGCGCGAGCAGCGGGTGGTGGTGGCGGGGCCGAACACGTTCAGCGCCCTGCTCAACAGCCTGCAGATGGGATTCAGGACGCTGGCGATCCAGCAGCGCTCCGGAGAAGTCTGGCAAGTCCTCGGCGCGGTGAAGGCGGAGTTCGGCAGGTTCGGCGACACCCTGGACAAGGTGAAGAAGAAACTGCAGGAGGCGAGCAACCACATGGATGCGGTGGACCGGCGGACGCGGGTGATGACGCGGACCTTGCGGGACGTGGAAGCGCTGCCTTCGGCGTCGCTGCTCGCGCTGCCGGACGACGATCAGGCTGTGGACGACTCATGACGAGAGGGGATCTGCCTGATAGGACCGGAAACGAAACATAGCCCTCCATCTCCCGTGATTCATGGCTGCTTGCCTCGCGCGTGGAGCGTGGTGCCGCGGGCGCGATCCATCCTTGAGCGACGGTTTCTTGAAGGGCAGGAAGTTGCCCATGTGATCTCGCCTGGCGGTTCCCGGAGCAGCGGTTCAGCGAGGCGCTGCAGCTCCGGCCATGTCTGAGCTGACAGCTTGCGCGTCAGTCGTACATCTGACGTGACGAGTCGCCCGCCTTCCTCGGAGGGCCAGCGCGAGATAGACGCAGTCGTAAGCCGGATGGTCGATGCGGATGGCGAGATCGATCGCTGCCTGCAGGAGGTGGCGCGTTGGGTGAATCTCGAACCCGGCATGTGCGATGAGGTGGGTCGCAATGGACGCTTCTTCTGCCGTCAGCTCCTTAAGCCGGGTCTTCTTCCAGAGGATGTTTGCGCACTCGGCTGTGATCAAATCCGGTGCGCAGAGCCCACCTGCATTCAGCAGCGCAAGCGCTTCAGGGGTTCCTGCTCGACGAGTACGAGGAGGTACCCGAGCCGCCGCCTACGGCTATCTTGTTCACCAGCGTCTGCGCCACCCGCGCAGTAAAAAAGCCAGGATTCGCGAGGACTCTGCCTTACCCGAAGATTACACCCCGCGGGGCGCCCCGCCGCGGGCAGTGTCACGTGGATGATTCCATTGCGACACTGCGTTGGCGCATCGCCTGGGCGATCATGCGAACATTGGAGTGTTGTCCATGTTGCGGCAGCGCTCCAACTTGGCTGACACAGTAGTACTAAGCCAAGTGCCGATCAGATAAGTCCTCAGGGCCGTGCACCGAATGCCGGCTTACCCAGCAGTTTTGGCAAGGTTCGGTAAGCGTCCTCCACCCAGTCACAGAGCAGGCGTCTACTCTCTCGTGGGTCAATCAAATTCTGGATGCCAAAATTCTCAGCGGTACGGAAGGGTGAGGCGATCAGTTCCATTTGGTTACTGATCCGTTCCATTTCCAGTTCCCGGTTTTCAACCTGACTCAGGTGGGCGCTGAACGCCGCTTCAATGCCTCCCCGTGACGGCAGTGAGCCCCAGGTACCCGATGGCCAGGACCAGCTGGGTGATGCACGATGCCGGTTGACCATCCCGGCGCCACCGACGCCGAAGATCCTGCGCAGGACCAGCTCCGCCTGAGGAACCCGGGCCTGATAGATGGCCGAAATGGCACGGACACCGTGTCGTATGGTTCCCCGTCGTT
>REEU01000197.1 GCA_007694905.1 Gammaproteobacteria bacterium | reverse complement strand
CCTCGACAGCTACGTCATCAACCACCGGCCCCACCCGGCGTTCGAAGGGCACTATGCGATCGCGCTGGTGGCGCTGGAGGAAGGACCGCGGATGATGTCGAACATCGTCGGCTGCGAGCAGACGCCCGAGGCACTGGTTCTCGACATGCCACTCGAGGTCACCTTCGAGCCCCAGAACGACAGCATCACGCTGCCCCTGTTCCGCCCTGCCGCGGAGGGGAGCAACACATGACTCGCTACGACAAACAGGTGGCGATCGTCGGCGCTGCCGAAACGACCGAGCTGGGCGTGATCCCGGACATGGGTCAGCTGCAGCTGCATGCGGATGCGGCATTGAACGCGCTCGCCGATGCCGGACTCAAACCGTCGGACATCGACGGCGTCGCGACCGCCGGTGAATCGCCGACCGCCATCGCGCACTATCTGGGCATCATGCCGAACTGGGTCGACGGCACTGCCGTCGGCGGCTGCTCGTTCATGATTCACGTGCGACACGCGGTCGCCGCGCTGCTGAGCGGCCAGTGCCAGACCGTGCTCATCACCCATGGCGAGAGCGGCAAGTCGGGCATCGGTCGCGGGCGTGGACGCGGCAATGCGACCTCGTTGCAGGGCCAGTTCGAGGCGCCGTTCGGCGTCGTCGGCCCACCGACCATGTTCACCCTGCCAGTGCTGCGCTACATGAAACGCTATGGCCTCACTCACGAGCAGCTGGCCATGGTCGCCGTGGTGCAGCGGCAATGGGCGGGCATGAACCCCCGGGCCAGCAAGCGCGAGCCGATCACTGTTGAAGACGTCCTGAGCTCGCGCATGATCGCCTACCCGTTTCACCTGCTCGAGTGCTGCCTGGTCACCGACGGCGGCGGCGCGCTCATTCTCACCACGGCAGATCGCGCTGGCGACTTTCCTCAGCCGCCCGTCTACGTATGGGGTACGGGGGAAAGCGTCGAGACGCCGATGGTGAGCCAGATGGCGGACCTCACCAGCTCCCGCGCATTCGCGGTAGCCGGTCCCCGCGCCATGAGCGACGCCGGCATCAACCACGGTGACGTCGATCACCTGATGATCTACGACGCGTTCGCCCACCTGCCCATCTACGGTCTCGAAGACCTGGGCTTCTGCGGGCGCGGTGAGGCCGGCGCATTCATCGAAGAAGGCCATACCGCGCCCGGCGGCGAGCTGCCTCTCAACACCAACGGCGGTGGCCTCTCCTACATGCATTCGGGCATGTATGGCATGTACGCCTTGCAGGAAAGCGTCCGTCAGCTGCGCGGCACGGCGCCAGCGCAGGTGGACGGCGCGGAAGTATCGGTGTGCCTCGGTGTCGGCGGCATGTTTGGCGCCAGCGGTTGCGTCGTGATGGGCAAACAACCGAAGACCTGAAGAAGGGAGGAGCCATGGCGCAGACAGCCGCGGAGGGACCCACGCTGGCCACGCACATATTTCTTCGACAATGGCCTGTCTGGCTAGGCCTTGCCTGTCTGCTGGCCATCGCCGGCTGCGGGGAACGGGTGCCGGATAAGGCGGACACGGTAGAACTGCATGCCGACACGCTCTATGTCGGCCGGCACATCCTGACCATGGACGCTGCCACAGGCCCGGTGACCGCAGTGGCCGTGGCGGGTGAGACCATCGCCTGGGTGGGCGATCGTGACGCCTGGCGCGGCCATGCCGACGAAGTCGTCGAACTCGGGGAGCGCGCGCTGCTGCCGGGTTTCATCGATGCGCACGGGCACCTGTCCTTCATGGCCCGCACCCTGGGCCTGGCGAACCTGGCCCCGCCGCCGGTCGGGGGCGTGACCGACCTCGCGTCCCTCAAGCAGGTGATGATCGACTACATCGCTGCCCATGACGTCGCTGCCGGCGCCTGGGTGGTCGGCTTCGGCTACGACGACTCGCTGATCAATGAGCGGCGCCATCCGGACCGCGACGATCTGGATGCGGTCTCGACGGAGCATCCCATCGCCCTGGTCCATGTCTCCGGCCATCTCATGGCCACCAACTCGGCGGCACTGCGCGAGGCCGGGATCACGGCAGAAACGCCCGACCCGCCCGGGGGCGTGATCCGCCGGCGCAGCGACAGCGACGAACCGAACGGCGTGCTGGAGGAGACCGCCATGGGCCCGCTGACCGGACTCTTCCTCGGTGACGGCGGCCTCACGGCAGAGGCCATCGAAGCGGCGCTCGACGAGTACGCGCGCTTCGGCGTGACCACCGTTCAGGACAGCGCGGCCTCCTGGCAACTTCATACGCTGCTCGCGGCCATCGCCGCCGACACCGGCCTGAAACTGGACGTCCTGCTGTTTCCCGTGGGCATGGACGGCAACTTCGACCTGCCGGAAGGTGTCGAGCTGGGAAGGTATCGCGACCGACTGCAGGTCGCCGGCACCAAGCTGATGCTGGATGGCTCGCCACAGGGCAAGACGGCCTATCTTTCAGAGCCCTATCACGTGGTCCCGGAGGGCCTGCCCGACGACTACCGCGGCTATCCGGTGATGACCAACAATCGCGCCAAGGCGCTGATTCGTGACTATCTCGGCCGTGGCATCCCGATGCAGATTCACGCCAACGGCGATGCTGCGGCAGACATGCTGATCAATGGCGTGGCGGCGGCGGTCGCAGACGCTCCGGTCGATAATCACCGCACGGTCATGATCCACGCCCAGACCGTCCGCGAAGATCAGCTCGACCGCATGCAGACACTGGGCATCATCCCCTCATTCTTCGCCGCCCACGTGTTCTACTGGGGCGACTGGCACCGGGACTCGGTGCTCGGGCCGGAGCGGGCGGCAAACATCAGCCCGACGGCTTCCAGTTTCGAGCTGGGCCTGCCCTTCACGCTGCACAACGATGCGCCGATCGTCCCCCCCGACATGCTGCGCCTGCTCTGGGCGGCGACCCACCGGGAGACCCGCAGCGGCCGGATCCTTGGCGAAGCTCAGCGCATCCCCGTCCTCGAAGCGCTGCGAGCGGTCACGATCAACGCCGCCCACCAGAGCTTCGAGGAGGAGCGCAAAGGCACGCTCACGCCGGGCAAGCAGGCCGACCTCGTCGTGCTGTCAGCCAACCCACTCGACACCGCACCCGAAGCGCTGCTCGAACTCGAGGTGCTGCGCACCGTCTCCCGCGGGGTGACGGTCTACGACGCCGAACGTGCCACCCCCTGATCGGCTCTCACAGCGCTCACCAGACCAATCGTCTGCCTCCGATTGAACCGAATGCCACCTACCGGCCACCTCTATCCTGAAGGCTGAAGAATCGAGCCGGCCAGATCGGCAGCGAACGGGAGCGGGTCATCGTGCGGAGGGAGAAGGAGCGGCTTTACGACGAGTATCTCGCCGCCGCCGGCAGCGTCGACGCAAGACGCTCGAAGCGCTGGCCCGCGAGCCTGAAGCGTCTGCACCCGTGAACAAGGGCGAGCAGCATGCTGAATTCAACGCGGTCCTGGCGGCGATGGCCGAGCTGCCGCCAGACCAGAAGTCCGCACTCGGTCTGTTCTACCTGGAGGACATGAGCGTGGCGGAGATCGCCGTTGCCCTCGACGTACCACCGGGTACCGTGAAAACCAGGCTCATGCACGCGCGCCGCAAGCTGCGCCTCGAGGGCCGCAGCGGGGACACGTGATGGCAACGGGCTGCGTTGCGGTGCAGGTGGTAACCGCGTGTCAGTCGTAGACAGCCGATCTGATCTGCGCTGTCATTCAGCCATGGGCACTGCCTCACTGGTACACCTGGAGCAGCTTCGACGCCGGTTGACCACGGTAGTCGATCTGCCTGACGAGGAATGGGCGTACGCCGCCGGGCACTACCGCCACGCGAGCTTCGCACCTGGCGAGTTACTGGTTTCTGCCGGCAGTCTGCCCCGGCATTCTCATTTCGTGGTCACCGGACTGTTGCGCGTCTTCTACACGCGCGCCGACGGCCAGGAGCGGAACGCAGCGTTCGTGCGCGAGGGCAACATCGTTGGTGACTTGGCTGCATGGGTGACAGGCGCGCCGACAGAACTTTCCATCGCCGCGATCGAACCGACAGAAACGCTGATGCTGGACGCCGAGTTCGCCGACTCGCTGCTCGATCGCCATCCCGCCTGGCGCCAGCTGCGCCAACACCTGCTCGAACGCCTGTTCATGGCCCGCCGCGAGCGGGAAGCCGCATTCCTGACCCAAACGGCAGCGCAGCAGTACCAAACTCTCATTGCTCGCCGTCCGTGGCTCGAGCAACGCGTCCCCCAATACCACATCGCCTCGCACCTCGGGATCACGCCGGTGGCACTTTCCCGCATCCGCCGACGTCTGCGCATAAACCCGGGTTAACGATCCGGACAGCGCGGCGCGTTACGATGGCCCCGGGAGAGTTTGATGATCGATCCAAAGGCCAGCCGCACCGCCCTGATTGCCATGACTGAGCAGAGTCCCGTCATGGCCGCACTCGCCGACGGGCGCGTCGAAGCGATGCTCGACGCCATCGAGGATGTCTGGGTCGACGATCTGCATCTCGATCTGCATCGCGCCGAAAGCCCTGAATCCGTGGTGGTGCTGCAACCGGGATTCGGGGGCCACGCCCGCTGCTACTTCCTGCTCGGCGCGCTGCTGGCCCGCGCAGGGCATCACGTGCTGGCCATCGACCGGCCGGGCCACGGACGCTCGCCCGGACCGCGTGGCGATTGCACGATCAGCTGTGGACTCAAGGCATCGGCGCGCACTCTGACTTACGCGCGAGAACACTTCGATCTACCTGTCATCCTGCTCGGCTCCAGCCTGGGCGGCATGCTGGCGACGTTCGCAGTGCTGGAGGGACAACGCCCGGACCTCGTCGTCGCCCACAACTTCCTGTGCCCGGGCAAGCTTGCTTCCATGCGCCTGCGCGGCCGCTTCATCGAACGCTTCCGGCAACGCCCCTACCGCCTCTCAGAGTTGGTCCACAACCTGAAGACCATGAGTGCGGACCCAGGGATGCGGGGGTATTTCGCGTCCGAAGCCGATCCGCACATGGTCTGGCACATGCCGCCAAGGGTCGTGGCGGATCTGTTCCGCTATCGGCCACCGCGCCCGTCTGGCTCGGAGCCCCCCGTGGTGCTCCTGAGCGGAGGATCGGACCCGGCCATCCCGGCATGGGCCTCGCGACTGTTCCTGCGCTGGTGCGGCATACGCCCCATGGCCACCCACATCCTGCCGGACTGCGGCCACTGGCTGTTCAGCGAGCACCTGGACGTGGCGCTGCCGGTGCTGCTGGATGTCATGCGTACGGCAGGCCAACCGGCAGTTCGTGAAGCGAGTTCCCCTGCAGAAGCAGGATGAGGCGATCGCGCCTCCGACGCCATGTCTCCCGGCAGCGCTGACGCGTGGTATGCGACATACTCGGTTCCAACTGACCCTCGCCAGACCATCTGCCTGAACATGCGGCCGTTCCGGCTCGGCCGGCGATCCGCCGGACACGGCATCCGGCGCGCAAAGCAGCGCGGATGGAAGGGTCCAGACCAGCTGAGGACAGGTTGAAAAGGAGCATCGAAGATGGAATTGCCGAAACAGGGGACGGACTGGCCGGCGTTGAAGGCGCAGATGGAGGAGCGCAGCAGCCACGACGTGAAGTGGCGCGACGGCAAGACCGCAGTCTACGTATTCAACGCCGGCCCCGATGTCGCCAAGGTGCAGAAGGAAGCCTACGCGATGTTCATGTCCGAGAACGGCCTCGGCCCGCTGGCCTTTCCGAGCCTCAAGCAGATGGAAGACGAAGTGATCGGCATGGGCCTGTCACTGCTCCATGGACCGGCGGGCGCTGCGGGCAACATCACTTCCGGCGGCACCGACTCCATCACCATGGCGATCAAGGCGGCGCGGGATTTCGCCCGGGCCGAACGCGGCCACACGGGCCAGGGCAACATCGTCGCGCCCTACTCCGCCCATCCGGCGTTCGACAAGGCGGCGATGATGATGGACCTTCAGGTGCGCCGGGTACCGTGCCGGGAACTGCTGGCCGATCCGGCAGCGATGGAGGACGCCATCGACGATGAAACCCTCATGCTGGTGGGCTCCGCACCCTGTTTCCCCTACGGCCTGATGGACCCCATCGAAGCACTCGGCGAAGTGGCCGAACGCAAGCGGGTCTGGCTGCATGTGGATGCCTGCGTCGGCGGCTACATCGCTCCCTTCGTCCGCATGAACGGATCAGACATCGCGCCGTTCGACTTCGAGATCCCCACAGTGCAGTCCATGTCGGCGGACCTGCACAAATATGGCTACTGCGCCAAGGGGGCATCCACCGTGCTGTTCCGCAGCGAGGCGCTGCGCGCATACATGATGTTTCACTGCTCGGACTGGCCCGGCGGCAAGATGACGACGCCGACGCTGGCCGGAACCCGCCCGGGTGGCGCCATTGCGGCGGCCTGGGCCGTCATGAACTTCCTGGGCGAAGCCGGCTACCGGGCGAAGCAGAAGCAGGTCACCGACACCCGCGAGCGCATCGAAGCAGGTGCACAGGCGCTCGGATTCGAGATCCTGGGCCGTCCGCAGCTCGGCCTCCTGGCGTTCGGGCACCCGGAGGTCGATCCCATCGCGGTGTGGGCGAAACTCTACCAGCGGGGCTGGTTCACCGGCGTCACCACCGAGCCGCGCGGGCTGCACCTGATGCTGTCGCCGTTCCACGCGGAGGTGGCCGACGTCTATCTCGCGGATCTGGAGTGGGCGCTGAACGAAGCCAGGGCAGGCAGTGCCAAAAGCCAGGCGGCGCCACGCTACAGCTGACGCAATCGAGACCCGCCAGGGGAATGGACGCGGCCATGGCCTGGCCGCATCACACCCCGCCTGAACAGGTCAGCACCTGTCCGGTCACGTAGTCCGACTGCGGGATGCACAGCATGAAGATGCCGCCGGCCCCGTCCTCGGCCGTACCGAGCCTTTGCAGTGGGGTTTGCGCGACCAGCGCCTCTGTAGCCTCGTCGCTGATGCCGACACGCAGCGCGCGTCCTTCGACATCGATCGTGGGGGGCGTATCCTCGAAGCCCTGGGTCAGGCGCGTGGCAAGGTAACCAAATGCCACCGCGTTCACGGTGACGTTGTAGCGCCCCCACTCCTTCGCCAGTGTCCTGGTCAGACCCACCACCGCAGCCTTGCCGGCGCTGTAGCCGACCTGTGTCGCTGCGCCCTGCGTACCGGAGACGGAGGAGACGTTCACCACCTTGCGGCAGCGCGCACGGCCGCTCTCCTCGATCTCGCGCTTCGCCTGCGGCCGCATCCAGGCAGCAAAGGCGCGCAGGATGCGGAAGGGCGCTGCCACGTGAACGTCCAGCATGGCCTGGAACTGTTCGTCGGTGTGGTTGTGCGCGGCACCGTTCCAGATGTAGCCGGCGTTGTTGACGACGATGTCGATACCGCCGAAGCCGTCCACCGCTGCAGCAATCAGACGTTCCGGCAGGTCCAGATCCGTCACGCTTCCCGGCACGCTCAGCGCCTGCGCACCGCCCGCCGCAATCTCCGATGCGGCCGCATTGCAGACATCGGCGTCGAGATCGTTCAGTACCACGCGTGCGCCCTGCTCCGCGAGCAGCGCCGCCGTGGCGCGACCGACGCCGCGACCGGCTCCCGTAACGATGGCGACGCGCCCATCCAGAAGACCCATGGTTTCCCCTCATTCAGTTGCCCAGGGCGAAGCCTCGCACGGCACCACGCGCCTGTCGCGTCAGATCCGGCGCCGGAGCCTGCAGCTGAAGCGGGAGTCGGATGACAGTGAGATCACCGGGGTGGTGCGGGTCGGGGGCGGATCACCAGCCGCCTAATCGTCGGCCGGCAACTCCGGCAAGCTGTCAAGATTGGCGCGATAGCGCGCCTCCTTGTAGCCGTCTTGGGCGGCATGGAAGATCTCGTTGGCCAGGGGCACCTCGATCAGGTCCCGTGCTTCGTCGTCGGAATAACCCTCCCCGATCAGCCGATCAAGCGTCTTGCGCACCATCGGCGGGTCGTTGTCACGCAGCTGATTCTCGACCACTTCGAGTATCGCTTCTCTGGCCATCCCTGAATCGTCTTCCATCAGCAAGTCGCACACTGCCTCACGCTGGGGACATTCCCAACGCTGCTGAACATGTCCGCCACGCCCAACGAGGTCAACGCAGCGTCATCGGAAGCACGTCAATCGCGTATGCGCGCTCTGTCTGCGCATGCCCGGCAACCAGGCGCTGGCCGAGGAATACACGCAGCGGGCTCTGTGCGGATGACCACACTGCAGGCTGCGCCAGGCAAAGCACTTCGGAAGCTCCTGCAGGTCCGATCGCGGTATGGTCCGCTTGCGCCGATCACCACTGATCAGCCTGTGTGCGCCGTCGCAGACGGACCTTGAGGCTCTGCGACAACGGCCCGCTGCTTCCGCTTCGCGCTCATCGCCGCAAACAGCGCTTCATGGCCAGCCACGATTCGCGCCTCTGCCGTTTCGTCTGCAATGAGGCTCCAATCGCGGCGCACGTTGGTCCCACCGAGCAGGATGCCGTCATGGCGCGGGAACATGTACAACCCGGCGTCGTTGATCACCAGGTAGTCGACACCGGGCTGTGGTCGCAGCACCGTCAACTGGCCCTTGATGGGAAAGATGTCCGAATCACCGAACAGCACCCCCGCACCGAGCCCCGTGCAGTTCACGACGACCGGATCCGGCAATTGCGCGACGGCCTCGGGGCTGTCGAGGCTGCGCACCTCTATGCGCCCGCCTGCCAGACGCACATCTTCCATGATGGCCGGTAGATAGCGAGGCGGCTCCATGAACAGCGTCGACACATGCTGCACGTACGCGGCGGCAAAGGGATGCTCTTCGGGTGTCAGGTCGCGCTGCTCCGGATACAGGTCCCGCCAGCGGGTCCGCAGATCCGTGTCGAGCCTGGGCGGATCGTCACGCAGCCAGTAGTTGCTGATCCAGCGCACGCCATAACGCTCACCAACCTGCTCCTGGAATGCTCGATAGGCGATCCGAAGCGCCCGATCAAGCTGGTGATGGAAGGCAGGCGTCGCCACATCCGGGTCGAACACGCTGGCTGGCGACCACTGGGCGCCGGCGATATTGGATGTGGTGTCTGGAGGCAGTTCGCGCGCATAGACCGTGACCTCGAAGCCGCGGCGCTGCAGTGTCCGCGCCGTGGTGAGGCCGACGATGCCGCAGCCGATCACCGCCGCCCTGCGGTGATCGCTCGCCAGCGCCAACTCCGCTGCCAGTGCGGCCGTGCCCCAGGACAGGGTCCAGCCACCTCCTCCATGTCCATAGTTGTGCACCAGCAGCTTGTCGTCGAGGCGCTCTGCCTCGACCCGGAAGCCTGCCGGCCGGAAAGGACGCAGGCCGACGACGGTTCGGATGATCCGGTCTTCAGAGACCTGGACAGGCAGCAGCGGCGCGCCCGAAGGCGTCCGGAAGTCGCCCACGACGTAGGGTGCGCCGTCCGCGCAGCCGATCAGGCCGGCAGGCAGCAGCGTCGTGCCAGCGCCGATGGCGAGTCCAGTGACGAAGGTGCGGCGGCGCATGGGCATGTTGGCTCCGAGGAAGACGACTGTGCTGTCGGAAATCCCGCAATCACCGTGCCAGCATGGTCAAGCTGCGATCGCGGCGCGACCCAGGCTTTCAAAACTGCGCGGGTGGGCCACGCGAGGGATCCGTATCTCGCCCACGCTCCCGTTGGGCCTCCTCTCGTTTCCCCGGCCTGCAGGATATCGGCATGCACATGGCGCTCGCGGGGCCTCCTTTCCAGCGCGCCCGTCAAACGCTAGTGGGGCAAGCGTTCAGCAAACAGCAGGAGACCGGCCAGAATGGCGGCGCCAAGGGCAAACGCGAGCGGGCGCCCTTGTTTGTACGCCGGGATCTCTTCACGGAAAACCTGCAGCGCGATCACCCCGCCGAGGAACGCGATCAGGGGCTGCACCGCCGCCTCCCACGCCCCGGGCCCCAGCGCGATCGCAAGGACAAGGCCGCTGACGAGGCCGGCCGAGTGGATCAGCCGCGCGCGCGTGCTGTAGTGCCCCCCGTGAACTTCGGCGACGGCGTGATCCAGCACCAGCAGATGCACGCCGATGGCCATCACGTAGATCCCGGTGAGCCAGGGACCGTGGGTCGCGACCTGGTGCGGGAGCACGAACGCAAGGCCCGCGTTGAACAGGGCAAAGGTGAACAGCAGCAGGCGATAGACACGTTCCTTTTCACGTCTAATCGTCTCGGTCGCACGATGCCGATGAGCCCACACCTCCGAGGCGTAGAAGACCACGAAGCCGAGCAGAGCGATGGCGAAGGCCAGGCGACGTGCGTCTGAGTCCGAGGCCTCACCGGCGACGTGACCCGGTGCTCCGAGCTCGGGCAGAAGCTTGAGAAACAGGTACGCGGTGGTGATCCCGGCAAGGCAGGAGTGGACCCGACTCCGCCGCGAACCGACGAGGTAGTGGAAGCGTCCGGCCAGCAGATGGACGCCCACCAGCAGGGATGTCGCCAATGCTGTCCAGACAATCACGCCCGTCATGAATGAACCCGCGAATCAGGCCTCAGGGTGGTCACGGCAATCGCTTTCGACCACGGTGCCTTAAAGTAGAACAGGACGACGAAGGGCATTGTAGCGGTCGACGCGGTCGCAACAGCCAGTAAGCCTGTGGAAAGTTGAGAGCCTGCTGATCCAGCAGATAGGAGGAGCGAGGTTTCCGGTTGCTTAACTGCAGGGATCCACGGCGAGGAGCGGGCGGCGGTGGGATCGATCTTTCCTGCCCGGCCCCGCTGCATGCGCAGCGGGGCCGGCCCAAGTACCAGGAGTCGGTCAGAACTCCGTACGAATGCCCAGCTGAACGGTTCGGCCGAGCGGATTGCCGATGAACGGATCGTAGCTGATCTCGAGGCGTGCGCCCGAGGGATCGCGGTCAAACAGGTTCACGACCGACAATGAAGCAGTGGTGTTCTCGAGGACTTCGTAATTGATGAACAGGTTGTTGGAGTAGAAGCTTCTCACCTTCTGACCAAAGGTGATCTCGACGAGCTCACCCGGATTGGCAGAGTTCACCCCCTGCTGCACCGAGATCGGCGCGCGGTTGTCCTTGACGCCGTCGATGTAGGTGACCTCGTACCGGACGTTCGCCCGGCCGCGATTGTAGTTGGCAAAGAACGTTCCACGCCAATCCGAAATCGTGCCAGGAAAACGATCGTAGTTCGTGAAGCCGACTGCATCGTAGCCTTGACTGACCAGAGTGCCATCGAGGACGAAGTCGGCGAGCTTGTATTCGAGCACGTAACTGATGTCCGCACCGAGGGTCAACTCACCATCCATCACGCCCGGGAACGACTGCATGACCGAGAGATCGATGCCCGACGTCTCTGCCTTCGGCCCGTTGACGATGTCCGCGCGAACCCGGGCAATGTCGTTAGCAACGGTGACGCCCTGCGTGCACGTGTTGTTGTTGTTGAACACGATCAGGTCGCGAAGTGCAGCATCACAGTTAACGTTCTGGTTGCCGTCGCCGATGCCGGCCACCGCGGTGGCGACCACGTTCGGCGGAACAGAAGTGATCTGATCCTTGAACGTATAGCTCCAGTAATCAGCGATGGCGCGGAAGTTGCCGACTTCCAGGATGGCCCCGACGTTCCAGGTCAACGCTTTCTCCGGTTGAATCGCAGGGTTGCCGAAGAAGTCGATGGACTTGAAGTTGTTCCCTGCAGCGGCGATACCCTGCAGGCCGGTGATGCCGCTGGCGGCGCGGTTGAGCGGCGTCGGGCCACGGAAAGTCGTCCCGACGGAACCGCGCAGCGTGAGCATGTCCGTCGTCTGCCAGCGCAGCGACGCTTTGGGATTGGTCGTCGATCCCGTCTGACCGCCATAGTCCTCGTGGCGCACCGCAAGCTGCATGTCGAGATTATCCAGAATCGGAATCCCCAACTCGGCGAACACCGCCCAGACCTCTTCGTCCAAGCGCTGCGGCAGGAACTGGCCGAGGAAGATGTAGGGTCCGGTCCGGAACGCGCAAGTGGTATCTCCAGGCACCGGGCACGGCGTCACGCGCGGATCAGATAAGTCGGTAGTCGTCCGGGTCTCGTACTTGCCGCGCCGATACTGAGCGCCCACGGCCCAGCCGATCGTTCCAGCCGGTAGTTCGAATCCGATGTCCTCACCCGTGAGAACTGCATCAAGGACCAGCAAATCCTGACGCTGAATGTTCACCGGGTCGTCGAACAGCCACGCCACGAGATCGTCGTCGTTCCGATTGGCGGGAACGAACCCTGGATTCGTCAGCCCCAGAGCCGGATTGCCTTCGTAGGCGTTCGAGAAGGGATTGAAGAACTGGCAGGTGGAGTCAGGTGAACCGAAAGCAATGCCATTGCAATTGGGTCCGCCGAGGCCGTTCATGGCGTTCTGAAGACGATCGATCTGAATGTCTGTCGTCATACGGCGATGGCGTGAATCCGAGTAGGTGATCCCCACGTCCCAGCCAATGCCGTTGTCCATCAGACCGTCGATGCTGGCACCAAAGCGCAGAATGTCGTACTTGCGGAAACCACTCTGTCCGCCGCGACCACCCGTCGTTGCATTGCCGCCGGCGCCAAGAGGACGCCACAGCGTCATGAGCATGAGATCCGTGGCATCGATCGTGCCTTGTGGCAGACCCGACTGCTCCATGGCAGTGAGCGCTCCGGGATTGTTGGCGAACGGCGTATCGCCGATGCTACGCACCGAGTAGACATTGACACTGCCCGGCCCGTTCGGGCCCGAAGTCGGCGGGTAGCCAGGAGAAAAACGTATATCCGGAATACTGGTTTCCGCGTACATGGCGTTGACGTTCAGATTGACGTTCTCCGACAGCTGCGTGTTCGCCTGGACGAAGAACTGATAACGGTCGGTCTTTTCCACCAGATTGTCGAAAGGGATGTAGGTGAAGTAGCAGGCCGGTGTAGCGCCTGCAAAGCCCGCAAAGCCACCCACCTCCTCGCAGTTCGCATCCCGGGTGACCCCGGCCACCGGCGCTCCGCCCGCCGTGGGCAGGTATACGCCAGGCTGCCCGAGAATCGACCAGCCGGCCGGGTTCTCGGTGTACTCCGGCGTGGCCCAGTTGCGCTTGATGGAACTCAGTTCCGAACGATGCTGGTGCGCAAACGAGACAAGAACATCCGAGTTTTCGCCCTGCCAACCGTAGTTCAGGCTGACGTTGTAGTCGCCGCTGGATCCATCGATGGCCCGGAAGTCACCGACGAACTCGAAGCCATCCAGGTCCGTGCGGGTGATGAGGTTCACCACACCCGCGATTGCGTCGGAGCCGTACACGGCCGCGGCTCCGTCCTTGAGGATCTCGATGCGACCGACGGCGGCCATGGGCATGAGATTGGTATCGACTCCGCCCGGCCCCTCGGCCGGCGTGATGGTGGTCCGACGACCGTTGAGCAGGACTAGCGTCCGCAGGCCGCCAAGCCCGCGCAGGTTGATATTGCCGGTACCGATGGTGCCCTGCGCGCCGCCGGCGAACTGGTTGCTGTCGCCGAGCACCCCGCCCACATTCGGCAAGCTCTTGATCAAATCGAGTGCCTGCGGATTCCCTCGGTCGCGCAGGTCCTGAAGCGTGAACACATCCACCGGTAGCGCTGCATCCTCGGGCGTCCCGCGAATGAACGAACCGGTGACAACGATCTCTTCGATCATCTCACTGCCCTGTGCCCAGCCCGGTATCCCCGAACCGGCCAGCGCCAGCGCCGAAGCGCCGGTCAACACCGCCTTGCCAAGCCGTCGTTGTACGATCATGAACGTCCATCCCCTTGTGTCGCGTCGTTCTGTCCAAATGCGACGCGGACCCAGTTCTACGCCGTGGGCGCTGCAGCCAACTGCTGCGCACGCTCGAAGGCACCTACTTGAAAAAGTGGTCTGGGGTCGTGGGGCAAGCAAAGACGCAGCGCCCCCGTCGAACTCCCCCGGATCACTATGGCGGGGAGCGTACTTGAACCGCTGCCCTCCCCCACTCCGAAAATCCGCCAGCACGTGCCGTTTGTCAATAAGGAACGCAAATTAAATTCACGCGGCCCGATTTCGAGCACTGCAAGACATCTCGAGCACCCCGGGGCAGACCGCAATAGACATGGGCACCGGCGACCGCGCCGCAATCTGTCCCGAATCCGGCTCAGCGAACCGCGGTGGAGGGCGATGACTGCGCGTTGGCATCCTGGAAGTAGAACTTCAGGTATTCCGGCAGGCCGTTCAGATCCTCGAGAATGAGATACAGCGCCGGCACCAGGAACAGGGTGATGAGCGTTGCGAACATCACTCCGAATGCCAGCGAAATCGCCATGGGAATCACGAAGGCCGTGGCCCAGTTCGCATTGACCAGCAGCGGCGCCAGGCCGACGGCCGTCGTGACCGACGTCAGCAAAATAGGTCGAAAGCGCGTCACGCCGGCAATACCCACCGCCTCCCAGACGTCGACCCCCGCCCGTCGCTGGCGATTGATGTAATCCACCAGCACCAGGGAGGCGTTCACCACGACACCCGACAGCGCGACCATGCCCAGCATCGAAAAAAACACCAGCGGTTCGCCCATGATGTAGTGGCCCGTGATGGCACCGATGGCGCCGAACGGAATCACGCTCATGATGACCAAGGGTTGCAGGTAGCTCTTCAGGGGAATGGCCAGCAAGGCATAGATGATCAGCAGGGCCAGAACCAGACCCAGCGCCAAACTGGCCAGAGAACTCGCGCGCTCTTCCTGTTCGCCGCCAAGACCCACGGCCACCTCCGGATACTTTTCGAACAGCCCGGGCAGCGTCGATCGGCGGATGGTCGCGATCACCTGCTCCGGAGTGGTCGTGGCGCGGTCCACTTCTGCCGTGACGTTGACGATGCGCCTGGCATCCTGTCGATTGATGGCAGAAAACCCGCGGCCGATCTCCACCTTGGCAACGCTGGCAAAGGGCACCTCGGTGCCATCTGCGGTGCGGATGCGCATGTTTTCGAGATCACCAAGACTGCGGCGCTCCGCCTCCGGATACCGAACCATGATGCGTACATCGTCCACGCCGCGCTGAACGCGCTGCACTTCCAGGCCATAGAACGCCTGGCGCACCTGGGAGGCCAGGTCATTCATGGTCAGCCCCAGGGTGCGGGCGGCAGGCGTCAGCGACAGCTTCACCTCCTGCTTGCCGGCCCGGAAGGAGTCTGAGATGTCGTACACGCCACTGTAGCGGCCGAGTTCACCACGCAACTCAGCTGCCATCTGTCGCAACGTATCCACGTCGCGACCGGTAAGCTCGAAGTTGATGGCCTCTCCGGTGGAGAACGCCGCAGCTGAGAACGACAGTGCCACCGCATCCGGAATCGGGCCCGTCAGCTCCCGCCAACGATCGGCAATAGCCTGCACCGACACCTCGCCGCGTACGTCGAAGGGCGGCATGCTGATCGCCACCTCGCCAAAGTGACTCTGACCGGCGGTTGCCGGCCGCGGCGGGCCACCGCCACGTTCGATGTTGGTACCCAGCGAGGTGAACATATGCTGCACCAGACTCGGCGCCGCCTCCGGCCGTGCGGAATCGAGTTCTTCCTTGAGCTGCGCCACCGCCCGTTCGAGCTGACCGATGGCAGCGGAGGTGAGTTCCACGGGCACCCCTTCCGGCATGATCAGCGTGGCATAAATCCGATCGCCTTCCACCGAGGGAAAAAACTGGAACTGGATACGGCCCGAGCCGATCAGTGCCAGCACGACGATCATGGCCGCCAGCGCCAATGCCGCTGTGACATAGCGATAGTTCATGGCCACAGTCATCACGGGCCGATAGCCGTACATGGCAAAGTGTCCGAGGCCGTCAGCCAGGCGGGTCTGGAAACGAATCCAGCCCTGAACGAAACGGGTGTTCTCGAAGGTGTAACCGCTGGTTTTACGGTGGGCAAGATGCGACGGCAGAATGAGCTGAGATTCGACGATGGACATGATCAGACAAAGGATCACGACGTAGCCGATCACGGCGAAGAAATCGCCAAGACGACCGCCGCCGAGAATCAGGGGCAGAAAAGTGGCCATAGTGGTCAGCACGCCGAAGATGACCGGCACCGAAACTTCGTGAGCACCCACGATGGCCGCATGGCGTTTGGGTTCCGCGTTCAGTTCGTGGGCATAGATCCGCTCACCCACCACGATAGCGTCATCGACGACAATTCCGAGAACGAGAATGAACGCCATCACCGTGAGCGTGGAGATGGAGATCCCCATGGCGGGGAACAGCATGATGCCGCCGAGAATGGCAATGGGAATGCCGGCGGCGACCCAGATCGCGATGCGAAAGCGCAGGAAAAGCGCCAGCACGATCAGGACCAGGATCAGTCCATTACGGGCGTTTTCGATGAGGGTATCGAGGCGGACCCTGAGCTCCTGGGATTCATCCTGCCAGATTGCCAGCCGGACGCCCTCGGGCAGCGTCGGTACATAGGCCTCGAGAAAGGCGTTGATGGTCCGGGCCATCTTGATGATGTCCTCGTCGCCGACGCGGAACACCTTCACCATCATCGCGGGCGTACCATCGAGGCGGGCGCGCAGATCGCCTTCCTCGAAGCCGTCGACGAGGGTGGCGATTTCCCGCAAGTGCAACTGCGTGCCATCAGCCCGGGTCAGGACGACGACATCCTCGAGTTCCCGCGCGGTGTACGCCTGGCCCTCGGTGCGCAGCAGAATTTCACCGCTCTCGGTGCGGATGGACCCGCCGGGCATGTCCACCGACGTCCGGCGAATGGCGTCCCCCACCTGCGCCAGACTGAGACCATGACGCCGCAGCATCTGCTCAGGGACTTCAACGGAAATCTCATAGGGCCGCGTGAAAGCCGTCTCCACCTGAGAGATGCCGGGAAGCCCGGCAAGCTGTTCGCGCAGGTCCTGGCCGATTTCTTTCAGGGTCCGCTCGTCGGTATCGCCGGCGAGCATGATCTGCATCACGCCGCCGCGGAACAGGAACTTCGAGACGATGGGCTTCTCGGTCTCCACCGGAAAGGTGTTGATGCCGTCGACCTGGCTCTTGATGTCGTTGGCCACCTGACCTGAATCGAAGCCCTCGAGGATTTCCAACGTGACAGTGCACAGACCTTCGTTCGCAAGCGCGCGCATGCGACGGATGCCCTGAACCGACTGCATGGCTTCCTCGATCCGAACGCATATCGCCCGCTCCACTTCCTCCGGCGAAGCACCGAGATAGGGCACGCGGATCTGCACCACGTCTGGATCGATATTTGGAAACTCTTCCTGGTGGGTGACCAGCAGTGCTCCGAAGCCCCCGATCACCAGGATGAACATCAGCAGATTGGCTGCCACCGAGTTGTCGACGAACCAGGCGATGATGCGCTTCATGCTGGCGGAAGGGTTTGCGCAAGGGTGCTACGCGAGGATTGCGGCATGGCTCAAGTGCCTGCGATCTGTACGGTCATGCCGTCCACCACGGTCTGGATGGGCGACAGACAGACCTGCTCGCCGGCTGCGAGCCCGTGGCTGATCAGCACCTCGTCACGATAGAAGCGCAACGGCACCACCTCACGAGACCAGAGCCGGTTGTCCGCATCCACCACCAGCACCCGATTACCATCGCGCAGAGCCGATCGCGGCAGCGTGACGATGCCATCGACGCGGTTGCCGGCAATGGTCGCCTCCACGAACAGGCCTATGGGTATCGGAGTCGAACCCGGCTCGACCCGCGCCACCACATGCACCATGCGCGAGCGCGGATCGATCTCACCTTCGGTCCGGACCACCTGTCCCTCCCAGGACAGAGCCCGGCCGGCAAAGACGGCCTGAAGGGTGACCGCCGGCGCGCCGTTTGCGCCGAGTTCGCTGCGCAGACCATGCGGAAGATTGAGGAAAGCGAGCTGTTCATCAGCCAACGGCAGGCGGACCTCCACTGCATCCGTGGCATAGAGCGTGGCCACCGCCGTGCCGCGGGCGAGGAACTGCCCCACGTCGACGGACTTGTTGCGCACCATGCCGGAGAAGGGCGCAGAAATTCGGGTCCTTTGAAGGTCTCGCTGGGCCCGGGCCAGGCCGCTTCCGGCGCCGTCACGGGCAGCTTCGGCCACCTTGAGCCGGCGTTCGGCGGCCTCGATATCCGAGCGACTGACCAGATCGCGCGCCTGAAGACTGAGCCTGCGCTCATACTCGAAGCGGGCGTTGGCCGCCTCGGCCTCGGCCTGCGCGAAGCTGGCTCGGGCCTGCTCGACCGCAGCCTTATAGTCCTCGTCCTCGATGCGCAGCAGCACTTCGCCCGCTCGAAAAACGCCGCCTGAGACGAGGGCCGGTGACGTCCAGGCCACTCTCCCCGCCACCTCCGGGATCAGCGCGCTCTCGGTGCGTGGCTCGACGGTGCCCTGACTGTGAACCAGAAGCTGGACCGGTTCTGGCTCGGCAATCATGACCCGCACCATAGGCGCGATGGGTGCCGGTGCTTCCGGCTCGAGCTGCGGCGCGGTCGCCAGCAATCCTGCAGCAGCCACCAGCGCCAGGGCTACGATCAGAGCCGGGAAGACGATGATGCGCTTCATGTCACGAAGACCTCGAAGGCAATCCGCGGGACGGAGGAGTTGGAATCAGATCCATGCCGCGCGCGCTGCCACCGGCCGCCTCCAGGACGGCGCGAATGGCGCTGCGATTGAGCGCCATCAGTTCGCCGATTGCAGCCTGAATCCCGCCGCTGTCGCGCCCGGCGAGCGCCGCATCCAGGGCGCGCATGTGACGGCGAAAAGCTTTCGGCTCCGGCACCGGCCGAAGACCTTGCGCCTGCAAGCGGGTCGCAAACTGCAGCCGCATGCTGTTGGCGATCAGGCGGATCGCGAGATTCCCCGACACCTTCATGAAAAAACGCCCAAGTTCCATGCGCAGCTCCAGGCTTGCGGCATTCTGCGGGTCACGTTCGAGAATCTTCGCCACCAACGTCCTTGCCTCGTCAATCTCGGCATCGCTGGCCACGTCCGCCACGCTACCGGCGGCGTGAGACACCAAAAGACCGAGCACTACGGCCACCTGGTCCACCAGTTCGATGTCAGGCACAGCTTGCAGATCGAGCAATGGGCCCAGCACATCCAGCGAGGCTTCATGCAGGGGCTGGACCCGGACACCACCGGGGTGAATGGCCGCGAGCCCGATCTGCTCGAGCTTCTTCAACGCCTCCCTTACCGCTCCCCGCGAGGTCTCGAACCGTGCCGCGAGTTCCCGCTCGGAAGGCAGACGCTCCCCCGGCCGGTACTGCCCGGTCAGGATTTCATCACGCAGGGTGTCGAGGACCGCTGCGGAACGCCGCCCCAGATGCAATTCGGTCATGGTGAACTGGGTTTTCATATTGGTAGGACCAAAGTGCGGGAACTGTACCCCGGAATCTGGATCCGGACAACAGGATGACTGCTGCGAGACACATCATCACAGGCTGTCACGTCGCGTTCTGCCAAACGAATGAAGCACAGCCAGTACTCCAGCTCGGGCACGCGACTTGTTTGCTGATCACCATCATCCTACCGTGCAGTTTGCGTACCCCGCCCCTCGAGGACACTTGAAGTGAACACAAGGATTCTGACGCTTACTGCTCTGCTCGCCGTCGCCGTCCCGCCGACCTGGGGCCAGGCGGAGGAAAACGCGTTCACCCTCGAAGCCGAGACCGGCGGGCTGTGGTTCAGCCGCAACCGCACCCAGATTCCTTCCGACACCGGCAACCGTTTCGACCTCGACGATTTGACGGGCAGTGGCCCTGACGGCTACCTGCGCCTGTCAGCCAGCTACCGCTTCGATCCGAAGCACAGCCTGCGCTTCACCTATGCCCCGATCCGGGCCTCAGGCAGCGGCGCGCTGGAAGAGGACGTGCAATTCGTGGATGCGGACTTCACCGCCGATGCGCCGGCGCGCGGGGTCTACCGCTTCGACACTTACCGGCTCACCTATCGCTGGACCTTCCACAGCAGCGACGCCTGGGACTTCGGCATCGGCGCGTCCGTGCTCATCCGGGATGCCAAGATCCAGTTAGAGCAGGACGCTACAGTACGCAGCGACGACGACGTCGGCGTTGTCCCGCTGCTGCACCTGTACGCCGCGCGCCATCTGGGCCCGAGCACCTCAGTGGTCCTGGACATCGAAGGCGCCGCCGCACCCCAGGGACGCGCCATCGACGCCTCCCTGACCCTGCGCCACACCCTGCCATCTGGCTGGCATGTGTTCGCCGGCTACCGGACGCTGGAGGGTGGTGCGGACAACAATGATGTCTACACCTTTGCGTGGATGCATTTTGCGACCGTAGGTTTCGGCGTGTCGTTCTGAGTGTTGGGCATCGGTCGCAGCAGCATTCATCCACTGCTGTTGGTCAAAGTGCTGCCCTACTGAGGCGCGAACGCAAGCCCATCACTGCGCATAGCGAGCCGGGAAGCCCTCGCGCAGGACCGGCGTGACACCGCCGACAGCGAGCAGCGACTCCACACAGTCCCGGATGGAATCGTCGAGTGGCCGGAACTCGACTTCCGTGACGGATCGGATCCGATCGTTGCGCATCTCGGTGCCCGCCCAGATGGCACGCATTTCCGCCTCCCGGGCCTGAATTCGCTCGGGAAACGGATCGGTCACCGCCGGCGTCGCGTGACCCAGCTCCGGCAACAGCCGATCGATGCTGGCACACACGTCCTCCACATTGCGCCGCTCCGTGGAACAGGCGATGAAACGTTCGCCGTTCCAGACATCGACGCTCTCCAGCAAACCGATGTGGCAGTCGGCGTCGTCGCGCACATCCACCGTCATCCAGGGCCGGTAGGCCGGTGTCTGCTCATAATGGCCGGAGAGCATGCCCTCGATGATGTGCTGCCACGGGCCCGCATTCTTCTGATGCGCGGACAGGATGGGGCCGACGTTGTCACCCGGACAGCAGGTGATCGCATCCCAGCTGCCGGCAGCTTCCGCGGCGTCGGAGAACGCCCGTTGCGCCAGCACCTTGCCGATGGAATAGCCTTGTCCTTTGGCCGGCGTGCGCTTCGGGTTCTGCTCATCCGGATAACGGTCTTCGTAAAACACCGGACGCCGCCGGAACTCCTGCAGATCCACTTCCGAAATCACAGCGGCAATGCTCGACGTCACCACGACCCGGGTAACGGTTGCCGAAGCGTTGACGCTTCCGATGATGTGATCACAGACCCGCCGCACATAGTCTGCGTCATCGTAGTCGCTGACGTGAGACACGTGGCAGACCCCGTGACAGCCGGGAAAAATATCGTCGAAGCAGCCATCGTCGTTCAAGTCGGCACCGTGCAGGGTGAGCCGGCCGGAGGCATGAGCGTCCATGCGGCGCAGAAATCCGGTGCGCTCTTCGTCCGCCGGATCGCGCACGCAAGCACGCACCCGGTAGCCCCGTTCCAGCAATCGACGCACGACCCAGCCGCCAATGAATCCCGCGGCGCCGGTCACGGCGACGGTACCGCCTTTGGGTATCGGTGCCATTACAATCTCCCCTTCATGATGTCGCCTGAAAACATTCGCTCTCCGGGCCCGCCCCTTCCTCGGCACGTCGCTGCGGACGCTGCCGTCGCAGTATCACGTGCTGCGCCCCTCGCGACCTCACCCCGTTCACCATGATGGCATACCGGGCGATCCGCTGGAGCGGAGGCCTGCTCTGAGTTCAGACCTCAGCATCCCATCACTTCCAAGTCATTCTGTTCGCGAAACTATTGATCCAAGCGCCAATGCAAGGCCGTTTAAGCCTTCGCTTCAAGAACAATCAGTACGTTATCCTGCCAGGTCACCTTCTCACCCAACATATACCCCCAGAACTTCTGCACCGCCACCATCGCCACGACGTAAGCAGCGCGGCCGCTAACACGAACCGTTTCACGCCTTTACGCGGGTCGCGACGTTCTGCAGGGCCGCGTCGACAATTCGGAGCGCGTCCAACGAAGTGATGCGCACATTCAGCGCCTTGGTCGTCATCCCTACCACTTTCAGCGCCTTGGTCGTCATCCCTACCACTTCCAGCGCCAGCGCTTGCCGCTGTCCACCACTGATTCGAGGAACGAAACCACCACGGAGAGGGCGACGCTGAAGAGCAGGGCCCACCAGAATCCGTCCACGAAAAAACCGTCCACGAAATGGGAGGCAATCATGATCAGCGCCGCGTTGATGACAAAAAGGAACAACCCGAACGTGAGGATGGTGATGGGTATGGCCACGAACTTCATAATCGGCTTGAGGAAGGTATTCAGGATCGCCAAAACAACCGCCACGAACAGCGCCGTGACGAAATCCCTGACCTGCGCCCCATCCAGGAGATAGGCAACGCCAAACACGGCGAGGGCTGTGAGCACGATCTTGACGATGAGGTTCATAGGCAAACGTCAAACGCAGCGGCGGCAACGACCGGGGCGTTGATTCAATGCGCAGGGCCAGGCCCTGTCAATCGATGCGTCCGGCACATGCGCGTGTGACTTGCCTACAGGGCCAATGTCTGGCCGCGGGGCAAACGCCCACCTCCCGCGCGACCATTGTCAGGGCTCCGACACCGTGTCCCGTGCTGCAGCCTGAATCCGGGCGGTGATGGTCGCCACGTGTTCCAGTTCGTAGCCCCCCGCCGCATACACCTTGTCCTGCTCCCGCCAGATCAACGTGGGTGAGATCAGGCCGCCGGTGATCGCGCCATTGCTGCGCAGGATGGGTTGCACGACCTCGTTGACCGGACCCATGACCGAATTGAAGTGGTCCACGTTGCGGTTGAAGTCGACGGCGGGCAGACGCGGATCATCGACCCGCGGGGCGCGTTTGCGACCCTCCATGAAAGCGCCGTAATCGTCTGCATCACGCGAGCCTGCGAGGGCTGCGGTTTCGTTGGCGCTGCGTTGACTCACCGCGAAGAACAGACGACGGACTTCGATGCCCTCAAGCCGCGTGTTCCACTCGCGATAGAACTGCTGCGAATAGGGACACTCGGAGAACTCGAATGTGTACAGCACCGGCCCCGACCCACGGGCAGCGTAGGGCATGGCCGCCAGGGTCTGCCAGAGCCTTTCGGCATCAGCCCGGATCTCGTGGATATCGCCGCTGCCGCGCGCCTCGGCGCCCAGGCAGAGCGCCAGAGCCAGGACCAGCATCGGTCCGAGGTCGCCGCCCTCCAGAGGTTTGAGAGTGCGCATGTCTAGACCTCTGGTTCAGCCAGGTTTGCCACGTAAGGATGCAGCGACAGGTAGTACGCGCCGCACGCCGCTGCGCCAGCCAGATACACAGGCAGCAGGAGCCACAACAGGTCCCCGCCTTCACCGGCCCTCATAAAGCCTCCCAGCAACCAGTGCGCGCCGAAGGCGGAGCCGAGGAAGCATGCGCCGGCCGCCGGCAGACGCCGTACGAAGGCGAGTACGACCCCCGCGGCGCAGGTCAGGGTGCTCAAAATCCAGACTCGGGTGACCACGCCGAATATGGCAGCGGCCAGGTCGGCCTGACCCCAGCCCATACCGAACGAGGAACGTGCCTCCTGGGCACCTGCGTGGGTACCAGCCGTGATCAGTCCAAGGAACAGGACGGCCAGGACGCCCAGAACCAGCGCGGCAATGCGCAGAATCTCAGGTCGCAGGACGGTGCTGAGTACAGCGTTGACGGGTGAAGCGGGCGTAGACGTTTCCATGTCGTGACTCCAGATTCAGCTGAGAGTGCACGTCGATGGTCACGAACTGCACCGCAGAATGCGGCAGGAGTTACGGCACTTTAGCGAGAGTTAGCGGGACATGAGCCGTCGGAGTTGCCTTGCATGCACCGCAGCATCAGGCGACGCCCATAGGTGTTTACAAAGGCTGTGTGCGGCCCCGTTCAGCGGCGTCGCGGGATCGCCGCATGCGATGGACTGAAACGAGTGGTGCGGACTCCGCCGAAGCACCAGGGCGTGGGACAGTGGGGGTTGGGCGGACGCGCTCGTGAACATCCACTTGCCGGTTCGATCGCACGCAGCAGGACTCGGACAGTCGCGCGTACTCGGCACGAAGCGCGTCAGTCAGCCGCATGGTTCAACCGTCCTCTTTTCGAAGAGTGACGGTTCAGACAGGGACGTGGGTGGTGGTGACCTCAGCGAGCAGCCTGTCGCCATCTCCCCACACCTCGGTCCGAACGACGGTCACCCGGCGACCGGCGCGGACGATGCGAGATATCCCCCTGATCGTGCCGCCCTGCTGGTTGGCGAGCATGGCCGCATGGAGATCGATGCCGACCATGAAACGCCGGTCACCTGTCTTCTCGAAGTAGGCGCGGTTCGCCGCCCCCGTGGACAGGTTGTCCGCGAGGGAGATGATCACGCCGCCGTTGACGTTGCCCATGGGATTGCAGTGGTGCGGCTCGATACGAATGGCGGCCGTTACCGCGTTCCCCGCCTGCTCGCCCGCCTCCTGGTACCGCTCCATGCCGATGTACTGATCGAAGGTCACCTGCAGCCCCCATCCCGGGCCATCGATGCGACGATTGTACGATCGAATCGCCCCCACTTCTCCAGCGTCCGCTCTGCTCGGCGCAGACCTCAGCTGCATCCAAGGACGTGCTGGTGAGCACGCTACGTTGGCCTGATGCGCAGCGAAAGCCCAAGGCGCTCAGCGCTTCGAATGCGACCACTGCGAGCAAGTCCCGGGCGTGGTGGCGTGTAGTCACCGGTGATACTCGCCGGCGCGCTCCGGCTGATACACCACCTCCTCGATGCGAACGCGCAACGTGCCTCCTCCCGGCTTCGGCCACTCGATCTGATCCCCCTGGGCGAGACCGAGCAACGCGCTCCCCACCGGCGCGAGAATGGAGATCTTACCGCCGCTGGCATCCATGTCCTTGGGATAGACCAACGTCAGACTGAACGTCTCTGCCGAGGACTCGACCTGGAATCTCACCGTGGAATTCATGGACACCACGGTCGGTGGGACGTCGCGGGGCGCTACGATCTCCGCCCGCGCCAGCTCCGCTTCCAGCTCAGCCTTGCCGGGAAACGCGCCGCGTGGCAGCGAATCGAGTAATGCCTCGAGCCTTTCCGCATCGAGCGACGAAATGACAATTGCAGGCTTGCTGTTCACATTCCCTCACTTCA
>REEU01000108.1 GCA_007694905.1 Gammaproteobacteria bacterium | reverse complement strand
TCGTCCGAAGGAGTGCCTGCGCTCGTGAAACCACCATCGGCGCTCTATCAAGCGCTCGCCACCCCTGCGGGTGTCGGGGCCTTACGCGGCATGCGCCGCGGCATCGAAAAGGAGAGCCTGCGGGTGGCTCCCAACGGCCTGCTAGCGCAGACCCCGCACGCGCACGCCCTCGGCTCGGCTCTGACCCATCCTCACATCACCACCGACTTCAGTGAAAGCCAGCTCGAATTGATCACAAGCGTCCTCGACGATACCGATGCCTGCCTCGCCCAGCTCGACGAGATCCATCGCTTCGTCTACCCGGCCATTGGCGATGAAATACTCTGGGCTGCGAGCATGCCCTGCGTATTGCGCAACGAAACCACTATTCCCATCGCCAATTTCGGACGATCCAACGTCGGTACCGCGAAAACTGTCTACCGGCGCGGCCTCGCCCATCGCTACGGCGCCCTGATGCAGACCATCTCCGGCATCCACTACAACTTCTCGCTGCCGGACGCATTCTGGCCCTGGTATGCGCAGGTCAACGGCCTGGAACACGAATCCCAGACACTGGCGACCGAAGGCTACTTCGCGCTGATCAGGAACTTTCGCCGCCACTCCTGGCTGCTGCTCTACCTGTTCGGCGCGTCCCCGGCGGTGTGCAAGTCATTCCTGGCCGGGCGAGACCATGCACTCGAACCGTTCGATGAAGGCAGTCTGTATCTGCCCCACGCCACCAGCCTGCGCATGGGCGGTCTCGGCTATCAGAGCGACGCCCAGTCCGAACTCCAGGTCAGCTACAACGGCTTCGACGAGTATGCTTTGACGCTCCGGGACGCCCTGACCGGTTCCTATCCGGACTACGAGCGCATCGGCCTCGAACAGGACGGCGAGTTCCAGCAGTTGTCCACCAGCCTGCTGCAGATCGAGAACGAATTCTACGGCACCATAAGGCCTAAACGCAGCATCCATCCCGGCGAGCGCCCACTGCATGCCCTTGGTGAGCGAGGCGTCGAGTACGTGGAAGTGCGCTGCATGGACCTCAATCCCTTCCTGCCATTGGGCATCGACGCCGAAACCATCCGTTTCCTCGATGCGTTCCTGCTCCATTGCCTGCTCAGCGACAGTCCACCGGACAGTCCGGAAGAGAACGACGCGCTACGCCGCAACCAAACGCGCATCGTCAACCAGGGACGCGAACCGGGGCTCGAACTCGAGGATGGTGGCCAGACGCGGGATCGCGACGAGTGGGCGCGGGAAATTCTCGAGGCCTGCGCGCGCACGGCCGCTGCGCTCGACGCCGCCCGTGGGAGCGCAGCCTGCAGCGCTGCGGTGGCAAGCCAGCTCGACCGGGTCGCTGATTCCACGCAGACGCCCAGCGCTCGCATTCTGGCAACCATGCGTACCGAGAGCATCCCCTTTTTTCGCTTTGCGATGTCGGCTTCTGAAGCGCACGCCCGACACTTCCGCTCCCGCCCCCTGGACCCGGACACACAGGCCCGGATGGAAGCGCAGAGCGCAGCGTCCCATGTCACCCAGGCCGAGATCGAAGCCGGCGACGACATGGACTTCTCAAGCTACCGGCGGCAATACATCGAACAGGAGTTGCTGCCCGGCCGAGCGCGGCGCGCGGCCGATATCGCCTGATGAACTTCCTGGCCCACCTGCTGCTGTCCGGGTCTGATGGGGACCTCCGGGCCGGCGGGTTCCTCGGTGACTTCGTTCGCGGACCACTGACGGGTCAGCGACCGGCAACCATCGAGGCCGGCATCGCACTGCACCGGCACGTGGACGCCAGCAGTGACCGCGCGCCTCCCGTGCGCGCCGCGGTGGCGCTGTTTCCCCGCCCCTGGCGCCGCTGGGCGCCGGTTGCTTTGGATGTCCTGTTCGACCATTACCTGGCGCGGGACTTCGGACGCTGGCAGCAGGAACCTCTGCCTCGATTCGCAGACCACTGCTACGGTCAGCTCCACGCGCGCCGGGTGCACTTCACAGACCCTGCACTGCGCTTCCTCGACCGCATGACAGAGGTGGATTTGCTCGTGGCTTACGCGGAGCCCGCCAGCGTCGGGCGTGCCCTCGGGCATCTCTCGAAGCGTGCACGACGCAGCAATCCGCTGGACGACATGGCATCGACCCTCATCGACCTCGAAGCACCACTGCACGCCGCCTTCATGGAACTGTTGCCGTCGCTGCAGGCAACCGCCTCCGCCTGGCGGGCGGGAGGCGTTAAGGCTTGCCGTGAGTCGGAACGCCCGTCGAGATAGACTGAGGGCTTCTGACACGACAGGAGCTGCAATGAAAGCCGTCCTCTGCAAAGCCTATGGCCCTCCGGAATCCCTGGTCCTCGAAGACATCCCGGAGCCCGCATGCGGGCCCGGGAAGGTGCGCATCGGCGTCGAGGCCGTGGGCATCAACTTCCCCGACTGCCTGATGATCGAGGGTAAATACCAGTTCAAGCCCGAGTTTCCGTTCTCGCCGGGCGGCGAACTCTCCGGCACGGTCCTCGAGATCGGTGACGGCGTGGCCGGCATCAAGGTCGGCGATCGGGTCAGCGGCGGCGGCGGCCACGGCGGCATGGCCGAGCAAATCGTGCTGCCTGCAGCCGGCTTGCGCCCCATCCCTGACGGCATGGACATGGTGACCGCGGCCGCCTGGGGAACCACCTATGGGACCAGCTATCACGCCCTGAAGCAGCGCGCAGCGCTGCAGCCGGGAGAAACGCTGCTGGTGCTGGGCGCCGGTGGTGGTGTGGGTCTGGCGGCGGTGGAACTCGGGCACGCCATGGGGGCCCGGGTGATCGCCGCCGCGAGCTCCGGTGCCAAGCTCGATGCCGCCCGCGAAGCCGGTGCTGATGAATGCATCGACTACAGCGACGGTGATCTCAAAAACAAGGTCAAGGCGTTGACCGATGGCAAGGGCGCCGACGTCATTTACGATCCGGTGGGCGGCCCGCTGTTCGATCAGTGCATGCGCAGCATCAACTGGAAGGGCCGGGTACTCATCGTCGGCTTCGTCGGCGGCGACATTCCGAAGGTGCCGACGAACCTGATCCTGCTCAAGGGCTGCCAGGTGGTGGGGGTCTTCTACGGATCATTCACTGCCAGGGAACCGGAAGAGAACGCCCGCAACTGGGACGAACTGCGCGATCTGTTCACGGCCGGCAAAATCAAGCCCAAGGTCTCTAAGGTGTTCCCGCTCAGCGACTATGCCGCGGCACTGCGCTGCCTGACCGAGCGACAGGCCATCGGCAAGGTCGTGGTCCAGGTGGCAGAGACCTGACCCATGGAACGCCTCTTCTATCCACGAACGCTGTTCACGACCATGGCCATCGCCGCTGCGGGGCTGCTCGCAGCAGCGTTTTTCCTCGAGCATCGGATGGAGCTGGTGCCCTGCCCCCTGTGCATGATGCAGCGTATCTGGGTGGGTGCGGCAGGCCTGCTGGCTCTTGCTGCAGCGATCCACGGCGGCGGCTATCGCATCTGGGCAGGACTCGTGACCACGGCCGCGTTGATCGGCAGCGGGTTTTCCCTGCGCCAGCTGTGGCTGCAGAGTCTTCCCGCCGATCAGGTTCCAGCCTGCGGTCCCGACCTCTACTACATGCTGGAGGTGTTTCCCCTCGGGGACGTGCTGTATGCCATGACCGTCGGCACTGGGGACTGTGCCGAAGTCCACCCCATTCTCGGTCTGTCCATACCTGCCTGGGTGCTGGCTGCCTTCGTCGCCTTCATCATCGCCTCGATGCTGGCCTTCAGGGGCGCGGGCGCGACCCGCTCCGGCTGAAGCGAATGGGCGCGATGGGGGTCGACAATACGCCTCGCAGGCTACCGGCCCTGGCTCCGGAGCAGCGGCGCATCCTGGTGGTGAACGCCAAAGGGGGATGCGGCAAGACCACGTTGGCCACGAATCTGTCCGCCCTGTATGCGTCCCTGGCCGTGGAAACGGCACTCGTCGACCACGACCCCCAGGGTTCGTCGAGCCAATGGCTGAAGGCACGGGACACCTCACGGCCTCCAATTCAGGGCATCGCGCCCTGGAAAGAGTCCAACGCCGGACACACGACCCGCACCTTTCAGATGCGACTCGCGTTCTCCGCCCGGCGGGTGGTCATCGACACACCTGCGGCGCTGTCCGCATCTGACTTCGGCCGCTGGCTGGGCGAGGCCGACAGGATCCTGATCCCGGTGCTGCCATCCTCCATCGACATCAAGGCCGGCGCCCGCTTCATCGGCGACCTGCTGCTCGATCGTCAGTATCGGCAGTCGCCCATCCCGCTGGCGGTGGTCGCAAATCGGGTTCGCCGCAACACCCTGGTGTTCCAGAAACTGGAGCGCTTCCTGATCTCCCTTCGCATCCCCTTCGTGGCCACGTTCCGCGACCTGCAGGCCTACGTCCGCGCCGCCGAGGTGGGCGACGGCCTGTTCGAACTGCCTCGGGGCAAGGACCGCCATGAGTGGGAGGCATTCGCCCGCCTATTGGAATGGATCGAGTCCCCGGCTGTGGCCCGCGTCCCGCGCGGTGGGCCGCAACCGGCTGGAGACGCCCGTCGGGCGGTCAGCTGACGGCTTCTGCCGCCAGGCGACCACGCGCCTCGTCGATGCGTGCCGCCACCTGCCAGGCGATGGCGAACAGCAGCAGGCAGAACAGAATCGCCATGTGCAATCCGAACAGGGCCTGGAGCAGGCCGATGGCGAGCAGACCGAACACGCTGGCAAGGCGCATGGACAGTCCCCAGAAGCCGAAGAATTCCGCTGTCCGGGCCAGCGGGGAGAACAGCCCTACGAGCGTCCGCGTCGCCGACTGACAGGAGCCCAGACTCATTCCGGCAACCGTGCCCACCACCAGGAAGACGTACTGTGCCTGCCAGTGGATGCCGGCAAAGCGTGCAAGGCCATCGACGATCAAAGGGGTCCCCCAGATCAGCGCAATGGCGGCCATCCACAGCACGAGCGTGATGCGATAGGTCCGCACGGCGCCTATGCGATCCTGCAGCAGGCCGAAGCCCAGGGCACCCGCGGCTGCGGTGATCTGAACGATGACGAACATCAATGTACGCACCTGTTCGTCCCAGCCGATCACCTGGGACCCGTAGATGAACGAGTAGGCGATGATGATGTTGATCCCGCTCATGGCGAAGAACACCGACACCATGAGCACGGCAAGATCGCGATGCGCCTCCATGTGGGTGAGCGTCGACGTTACCTGAGCGATGCCGGCACGCAGGTAACCCCCAGCTGGTTGCCATGACGCGGCCACACCGGGTTCGCGCACCCAGATAAAGGTGGGAAGCGCAGCGACGAAGAAGAAGAACGCCGCCCAGGGTCCGACCCAGCGGATACGCTCATAGTTCTCCGCGCTGACGTCGCCGAGCACCAGCAGAACGAACATCGCCGACACCATGCCGCCGAC
>REEU01000064.1 GCA_007694905.1 Gammaproteobacteria bacterium | reverse complement strand
TCCACCGCCTGCGCGCGCGAGGACGCGATGGTGTTCCCCATCACCGCCAGCCTCAAGGGCGGCGCCGTTGGCAATGTCTGCAAGAGCCTGCTCAAGCGCGGGCTGATCGAGGAAGCGCCCGCCACCGACCACAACACCGTCTGGCGCCACGACGAGGAGCGCGGGCCGCTCACGCTCCGCGCCACGCCACTCGCTTATGTCACGCTCGGGATCCCCGACGACCCGGAGGTGCAGCAGGACGCTCCCGCCGAGACCGAAGCCACCCACGCACCGAAGTCCGCCCGCCGCCGCAGCGGCACCAAGCAGGAGGCGCTGATTGCCATGCTGCGCACTGAGGGTGGTGCGACCATCGAGGAGATCATGGTCGCGACGGGCTGGCAGTCGCACACCGTCCGGGGTGCCCTGTCGGGCGCCCTGAAGAAGAAGCTCAGTCTGACCGTCACCGCCGGGAAGATCGAGGGGCGCGGGAGGGCGTACAAGATCGCCGAGGACTGAAGGGCCAGCCCAACAACTCGATTAAGCCGCCGTCCTGCTGGACGGCGGCTGCTCAGTCAGCAGTGGCTGCTGGCGATCGACGCGAAGAGCCCTAAGCCGTCATTCAGGCATCCCGCAGCGTGCCGAAGCCATTTACAGGTGCGGCGACGAAACCGGCCTACTTCGGTAATGCGAGTTCAGAGACAGATCCCGGAGACCGCAATTTATATGGAGTTGTCCGCGGGAGCTGTCTTCGTGATCGTTCGCAGTTCGGGATGCAGTCTTTCAAAGCTCATGTGTCAACTACACCCGGTTATCCAGCACGCACACATTGACCGAGGTCAATGCGAATATATGCTCTTTTCTGTCATGTTATTTAAGTGGGGTTGCTACGTGCTTTTTCCCGCGTGGAGTTCGCGATGCACGTCAAAGAATTAGCCCTGAAGTGGGCTATTCACCAGATTCCAGACCGGAGGTTGGAAACATGACACGACAGGACAAGAGCCAGCATCGGATGTCCGTAAGCCGGCGTGGTTTGCTGCAGGCAGGAGCTGCCTTTGCCGCAGGTGCCGGTGCACTCGCTGTGCCCACGGCGGCCACAAGCGCCGGGGTCCCGGAAAGCTGGGACGAGAGCTACGATGTAGTAGTGATCGGCAGCGGATTTGCAGGTCTCTCCGCCGCCTATGAGGCGCGCAAGGCGGGTGCGTCGGTTGCGCTGTTTGAGAAGATGCCGTCTCGGGGTGGCAATTCCGTGATCAGCGGCGGCTTTTGGTCAGTGGCGGGAACCCCGCTTCAGGAGGAGCAGGGGATCGAGGATTCGCCCGAGAGCCTGCTTGAGGACATGCTCGCCGCCGGGCTCGACATGAACCATGTCGAACTGGCGCGCAAGGTTGCGTTCGAATCGCTCGATGCGTTGATGTGGTCGATCGAGGAGATCGGCGTTGAGTATCGTGACAATTTGGTCCATCTGGGTGGCCACTCCGTGGCGCGCTCGTACTATACGGACGCCGGCGATGGGTCAGGTCTCACCCGACCGCTGATGGAACGGCTGCGCGAAAACGGTGTCGAGCCGCGTACCAGGGTGGCGCTGCAGCACCTGCTGCGCGACGCCGATGGGCGGGTCAAGGGTGTCGCAGTGCGCGAGGGCGTCCCGTTTCCCGATGACGGCAGTGGCGAGATACGCCACATCAAGGCCGGCAAAGCGGTCGTGCTGGCTGCGGGCGGGTTTGGCAATGACGTCGCCTTTCGCATGCTGCAGGATCCAAGGCTCGAGGACGGGTTCAGCTCCACCAACCAACCTGGTTCCACCGCCGAGGCGCTTCGCGAGGCCTTGAAGATCGGCTGCACGCCGATCCAGCTGTCATGGATCCAGCTTCTCCCCCCGCTCAGCCCTGATGAACGCGGCTTTGGCCTCGGCTTTGATTTTGGCGTCATGACGACCGTGCATGGAATCTGGATCAATACTCTTACCGGCGAGCGGTTCGTCAACGAGATCGCCGATCGCAAGACCCGGGCGGATGCGATGCTGCGGGTTGGAGATGAAACCATCGCCATTGCCGATGCTGATGGTGCCGAGCGAATTGAAGCGGAGTTGATGGAGCAGTTGCTCGAACGCGAGGTCGTTATGCGCTTCGACACTCTGGAGGAGTTGGCGAATGCGCATGACGTACCGCTCGACGCGTTGGAAGAGACGATTTCCAACTGGAACGCTGCTGTCGAAGCGGGCGAAGATGCGCAATGGGGACGCGCCATGCAACGCGATCAGACCTCGCTGGATACGCCGCCTTGGTATGCGATGCGCCTGACCCCCAAAATTCACCACACCATGGGCGGCGTCGGGATCAACACCGAGGCGCAGGCGCTCGATGTTTCCACCGGAGAGGTGATCCCGGGCCTGTATTGCGCGGGCGAGATCACCGGCGGAGTGCACGGCGCGGTTCGGCTGGGTGGCTGCGCCTATGGCGATGCCATCGTTTTCGGACGAATCGCCGGGCGCAATGCCGCGGATGAGGAAGAGTGGAGCTGACACCGCTGGCGGCGGGCAACAGAACCCCGCCGCCACACGAAACGATTCACAGGAGGTGGAACCCAATTCACGTGAAAAGCCCATGGCGGGCGTTCACAGCAGCTTGTTGCCAGTTTTGGCAACGGTCATTCCAGAATCGAGCGAACCCTGCCGATCTGCCACGAAAGGACAGGGCATAGTTCTGGACCTTGGTTTCGCGGCGGGCCTGATGGTCAGATTGCGAAGCGCAGGATCGCTGCGAGGTCTGCCTCCTGTGGAATGTCGCCGCGGCGTACGGCAAGCACTTGCCCGCCATTCGCCAAAACACGGCCCGCGATTTCGTCAACAACCCCGTAACTCTCGGCACTGTCTTCGGTGTCGAACGAGATTTCGCCGGTGTCCTCGTCGACCAGGCCGGGTATCACGCTGTCGATGTCGATGAGAAGGGAATCAACGGCGCCAAAGGTCGCAGCGCGCGCGGCGCGGGTCAGCTGCGTGGTGGCGCGACCTTCATTCTCGCGCTCGGCATAGAGCCGCGCAAATTCGGCGACGGCATCTGCGTTCAGCTGGTCTATGATCTTGCGGGCGTCGGTTCCCAGGTCATGCGGGGTGATACGCACGGGGCTCATTTCGAGCGCGGTCTCGGCTATATGGGCATAACTGTTGATCGATCGATATATCGACAGAAGTGGATCGGTTGCGGCCAGGATCAGCGGCTCGGACCGCCCCGCTAGAAGCCCGCGCAGGGCCGCGTCGATTTTGCGGCAGTACTGGCGCAAGTGGTGCTTCTGCCCTTTGTCCCCTCCCAGACGCCCTGAATAGTTGCGCGAGTTGACATTCGCGGTCCCCGCAACGGAAGCTGCGTCCTTGGGAAGATCCGGGACGCGGATTTCCTGCGCCGGCTGGTCGCCTAGAAGCTCGATCACCCGCACTTCGTTCTCGGCCAGCGCTAGGATGAAAGCATGCTGCGGCATCGACACGACACGCAGGAGCGGTTTCAGGTGAAAGCGATCGGCCACCTGCACGGTCTCGGTCAGGTGGTTGGGCAAACGATATGTGAGCAGCGAGTCCGGGGTGATGAAAATGGCCAGGCTGTTGGCCTGTGTGCGCCAGAACTCGTCATCGTCGATCAGGTCGTGCAACTGCTCCTCGATGGGCCAAATCGTGCGCTTGGCGACGCCGACCCCTTCAAGTTGCGCAACAGCTTCGTTGGTGAGTTGCTTCAAACGCGTACGCGCAGCGTCGATGTGCTGTGTCTCGGGCGTGGTTTTCAGGAAAATGCTGATCAGGGCTTCGCCGCGGGCGGAGACCAGCTTGCTGAGCTCGCTCTTCGTGGGAATATCGACATACAGCATGGTCACGTTACTCCAATCGAGTGATTTGATTGCTCGTGCCATGTCCAAGCCATGTCTGCAACCGCCTTGAGGACTCCCCTTGGAGGCAGGAGAGCTCATCAGTCGAAACGCCGGGGCCAAACAGACACGTTGCTCCCACGATCTGACCCGGCTTATTTCGCTCTGGCCGCCTCGAAAACCCGTCGCAGCAGGTATCCCCTTGCCAGCGAGACCCCGACGAAGGCAATCCCGATCAGAAGATGCTCGCCGAGCGCGGCCTCGATTCCAAACATCGGGAACACCGCCAACTGCGTCGCGATGGCCAGCAAATAGCCCACCACGACATTGGTCACGGCTTCGAGCAGCGACATCGTGCGGGACTGCTTCACGCTGGTTTCTCCTGTAAGTTCGAACTAGGAAACCTCAGGGCGATGTTCATGATGTTGATGCTGACCCGACGCGATATCCTTGCCCTGCCACTTGTCGGCGGCGTGCTAAGCCTGTCTCGGAGATCTGCCATGGCAAACGCTGGCGATATTATCGATGATCTGAGTGCCGCCCACCCGCAAGCCAGCCATGCTACGCGCTGGGAACTGGTCTCGGATCGGGTCATGGGCGGGGTCTCGCAAGGGACGATGCGCCGCGAACTCGTGCAGGGACGCCAGGCGATCCGCATGCAGGGGCGTGTCAGCCTCGAGAACAACGGCGGCTTCATTCAGATCGCGCTGGACCTTGCACCAGGCGGTGGCGAGATTGACGCGAGGGCCTGGCGCGGTATCGAGATCGACGCCTGCGGCAATGGTGAGACCTACAACCTGCACCTGCGCACGGCCGATATCGTGCGGCCATGGCAATCCTATCGCAGCAGTTTCCGCGCCGGGGATCAATGGCAGACCCATCGATTGCCCTTCGCGGGATTCGATGCGCACCGTATCGATGCCCCGCTCGATCTGCGCAGGCTGCGCCGGATCGGCATCGTTGCGATCGGGCGGAATTTCGATGCTGATCTGGCGATTGGCGGCATTCGGTTCTTTGCTTGATCACAACGCGCTTTCAGAAGCGGATTGGCTTGTGTCCGCAATCTCACCCAGCCGCTCAGCTTTCACCTCGGAAAAGGTCCGCCCGTCGCCGTCGAGGATCGCCTCGCGTCCTGTGTCCGCCTGCCAGCGCTCCACGGCGACATCGACATAGGCGGGGCTGATCTCCATCGCGAAGACGCGGCGGCCATTGGCCTCGCCGGCCATGATCTGCGACCCGGAGCCCGAGAACGGCTCGTAGCAAAGCCCGCCCCGCGCCACATGCTGGCGCATCGGGATGCCGAAGGCGTCGAGCGGTTTCGGCGTCGGATGGTCGGGGCGCTCGTCCTTGGCGAAGGACGGCATCTCCCAGGTCGAAGGCAGCGTCTGCTCGGCCACCTTCGGCGGACGGTTCGGGCGGCGCCAGCCCATGAAGCAGGGCTCATGCTTCCAGAGGTAATGCGAACGGGTGAGCACCCCACGGTCCTTCACCCAGATGATCTGCTGGTGAACGAACGCGCCAGCCTTTTCCCAGCAGGCCTCCAGCATCGCCTGGCGGCGCGAGGCGTGCCAGCAAT
>REEU01000243.1 GCA_007694905.1 Gammaproteobacteria bacterium | reverse complement strand
AGAGCCACTGGGGCTGCTGCTGTTTGCCGGCGACGATGACGTTGATGAAGTTCCGGCTCGCCAGCACCTTCGCTGTCACATACAGCAGGCAGTTGGCATCCGGTGGCAGATAGACACGGATCACATCCGCCTTCTTGTTCACCACGTGGTCGATGAACCCCGGATCCTGATGGCTGAAGCCGTTGTGGTCCTGGCGCCAGACGTGGGATGTGAGCAGGTAGTTCAGCGACGGGATCGGTCGCCGCCAGGGTACCTCGTGGGATGCCACCTTCAGCCATTTGGCATGCTGGTTGAACATGGAATCGACGATGTGGATGAACGCCTCGTAACAGGAGAACATGCCATGACGACCGGTCAACAGGTAGCCTTCGAGCCAACCCTGGCAGGTGTGCTCCGAGAGGATTTCCATGACACGGCCGTCAGCCGAGAGCTGCTCGTCATCGGCTCCGGTCGCCGCCATCCAGGTCCGATCCGTGGCCTCGAACACCGCACCGAGCCGATTCGATTCGGTTTCGTCCGGGCCGAACAGGCGGAAGTTGGCGTGCGCGGCGTTGCGCTTGATCACGTCGCGGAGGTAACCGCCGAGGACCCGGGTCGACTCCCCGAATTCGTGCCCCGGCTGCGCCACGGTCACCGCGTGTGCGCGGTAGTCCGGCAGCAGCAGGTCCTGGCACAACAGCCCTCCGTTGGCGTGGGGATTCGCCCCCATCCGTCGCGTGCCTTCGGGGATGAAGCGGCCGAGGTGCGGCCGCGGCACACCGTCGTCGTCGAACAGACGTTCAGGCACGTAGCTCTCGAGCCAGCGTTGCAGTACCGCCCGGTGCTCTGGCCGTTTGGCTGCGTCCGCGAACGGCACCTGGTGGGCGCGCCAGGTCCCTTCCATCCTGCGGCCATCGACGGTCGCAGGTCCGGTCCAGCCCTTGGGGGATTTCAGCACCAGCATGGGCCAACGCGGCCGCCGGGGTGTGGCGCCCGACCGCGCCGTGTGCTGGATCGCGCGGATCTCCTCCACGGCTTCGTCAAGCGCGACGGCCATGGCCTGATGGACATCCCCCGGTGCAGCACTGTCCACCAGGATCATGCGGTGGCCATAGCCGGTCATGAGCGCGTCGAGTTCATCGACCCCGATACGCGCCAGAACCGTGGGGTTGGCGATCTTGTAGCCGTTCAGATGCAGAATCGGCAGCACCGCGCCATCGCGAGCGGGATTCAGGAACTTGTTCGAGTGCCAGGCAGCGGCCAACGGACCCGTTTCCGCTTCGCCGTCCCCGATCACGCAGGCCACGATCAGCTCCGGATTGTCGAACGCGGCACCGTAGGCATGGGACAGCGAATAGCCGAGTTCGCCGCCTTCGTGAATGGAACCAGGAATCTCCGGTGCCACGTGACTCGGCAGGCCGCCCGGAAAGGAAAACTGGCGGAACAGCCGCGCCATGCCCTCGAGGTTTCGTGGCACCTCAGGGTAGACCTCGGAGAACGAGCCCTCCAGCCAGGTGTTGGCGGCAAGCGCCGGCCCCCCGTGCCCTGGGCCGGTGACGAACATCATGTCCAGATCACGGATCCGGATGACACGGTTCAGGTGCGCGTAGATGAAGTTCAGGCCCGGCGTGGTGCCCCAGTGGCCCAACAATCGCGGCTTGATGTGCTCAGGCGCGAGCGGTTCGCGCAGCAGGGGATTGGCAAGCAGGTAGATTTGTCCCACCGAGAGATAGTTGGCTGCGGCCCAGTAATCCTCGATCGCCGCGAGCTCGTCAGGCGAAAGCGGCGTCGGACCTGCGGTCACGTCTGTCGTCTGGCGATTCATGACCTACTCCTCCGGCAATCGTGGGCACACGCAGGAAGCTGATGCGGTCGAAACCTCGGCCGCTGCACTGCGCCTCACAAGCGAGCGGCGAGGGCAGCTTGCGGGCCGTCATGGACACCTCCTTCGGTCGGCAAGCCATCACCGAGGCCGCGACATGAACCGCCGCGATCAGCTCCGGATCATGCGCTCGGCCATGCGGATCATCTGGGCCGCGTAACCCCACTCGTTGTCGTACCAGCTCATGATCTTCACCAAGTCGCCATCCACAACGCGAGTCAGCGTCAGATCGACGATGGATGCGCGCGGATCCTGAATGATGTCGGACGAGACGATCTGATCGTGCGTGACGCCGAGGATGCCGTCATAACGCGCGGTCGCGGCCTCCTCCTCGAAAATGCGATTGACCTCCTCGACGCTGGTGGCGCGTTCGGTGATCAGCGTGATGTCCACCAGCGAGCCCACCGGCACCGGCGCGCGGATCGCGATGCCGTCGAAACGGTTCTCGAACTGCGGCAGCGTCCGGGCGGTGGCCTCGGCCGCACCCGTCGTCGTCGGCACGAAGTTCACGGCTGCGGCGCGGCCCCGGCGCCACTTCTTCGCCGCCGTATCCACCACGGGTTGCGACACCGTGTAGGCATGGATGGTGGTCATGATCGCCTTGGTCAGACCGATCCGGCGTCCGATCACCTCCATGACCGGCGCACTGCAGTTGGTCGTGCAACTGGCGCAGGAGACCATGTCCGCGTCAGCCGCCTCGTTCACGCCATGGACCACGAAGGGGATGCCGTCGCCCTTTGCCGGCGCCGAGAGGATCACTTTTCGGGCACCGGCAGTAAGGTGCCCCGCCAGATCTTCACTGCGGGTGAACACGCCGGTGCAGTCGAACACGAGGTCGATGCACATCTCCGCCCACGGCAGACGCGCAGGATCCTCCTCGTTCAGGACCCGATAGCGTTCGCTTCCCACCAGCAGCTCGTCGCCCTCGTTCCGCACCACCTCAGGATAACGGCCGTAGAACGAGTCGTACTGCAGCAGGTAGGCCAGGTTGTCAGCCGCTGCCACGTCGTTCACGGCCACCAGCTCCAGATCAGGCGTCTCGTGCGTGAGCTTCAGCGTCGCCCGGCCGATCCGACCCAGCCCATTGATCGCTACTCGTGCCGCCATGAGCGTAGTCCTCGCTGGAAAGCCCGGTACCGGGCCGAGACGACATACGCTAGCAGGCCCAGGATGCTCGAGCGTTGACGACGGTCAACGCTGCTCCGGCTCGGTCCGGTCCGGCTACAGCCAGTGCATGAGCCCCATCTCGAACGGGTGCTGCAGCAGCTCATGATGGGGATAGATGCGCACCTGCATGCGATACAGGCCGTTGTCCGGAGGCAGCAGATCGAGCGAGAACGTTTGCGCGTCATCGACCACTGCGGTGTCGGCGCGGAAACGGTAGGCTTGACGCGCCGGGCAGGCACCTTCGCCAAAGCCGAGCACGCACTCCACCGCCACGTCCTCGGCCGTCAGGCCGTTCAACCTGACACGGAGACGCAATCGGGCGCGCGCACCATGCTCGAGCATCGTCGGCGGTGGTTCCGACCAGTCCAGCGCCACACCCGACCAGGCTTCGCGGACGCGCGCCTTCCAACGCGCCAAGGCCTGGGCCGTATCGCCATCATCGGCCGCGAGCAGCCTGCCGAGCTTCGCCGCTGGCCGATACATCCGGATGGCGTAATCCAACAACATGCGTTCGGCATTGAAGCGCGGCAGCACCGTGTACATGGATCGCTTGGATCGGGCCACCCAGTCCGGCGAATAACCGCCTGGCCCCATGTCGAAGTAGCTCGGAACCACCTCGTGCTCGAGCAGGTCGAGCAATTCCTCCGCCTCGAGCCGGTCCCGCTCCTCCGCGGTCACGTCACCATCGTGCGGTGCAATCCCCCAGCCGTTACCGCCGTCAAACCCCTCCGCCCACCAGCCATCCAGCACACTCAGGTTGATCACGCCGTTCATGGCGGCCTTTTGCCCGGATGTCCCGCTGGCCTCCATCGGATACTCCGGCGTGTTCAGCCATACGTCCACGCCGGTCACCAGCTTGCGGGCGAGGGCCATGTCGTAGCCTTCGAGCAGAAATACCCGGTCCCGGAAGGGCGGCTGCTGGGCGAGCTGGTGCAGGCGCGCAATCAGGGCCTGGCCGGGCAGGTCGTTGGGATGGGCCTTGCCGGCGAACAGCAGGATCACCGGACGCTGAGGATCCGACAGGATCCGGCCGAGTCGCTCCTCATCCTCGAAGATCAGCAGCGCCCGCTTGTAGGTGGCGAAGCGCCGTGCGAATCCGATGATCAGCGGCCGGGTGTTCTCCAGCGAGAAAATCCTGAGCATCGCCTCGATGCGAGCCTCGGTGTAGTTGTTGCGCCGATACTGCGCGAGCAGCCAGGCCCCAAACTGGTCTAACACGTCGCTCTTCAGAGACTGCGCCAGACTCCAGAACCGGTGGTCCGGGATAGCCTCGATGGTCTCCCGCCAGAAATCGTGATCGCACAGGTGCCGACGCCACTCCGGATTGCGGGAATCGAACAGTCCAACCCACTCCCGCGCCAGGAAGGTCGGGGTGTGCACCCCGTTCGACACGGAAATCAAGGGGTTCTCGGCAGGGGCGATCTGCGGCCAGACATAGGCCTCCATGCGCGCCGCAACATCGCGGTGCACTGCGCTCACCCCGTTGTGCTGGCGGGAGCCGCGCAACGCCAGGGCGGTCATGTTGAATGCGTCCCGGGCCTGGGGAGACTCTCCAAGCGCGAGCAGCTGTGCCACCGGAACCCCGAGGGCTTCGGCCGTAGGCATCAGATGACGCTCGGCCAGATCATGCGGAAACAGGTCATGCCCGGCCGGGACGGCAGTGTGGGTGGTGAAGACGGTCGCCGCTGCCGTCGCCTCGAATGCAGCGCCGAAATCCATGCCTGCTGCGACCCGCTCCCGGCAGCGCTCAAGGATCAGCAGCGCCGGATGTCCTTCGTTGACGTGCCAGACCGTGGGAGCGAGGTCCATGGCACGCAGCGCACGCACGCCGCCGACGCCGAGCACCATCTCCTGCTCGATCCGTGTGCAGCGATCACCGCCATAAAGCTGATAGGTGATCCGGCGGTCGTCTGGACAGTTCGCGTCGACATTCGAATCGAGCAGATAAAGCGCGATCCGCCCTACGGCGGCCCGCCAGATGCGCAGCGCCACCATGCGGCCAGGCAGTTCCACCTGGACCTGAAGTTCCGACCCGTCCGTATCGCGGACGAGGCGAACGGGCAGATCCGCCAGGTTGAACGGGCGGTAGTCGATCTGCTGGACGCCGTCACGAGTGAGCGTCTGGTTGAAGAACCCGACGCGATACATCAAGCCCACCGCGACGAACGGCAGATCGAGATCGCTGGCCGCCTTGCAGAGATCGCCAGCGAGGATGCCGAGCCCGCCGGAGTAGAGCTGCAGGCTTTCGTGCAGCCCGTACTCCATGCAGAAGTAGGCGATGGTTTCGGAGTTCACTTCGAAACCCTCGATCTTCCCCCCGCGGCTTTCCGGCGCCGACTGAAGGTAGGCGTCAAACGTGCCGAGGACGTCCCGGCACTGATGCAGGAACTCCCGATCCCGTGCCAGGCCGTCAAGGCGCTCCTGAGAAATCCGGCGCAGGAACACCTTCGGATTGTGGTTGCAGGTCCGCCACAAATCCGGGTCCATGCGGAAGAAAAGGCCGCGTACCCGTCGATCCCAGCCGTAGAGCAGGTTGTCGGCCAGCTCATCGAGGCGAGCCAGCTCCGTTGGCAGGCGCGCACGCACTTCGAGCGAATGGTCGGATGCAGTCATGGCATGACGCCTTCGAAAACCTCGCAGGACCCGGCATTCTCCACGCCGGTGCAGGACGTGGCGTTGATCAACGTCAATGTCGACCACCGTTGGCCGGCTCAGGCTTGGCTAACGCCTCGCTCACGAACGGGGAGCGCTGGGGCCGATTTCGCAACCATCATGGTCGCTTCGGCGCGGCCATCCTGCCGATGCTGGAGCACATTGCGATCACCCACCTGAGCGAAGGCCTCGACGCGCGCTTCCGGGTTCGGCCAGAGCCCCGAACCGATTGACGGCCGGCCGCTGGGTCGACGTTCGTAATCCGAGGCGATTTCGGTTTTAATTGCTTGGTCCGGCTTCGCGCTACGCCGGGTTGAGAGGCATCGAGGCGCGTTTGAACCATTCGTCTACCAACGTCGAATCGAGGACCGTCACAGTACCGGATCAGGCCCTGCTCGAGGCCCTCGTCGACCACTCTGAACTGCTGATCGTCGTCCTCGATCTCGAAGGCCGGGTGGTCAACTTCAATCATGCCTGCGAGATGCTCACTGGCTTCAGCGCCGCCGAGATCGTCGGCAGACCGATCTGGACGACCCTGATCCCTGGCGTCGAGGTGGCCGCAGCTCAGAACGCGACCCAACGCCTCTCCACGGAGGGCCTCCCGAGCACCTTCGTCAGCCACTGGCTCACCAGTGACGGCCAGCAGCGCCTCCTCCACTGGCGTAACACCACGCTGCTCGACCCGGATGGCAAACCGCAGCGGATTCTCGGCACCGGGATCGACATCACTTACCAGGAACAGGCCGAAGCGAAGCGCCAGCATGGGGCGCAACAGCTCCGGAAGCTGATCGACACCCTCCCGGGCCTCGTCGCCCGTCTCGATCGCGACTTCCACGTGCGCTTTATCAATGTGAACTCCCGGCACTGGTTCGGCCTCGACACCAATGCCGAGATGGGCAAGCACATCCGGGATGTGATCGGTGACGGCGGTTTCAACGTTCTCAGGCCCGGCTTCGCGCAGGCGCTTGCCGGCAGCGACGCCACTTACCACGGGCCCGTGCCCTACGCTCGGGGCGGCACCAGGTTCATCCATGGCACCTGCATGCCGAGCCATGACGAACGCGGCAAGATCGACGGCATCTACATCTCGGCCTTGGACATCACCGAGCAGCAGGCACTTCGCCAACAGCTCGCGGACGAGATGCGCCGCGGCCGAACCATCCTCGACCACGCCATCGACGGCACCATCATCATCGATGAGCGTGGGATCATCCAGCACTTCAATCCGGCCGCCGAGCGCATCTTCGGCTACGAAGCAGCAGCCGTCCTCGGCCACAACGTCAAACTGCTGATGCCGGAACCGGTCCAAAGCGATCACGACGACTACATCCGACGCTACCTCGACACCGGCGAGGGCCGGATCATCGGTAGCGGCCGCGATGTGACGGGACGCCACCGCGACGGCTCCCGGATCGACCTGCACCTCTCCATCGCGAGTTTCACGGAGAATGACGAAACGCTGTTCGTCGGATTCACCAGCGACATTACTGCGCGCAAGGCCGCCGAGCGCCGGTCACGAGACCACCTGCGGGAACTGGCACACCTCGATCGCCGGGCAGGAATGAATGAGTTGACGACAGGCCTCGCCCATGAATTGAGTCAACCGCTGACCGCCATCCGGGCCACCGCGGAGGCCTTTCTCGCACGCTTGGAGAAGGGCCAGGTGCCGCCAGAATCGCTGAGCAAGGCGCTGCAGCAGATTTCCCTGCAGGCAGCGCGCGCTGGCGAAATCATCCACTCAGTCCGTAGTTTCCTGCGCAAGGACGCAGGACATGGTGCCGACGCTCACGACCCCAACACCATGATCAATACCGTACTCAAACTCCTGTCCCACGAGATCGAAACGACAGGAGTCAAGGTCGTCCGCAACCTGAACGACAACATCGGTCACTGCATGGCCCACCGGGTCCAGATCGAGCAGGTGCTGTTCAACCTGATCCACAACGCCGTGGAAGCCATGGCCAACACGGAGGCTGAGCGGGTTCTCGAGATTGAGAGCCGTTTCGATGCAGACACAACGAGCTGCTGCATCACGGTCACTGACAGCGGGCCCGGCATCGCTGACGGGCATTTCGAGCGGCTGTTCGATCCGTTTTTCACCACCCGCCCCCAAGGCCTCGGTCAGGGCCTGTCCATTTGCCGCTCCATCGTCGAGCAGCACGGCGGAACATTGACGGCAGCGAACGATCCCGAACGTGGCGCGCGCTTCACCCTCATGCTGCCGTCTTTCCAGGAAGGAAAGGACCATGACAGCGAGGAACGCTGAACAGGGCACCGTCCTCATCGTCGACGACGACAGCGCGGTTCGCGACGGACTTCGCATGCTCATAGATGCCACCGGCTTCGCCACCGAGACCTTTGCCTGCGGGCAGGCGCTGCTGGACTGGACGCCGACCGATGAACCGGCTTGTATCCTGCTCGATCTGCACATGCCTGACATGGATGGACTGGAAGTTCAGCGGATATTGCAGGCACGGAACTGGGAGATCCCCATCATCTTCCTCACGGCCAACGGGGATGTCCCGGCGGCCGTCGAGGCCATTCGGAACGGTGCGATGAACTTCCTGGAGAAACCCGGCTTCACCCGCCTGGAGTTGCTCGGACTGATCCGGCAGGCCATCTCCCGGCATCGCGAGGCCCTCCGGCGCAGGAAGCAAAGCCAGCAGATCTCCGAGCGCATCGCCAAGCTCACCCGGCGCGAACTCGAGATTGCCAGGCTGGTCGCCGAGGGCCTGGCCAATAAAGTCATAGCGGTCGAACTCGGCATCAGCGAACGCACCGTCGAAGTGCACCGCAGCCGGGCCATGAAGAAGCTCGAGCTGCGCCAGCTGGCGGATCTGGTGCGCCTGGAACACATGCTCGGCCCATCCTGACCTGCGCCTCACACCCTCGAGGCACAATCCGACTTTTTCACCAAAGACTGACCAAACGCAACGCGCGATGCGCGCAAGCCGAGCATGGTGGCAGCATATTGAACCGATGCAGCATGCGACACTCATGAACTCATCCGCGCCGCTTGTGTACGTCGTCGATGACGACTCGGGTGTCCGAGCGGCACTCGCCTTGCTGATCGAGGCTTCGGGCTGGCGGGCTCGAACGTTCGCCTCCGCGCCTGCCTTTCTCGAACACGCGCATGGTCAGCAGCCGGACTGCGTCTGCCTGCTGCTCGACCTCCATATGCCGAGGATGAACGGTGCAGAGCTGACGGAACATCTTCGCAATCACGGCATGGGTATGCCGACCGTCGTCCTGACCGCCGCCCCGGAGGGTGCGCTGGCAAAGCGCGCTCTGGCAGCCGGCGCCCTGCACGTATTCGCAAAGCCCGTGGATCCCGGACAACTGAGAGCGGCGCTCGCCCGCGCTCTCGATCAAAGCGCAGACTGACGGTGCAGGATCCCGCAATGGACGGCGCGCTTCCTGCCGATTCATGGCCCGGCACCGGATCTGGCCGTGATCGCCACACCCGCGGCAACGGTGCCCGGTCTCATCGACAACCTGGGCCGGCGGGGGACGCGCGCCGCGGCGATGGACTGGGCCCATAGCCGCAACATCGGCTTCTCCCGACTGATCGCCCTGGGCAGCATGAGCGACGTGGATTTCGGCGACATGCTCGACGAACTGGCGGAAGACGACACGACCCGGGCGATCCTGCTCTACATCGAAGCGGTGAAGCAGCCGCGCAAGTTCCTCTCTGCGGCACGGGCCGCTGCGCGCAACAAGCCGGTGATCGTCTGCAAATCCGGGCGCCACCCGGCCGGCGCCCGGGCGGCAGCCTCCCATACCGGGGCCCTGGTCGGCGCGGATGCGGTCTATGACTGCGCATTCCGGCGTGCCGGGATGCTTCGTGTGCGCATCATGCCAGCAGCGGAGCCCGGCAGTTCACGTCTGGCTATACGGCCCTATCCCGAAGAGCTTTTCAGGAGGCTCATCGACGCAGCCGGAACCAGCCTGGAGGTCCGGCCGGTTCGTCCCGACGATACTGACCGTATACGGGACTTCGCCGCCTGCTCGGGCTGCTACTCGAGGAAGCCGCCGCGCGCGGCATCGTCAGGTTGCACGCACCGGTCGATGCGGACCGTGAACTCGCTGCGCTCTTCAGCACTTCTGGATTCGACGATGCGGGGCTGTTCATGCCGCAGCCGCAGTGATTTCACTCCGGCCCTTTGATCGGGCAGGCCTCTGATTACAGGAAATCCCGCGGAATCGTCAGGTCCCAGTTGCGCGAGAACACGCGCTTCTGGTTTTCCCAGGCATCGAGCTCCGCGCAGACATAGAAATTCCGGGCATCGGCGGTCAGGACGGTGTGCGTCCGGGTGCGCACGAACCAGTCCCCTCGCCGGAAGCTGCGTTCAGTCTTCGTTTCGCCCTTCGGCGAGTTGAAGTCGTCACTGTGGTAGGTAAACCAATTGCGCGTGCAGTTGCCGAGCTCCATACCGATAGCCTCGATCCGGAACACTCCCTCATCCTCAACCACTTCCAGTGTCGAGATGTCCGTGGCGAGGTCGCGATGGACCAGCCAGTTGTGGTGCGGAGGTTCAAGCTGGGTCACTTCAAGCGGAGGTGCGCCTTCCGGTGGTTGGAAACGGATCGCGGAATCGCCATCGCAGTGCGGGCGCACCGGCAGCAGCAGTGCGGACCCCGCTGTGCGGACTGTCAGCCGTACCGGCTCCGGAGAGGGCCACGCCAGAGGCCAGTATGAAGTGGATACGCTCAGACGCAGGCGATGGCCTTTAGGGAAAACCTGCGCCACATGATTCAGCGGTATCCGTACGTGATAGAACTCCCCCGGCGTGAGCGCTTCCGGACGATCGTCACCGTTGCGGTGGTTGAGGTTGTAAATTCCGTAGGTCACGCGAGTGGCCTTGTCGTCCGGCGCGGTGTCGGAAAGCCGGACTGCCACCATGGCCACTGGCCGATCGCTGGCAACCTCGAGTTCCAGCACCGCTGCGCCGAGTATCTCTACATCTTCGGTCAAAGGGTGGCTCTCGAAGACCAGGGCGCCGCCGTCCTCCTCGCGCTGATCATGCGGCAGGTCTGGCGTGGCGGTGTAGGAACACCACTTGCCGGCGAACAGGCCAACGCTCAGAGGTGACTGAATGGTCATGTCGGGTGACGGCGCATCCTTGTCCCGTTCGGCACCTGCATCAAGTCGCCACGCCCCCATCCAAAAACGCCTGGTCTGGATTCGCGGCGACGGCCACTGTGATTCCCCTACCCAGCGACCGGGACGCTCTCGATAGTAGGTGGTGGGCGGCACGCTGTTCTGCATCCAGGCGCGCAGCATCGGCTCATCCATGATTCCGGTGTGTTCCTGTTTCAGCCAGTGGTCCCACCAGCGCAGAGCCTCCTGCAGGAAACCGATAGCCGGACCAGGAACGCCCATGTGGGGGTATCGATGGCCCCAGGGGCCGATCAGACCCTGTCTCGGAACGGTCAGATGTTCGAGCAAACGGAAAATGGCGTTGGTGTACCCGTCCGCCCAACCTCCCACGACCATCACCGGGCAATGGATGGCGGTGTAGTCTTCGCATACTGAGCCGTGCCGCCAGTATGCGTCGCGGCGCTGGTGACGCAGCCACGTATCCAGCCACAATCCGCTTCCGGCAAGCCGGTCCAGCCACATCTCCCGCCAGCGCTCGCCGACGAGCTGCGGGTCAGGCGGGCAGCTGTTGACGGAAAACATGGTGGTGGATTCCGAGAGATTGTCAGTAAGCAGGCAGCCGCCCATGTAATGCATGTTGTCAGCGTAAAGATCGTCGGTGGAACAGACGGTGATGATCGCCTTCAGTGCGTCCGGGCGGCGGCAGGCGATCTGCAGCGCGTTGAAGCCGCCCCAGGAGATCCCCACCATCCCCACATTGCCATCACACCATGGCTGCTCAGCCAACCAGCTGATGGCCTGTATCCCATCGTCCAGCTCCTGCTCGCGGTACTGATCGACCATCACCCCGTCGGATTCTCCGCTGCCGCGCAGGTCCACCCTTACACAGGCGTAACCATGACCAGCCAGGTAGGGATGCATGATGTCGTCACGGGACCGCGTCAGATCCCGCTTGCGGTAGGGAAGGTATTCCAGAATTACCGGTACCGGATGGCTCGCCACATCTTTCGGTCGCCAGATTCGCGCAGCCAGTCGCTGACCGCCGGCCAACGGGATCCAGACATGCTCGATGCACTCGATGTCCCGGGGTAACGATTCCCAAGGAACGTGCTCAATCGTCACGCCGGCTGTTTCTCGGAAACCGGTTCGAACGCAAAGGGCAGCAGGTCCACCGCCTGCCGGTATTTCACCAGCATCTCATGGGTCGTGTGGGCCGCCACGTACACCTCGGCCAGCAGGTAACTGTAGGCGTCCTGATCCATCAACTCGGACAGGCGGTGGCCTTTTTGCAGCATGACCACCACATCGGTATCGGGCTGCCTGGACTTCAGTCGATCGAGCTCCTCTCGCGTTGGCACGTGGGTCGCGATCTCATCCTGATGCGTGTAACGACGCAGCAGGAACTTGGCTGCGTGCTCGTACGGCCCCTTGCCGTATTCAAACTGCGGTTTGTCACCCAGCGCTACGTGGACCGCGATCTCGTGGTTCGACATGCCGTCGACCATCTCGAACTGGTAACAATGGGACTGGGAAATCCGCGGGTTGATCTCGATGATCGAGAGCTTGTCCGTATCCTGGTTCCAGAAAAACTCCATGTTGAAGCAGGCATTGTCGAAGCCGATCTGCAGCAGTACTTTCTGCGCCAGATCGATGGCCCGCTGCTGGACCCTGCGCGGCGCCCGGGAGGGATACTCGTAGCGGAGGAAGCTCTTGTGGTTGCGGTCCCGCACCATGTCGATCATCCCATGTGCGCGATAGACGCCGTGCTGCACACTGCCTTCCGGCGCGATCTCCATCCCACCGAGGAATTCCTCGGCCACGAGATGGTTGCCGGTCACTCCCGCCACCTCGTCAGGCACGTCGACGCGCTTAAGGATTTCGTTGAACGGATCACCAAGTCGTTTGATGCGAGCCCGAACGATCTCGATGGCCCGGTGGAATTCCGCCGCGTTGTTGATGCGAAAACCCAGCAAGGATCCATAGCCTTTCACCGGTTTTATCCAGAACGGATAATCGAGAGTGACTTTCTCCAGAGCGTCGTCTTCGAACGGGTCCACAGCACAAAAACCCGGGGTATTTTCAGGCGCGACTTTGCGCTGCTCGACCCGGCTCCAGTACTTGTGCGAGCATTTCAGGAGGGCTTCCAGTGACGGGCCGAAAAGCCCCAGTTCCTCGCACAAGATGGCTGCCATGGGTGTTACCGGGAAGTCCCAGTGACACACGATGGCATCGACCGGACCGTCAAACTTGCGCAGTATATTCCGAGCCTTTTCCAACTTATCCTCAATCTCGAACTGCTTCTGGTAAATCAATTCCTCAGAGCTCAACAGTGGATGGAAGACAAACCTGTCAGCGCCGCGAATGCGCTGCAAATCAGCACTGTGGCGTTCATCGAACCCCAGCACAAACACATTCTTGCGTTCTGTCGGCCTCACCATCTCTCACCTCGTAAAGCTGCGGGACTCTATCGGCTGGGTGCAATCGCTTTTCTGCTCACATCGATGAGGCTGTGGCGGAAGCGTTTCCGCCCAGGACCATCGCCACCACCCGATGGCCGCAACGGGATCAATATGCCCCGGAACGCCGGACCACTCATTGATGGCGGTCAACGCAGTGGCCAACTGCCCGCCTCGCACCCACCTCGAAGAGCACATCCGAACCTCACGAAGCCCTGACTTCGGTCAACGCATCGCGGCAATCCCGTAACCCTCCTTCAAATGCCCTGTTATGCTTTCCTGAAGCAGCAGTTGCGCCTGTGGACAGACCCTGGAGTTGGGCCGTCCCATCACGACGTCGGACAGATCACAGCCAAGTCGGCAGTCGATGCGCTTGAGGCACGCCGAGACCTCGGGCCGCAGGCCTACGCCGACCACGCGCTGCGCTGGGTCGATCAGGGTGCATCCATAGTCGGCGGCTGCTGCGAAACCCGCCCCGCACACATCGCCGAACTGGCTCGCCGACTCGACCCTGAGACAACCGACCGGCAGCCCGGCTGACCACACCCTGCAATCCTTCACGTCAAGTCAGCGTCACCGCGGAAGCATCCGACCAGCTCGCGCTCGAACGCCGGGTGCGCAGATCTGAGGCGGGCTAATCATAACCGCGCCTCGCTTCCGGTCCGGCGGCAATCTCGTAGCGCGTGGACGCTGGGCCTGAAAGCTTGTCGACGACGGGTGTCTCAGTTTCTTCCGTGGCGAGTTCGAGTGGCTCGCCATCCGCGCCGAGGAGTTGATGGTCGAATGCCGCCTGCAGGCCCGTTGCCGCCGCCTCTTCTTCAGGCACCTGGTCAAGGTAGCGCGGATACAGCGGCGATGAGATCGCCACCACAATGCCGATGGCCGAGAAGATGGCAAACGCATCGGCATACCCGAAGGCGTCCACCAGCACGCCCATGACGGGGGAGCCAACCGCCTGCCCCAGCGCACAGGCCATGAAGGGCAGCACCGGTCCCATCGACAGTCGGCCCGGTAAAAGGCGGATGCCGGTCAGCAGGTACAACCCCGTCAGGCTCATGTAGGCGAGCCCGAAGACCAGCGCGGAAAACACCGCGAGCGGGAGCTGACCGGGGCTGGCCGCAAGCAAGGCAAGGCTGGCGGACATCATCATCAGCATCAGGGCGTGCGTGATGGGTGGGTTGTTGCGATCGGCGAGGTCGCTCACCACGGCACCTCCGAGGCCGGCGATCCCCACTGCAAGCCACAGCCACCCGGTTTCGTCGGACGGCAGGGCGCCGAGGGTGACCGCCAGATCGGGAGCGAAGATCCAGTACGCCGCCGACACGAAGCCCATCGCGAACGCAAACAGCGAAAGTCGGAACAGACGGGACCACTGCAGCGCACTGATCGGAGGCGGCGGCTCGGCGTTCGCCGGCATGATCCGAGACACCGAGGGAATGAAGTACCACGCGGCCATGACCCCGATGCTGGCCAGAACGGCAAAGGACACATACGCGAAACGCCAGGCGTCAGCCAGGAACAGGACCGCAGGTACGGCGACGATCACGCCGACACTGGTACCCGCGTTCATGACGGAGCTCACGCGTCCGTGCAGCGAGCGTTGCACCAGCGCCTGCATGGCGGCGGTCAGCGCGGGCATCATCAGGCCGGTGCAGATGCCGCAAGCGAATACACCAGTGCTCAGCGACAGCGAGCCCGTGGCCTGACTGATCAGCGCGAGGCCGCCAACACCGAAACCAGCCGAGAGTACAGCCGTGTTGCGGGCGCCGAGACGATCGGCGGCGAACGGCGCGACCAGGGTGGCCAGCAAAAAACTGATGAGCGGCAGCGCGCCGATGATACCGATGACGTAAGGCGTCAGTTCCAGCTCGGCGCGGATCGGCGGCACGAACAGGCCGAAAGCGAAACGCGCAAGCCCGTAACTGATCGCGACCAGCGCTGCACCGAACAGCGCAAACCCGGTGCTCGAAATGGACTTCAAACCGCTACCCCCGGGCACGCATGGGGCGCCCAGCGTCGTCCGCGGCCGCGGCACCGTCTGTGATGCGCAACGACAGCCTGCTGATGCTCGATGTCCGGGTCGATTCTGATCACCACGCAGCCCCCGAAGCCAGACCGAACCTCTGCAAAAGCAGCCAACACCCTGCCACCTTCAGGCTCGCTGAAGCAGAAGCCCGTAGCTACATTCGTGCAAATCCATCTTAGGAATTGATCAGCACTTCCCTTATGGACCAGGAGCCTACGAAAAGATGAGTCCGAACGCACATGACGCTCGGCAGCTCGAGAACTCGGCATCGTGAGGGATCGAATTGAGCCCACATATCCGCACAGGTCGGATCGCTATGCCTGCACCGCAATCGTCGGCTCCGGGCTCTGCAGCAGCCGCTTCCGAGTGTCATCGACGGCCAGGAGGATGCTCCGCTGCCGCGCTTCGAGAATCGTTCTGTCGCTCAACTGCCAGTCGCCGTCGCGCACCATGCGCCTGAGCACGCGTCCGCACTTCTGCACGTAACCTGCGATGAGGACGTCAAGCGGAAAGTGCAGACCCGACCGGTGGCCTAAATAAGGGAGATCAAAGAACTCGATATCCAGATCAAGTGACTTCCCCCAGTCCGTCCACTTGAATGCGTGGGTCGCGCCCTCCCTGCGCGCACTGGAGATTCGGCAAGCCATCCAGGGAATGCCGAACGCATCCGCGAGAATGGCACCATGCATCGCTTCGGCAATGATGACATCGCAGGTAAGGAGCCTCACCAGAAATCGATCAGGATCCAGAGTGGGCGGAATCAGAACAAGTCCGGCAGCATTGGCTATGGATTCGGCAAAGGTTCGATGCGTCGCAAAATAAGGGACGAAACCGACGCGCAGCCGGTTGCCGGCTGGAAGCAATGACGATTCAATCTCACGGTGCTCACCCTCCAGCAACGGCACGATGATGGCTGGATCACTGATCCAGTCGATGTCCCGCCGCCCCAGAGCGGCCGCTGTGTTCGGGCCGCGGACGAATGCGATATCCCAGTCGCTGCCTGACACATCAGGCAACGTGTCAGGTCCCCGTGCACCGGCGCCGAACACCAGCTTTCGTCCTGCTCCGGCATGACGCTCATCGAGAATCGAGCCAATGCCAATGAACTGATCGGGCGACCTGGAAGTGAAATGTTGACATCCGAAAACCTTGGGCCACATCCAGGCGTTGAGGGCGTCGCCCACGTTTCCTTCCGGTCCTTTCCACGTGTAGATCCTCATGTCGTCTAGATCCTCATGTCATCGCCTTGACCAAGGACCGCCAGAGTCTGGGGGCAGCGCCCCGGGGGCATAGTGTCGATACCGTCAAGCTACCTCCTCTGCGCGAGGTCAAGTCCAGATGAGCGCCGCGTCTGCTGTTTGCGCCATTTGCGAACCCATCGCGGGATCCAGCAGAAAGCAACATGGCAGATGGGCTCAGGCTGCGTCTGTTGGCTGGCGTACCGGGTTTTACTGTCGATCCCCGGCCCACTAGCTTGAAGGGCAGGCAATTGACTACAGTGACGAGGAAGCCGCGCCGCCAGGCGACGAGCGGAGGGGCAACGCGATGGCCATGAAACAGAACACCGACGACTACTTCGCCGCGGGTGCCGAGCGCGCCCGGGCACTGGGGAACCGCGGGCCGCTGCGCTTCGACGCCGATGGGCGCCTGGCCGCCGAGATCCGTGAGGCCATCCACGATACCGGGTTCTACGTCTTCGAAGGGGTGCTCGATGACACTGAACTCGCGGAACTCGACGCCGACCTTGATGCCCTTCTCGCCCGGACACCGCGTACAGAGGGCGCGCAGACTGATCGCCTCGGCCGGCCCGTCGATTCCGCCGCACAGCTTCCGCAACTGCTCTGGGCCCGTCCGCTGGCCGATCCCTGGGGCGGCACGGAGTTGCTGAACGGGCGTCATCCGGTACGCATGGAGGAACCGGTGGCGGACGCCGCCGCGCCGGAGTCGGCCATCTTTCTGATGCTCGGGCTGTTCGAATCCATGGACTCGGCCCTGCACCTGTCGGCACACCCTGATGTCCTGCGTGTCGCCGAGGCGATCTGCGGACCGGACTTCGTGCCCTACAACGACAGCATCTTCCTCAAGGAGCCGGGGCTCGGGGCCTCCATCGCCTGGCACCAGGACGGCACCACGCACTGGGAAAGCCCGACCTGGCACCCCATCTCCCACGGCGTGAACTTCATGGCGCAACTCCATCGCACCACCCCCGCGAACGCCCTGTGGACCGTCCCGGGTACTCACCGCCACGGCCGCGTCGACCTGCGCGCCCGTGTGGCCGCGAACGGCGGCTCCACGCGCCTGCCTGACGCCGTGCCCATGCTCTGCGAACGCGGCGACGTCGCTGTTCAGAACCGCCAGTGCGTGCATGGCTCCTTCGCCAATGCCTCGCCCGATCCGCGCATCTCCTTCGTCTGGGGCTTTTTCCCCCGTAACGCGGTGGAGGGCGTTGAGGTCGAGATGCCACGCCCGGCGAAAGACGCTCCTGCGGGCCGCCGTCGCTACGACGCCAAGGTTATCGCCGAGCGCGCCCGTCTAGTGCAACTTGCCATCGCCGCCCGCCGCGCCCACCGGCCCGAAGAAACGCCTTACCACTACGAGCCAACCGCGGATCTCGCCCTCCCGCTCGAAGACGGAGCCCGCCGCGCCGTCCTGCGCGGCTACGCCCGCGGCACGATTTTCATCTGACAGAGATGCAAGCTGATGTCCGATTACGCGATGAACCGCCCTGGGGACAGCGAGCCCCTCGCCGCCGAGCCCCTCGCCGCCGAGCCCCTCGCCGCCGAGCCCCTCGCCGCCGAGCCCCACGACTTCGATCCGGATGCCCTGCGCGAGAAGTACCGCATCGAGCGCGACAAGCGTCTGCGCCCGGACGGAAATAAACAGTACGTACGCATCGCAGACGAGTTCGAGCACTACTCGGGCGACCCCTATATCGATGCGCCGCTGCAACGGGATCCGCTCACCGACGAGGTCGAGATCGTCATCATCGGCGGCGGCTTCGGCGGCCTGATCACCGGCGCGCGCCTGCGTGAGCTCGGCTTTGAGGATCTGCGCATCATCGAGGAGGCCGGTGACTTCGGCGGTACCTGGTACTGGAACCGCTATCCCGGCGCGGCCTGCGACACGGAGGCCTACATCTACCTGCCGCTGTGCGAGGAGCTCGGCTACGTCCCGACCTCCAAGTACGCCTTCGCGCCGGAGATCCTGGAGCACTCGCGCGCCATCGCCAGGCACTACGACCTGTACCGCAACGCCTGCCTGCAGACGGCCGTGTCTGACCTGTCCTGGGACGAGGCTTCTGAGCGCTGGATCATCCGTACGAACCACGGCGACGCCATGCGCGCCCGATTCGTGATCATGTCCAACGGCCCCCTGAACCGGCCGAAGCTGCCGGGCATTCCCGGCATCCGCTCCTTCCGCGGCCACACGTTCCACACCAGCCGCTGGGACTACGACTACACCGGGGGCTCACCCGAGGGGAACCTCGACAAGCTCGAGGACAAGCGCGTCGCGGTGATCGGCACCGGCGCCACCGCCGTGCAGTGCGTCCCGCACCTCGGTGCCGCGGCGAAGGAGCTTTACGTCTTCCAGCGCACGCCCTCCTCCATCGACGTACGCAATAACCGACCGACGGATCCCGAGTGGGCAGCGAACCTGTATCCGGGTTGGCAGCGGGAGCGCATGGAGAATTTCAACGTCCTCACCACCGGCGGCATCGTCGAGAAGGATCTCGTTCAGGATGGCTGGACTGAAATCATCCGCAACCTGATCTCCATGGCCAACTTTCGCGGCACCGACATTCCGCGGGAGGAGGTCCCACGGCTCATGGAGCTGGCGGACTTCCGCAAGATGAACCAGATCCGCGCCCGCGTGGACGCCATCGTCGAGGACGCGGAAACCGCCGAAGCGCTCAAGCCCTGGTATCGGCAGTTCTGCAAGCGACCCTGCTTTCACGACGAGTACCTGCAGACCTTCAATCGTCCCAACGTGCGTCTCGTGGATACGGACGGGCGCGGCGTGGAGGCAATCACCGAAAAAGGGGTGGTCGCCAACGGCGAGGAATTCGAAGTGGACTGCATTGTCTTCGCCACCGGCTTCGAGGTGGGCACGTCCTTCTCTCAGCGCGCAGGCTACGACGTCAGCGGTCGCGACGGCCTCACGCTGAGCGCGGCCTGGAAGGACGGCATGTGCTCCCTGCACGGCCTGTTCGTAAACGGCTTTCCCAACCTGATCATCGCCTCGAACGCGCAAAGCGCCTTCACGACGAATTTTCCCCACGCCATGGACGAACGCGCACGGCATTTGGGATGGATTCTCGATCGCTGCAGGCAGGACGGGGCGACGGTGATCGAGGCAACCCCAGCCGCCCAGGATGCCTGGGTGGAGGAAATCATCCGCGTTTCGCGCTTCAACGAGGACTTCCTTGCCTCCTGCACGCCGGGCTACTACAACAACGAAGGCCAACCGAGCCGGCGCAGCATCCAGGACGGCAGCTACGGCAAGGGGCCGGTGAAGTTCTTCCGCATCCTCGAGCAGTGGCGCGAGGCGGGGGCACTGGAGGGACTGGAGCGACGCTGAGGGGGGAGGTTCAGCATGCGCGATGTGAAGACCATCGCGGCACTGCTGGTCCTGACCTGCATCGGCCGGGTCGTGTGCGTCGCGACATAGCTCGGCAGCGCCCAATCCGCGAGCGATCGAACACTGATGATCAACACCTACGACAACGACGGAGTACCGATGCCGCTGCAACCGGATCGTGACGACCCCAGTGCGCTCGGATCCAACTGAACCGTCCATGGTGAGCCTGGCGTGAACCCCGGCCGCGGAGTGCAGATGACGGCGCAAGAGCGCGGGGATGGCAGCGGCGCGTCGAAGTTTCGCAACGCAGCACCACCCATCCCGGTGCAACGAACCATTGCGGCATACTGCCCTTGGCCTGCCAAGGAAACGCTGCCCCATCAGCACTTACTTGGAGTTCGGCAGTCACTGAAGCTTCTGAGCCACTGATGAAACCGGTCCCCGCCCACCTTGGTTCTGTCCTGATGCTGGGCGTGGTCTCTCAGCTTGCTCAGGTGGTGATGCTGCGCGAGTTGCTGATGGTGTTTCACGGCAACGAACTGTCGATCGGCATCATCCTGGCGGCCTGGCTGATCTGGGTAGGTGTCGGCACCGGCGTGGGCACGGTGCTCGCTGAGCGTAGCGAGCGGATCCTGGCGCTGCTGGCGCTCAACGCCGTGGTCTTGCTGCCGGTGTTGGCCTCGAGCGTGCTCGCCAGTCGGGCGCTACGCGGCATCTTCGAAGTTGTACCCGGAGCCTACCTGGCCCTGACCGACATCGTGCTGGGCAGCCTGCTGTTGCTGTTGCCTGTGGGTGTGCTGCTCGGGATGCAATTCGTGCTGTTGGCCAAACTGTGGCGTCTGCATGACCGCAATGACGACACCCTGGGCGCTGGCAAGACCTATATCGGCGAAGCGTTGGGCAACATCATCGGTGGGATGGCCTTCAGCCTGCTGCTGGTGCACTACCTGAACGCTTTCGAGGTCGTGGTGCTGGCCGGACTGCTGGTGGTCCTTGCCGTGCTCTGGGCTGGCCGCCGGACCACCGGCATGGGCGCGCCCCTGGCGCGCACCGGGCGTCTCGCCTTACTCGGCGTGCTCTTCGTCGGCATTTTGGGCTTCGGAGCACTCCCGATCCTGAACGACTACGGCCATCGCGTGCAGTGGCGCTCGATCGCACCGGAACATGAACTGCTCGAGGTCCGCCAGTCACGCCATGGCAACATCAGCATCGCCCGTCGCGACGACCAGTTGAGCTTCTATCGCAGCGGGCACCTGATGTTCGCGGCCGCCGGCCCGGACGCGGCCAGCGCGCACTTCGAAGAGCAGGAAGCTGCGGTTTTTGCCCACTTCGGCCTCACCCAGCACCCCTACCCGAAGCGCGTCCTGCTGATCGGCGGCGGCCTGCGCGGTACGCTCGGCGAGATCCTCAAACACCCGGTCGACCGTGTCGACTACGTCGAACTCGACGAGGTGCTGACCGAAGCTGCCCGGCATTACCTGGGCACAGCCACGCTGGCCGCTCTGGCCTCCCCGCGGGTGCACCTGATCCACCGCGACGGACGGTTGTTCCTCAAGGAAAGCCGCGCCCAGTGGGACGTGATCCTGGTCGATGTGCCCGACCCGGCAACTGCCGTACTCAACCGCTTCTATACCACCGAATTCTTCGCGGAGGCGCGCGCGAGGCTGGCCGACGGCGGGCTGCTGGTGGTCAACTCGGTCTCGACCCCAGGTCTGCGCGGGCGCACGGTGGCCAACCGCAACGCCACTGTGCGCCACACCCTGGCGCGACACTTCGAGCAGATGCTGGTGGTCGGCGACCACAGCCTGATCTACCTGGCCAGTGACTCACCCGACGCGATCAGCGCCGCGCCCGAGCGGTTGATCGAGCGCTACCGCGCGCGCGAAGTGCGCAGCCAAGCCTTTTCTCCCGGCCACTTCGCGCTGCTGCTCGAGCCGGGACAGCTCGCGCGGGTCAATTGGGTACTGCGCCACCACGGTCGCGACCCTGAAGCCCACCGCACCGGCCCGCCTTCGCCACCCCTGCGTCTCACAGCACCGCTGAAGCCCACGGTTGACGATCTCGAAAGCGTCAACGAGCACCTGTTCATCAACTCCGATTTTCGACCCGTCGGCTACTTTCACACGCTGATGTTCTGGGGCGATCTGACCGGCAGTCGGACTGCCGAGCAGCTCGGTCGGCTGCTGGATGTGCGTCCCGGTTGGATTGCGCTGCCGGCCGTGCTTGTCCTGGGCCTGATCGCTCTGTTGCGCCTGACCCGCCAAGGGCGAGCAAGGGCGCCCGATCGCCAGCTGGCCGTAGGCCTCGCTGTGTTCACCACCGGTTTGTCGACCATGGCCATGCAGGTGGCGCTGTTGTTCGCCTTTCAGAGCCTGTACGGCTTTGTCTATGAAATGCTCGGCCTGATCGTGGCGATCTTCATGGCGGGACTGGCCGGTGGCACGGCGCTGACCCAGGCGCGGGTGCGCCTGCGCGCAAGCCTCGGTTTGCTGGCCGGCGTGCAGGGAGCCATCGCCCTGTTCGCGCTGCTGATCGCCCTGCTGCTGCCCCTGACCGCCCAGCTGCCCTCCGCGAACGCCGTCTTCGTATGTTTTGCTGCCCTGACCTTCATCGGCGGAGTGCTGAACGGGGTCGACTTTCCGCTGACGGCTGCCGCCTTCAGCGCCGCCAACCAACGCCCTGAGCGCTCGGCCGGCATGGTCTACGGTATCGAATTGTTCGGTGCATGCACTGGGGCGGCGTTGGCAAGCGTGCTGATTGCGCCTATTCTTGGGATCGTGGCCTGCTTCCTGTTGGCAGCCATTGTTAACGGGACAGCGCTGGTCGCCCTTATGATCGCAAGGCGGTGATGTATGTCCCAGGAACACGCGCCAGAACGTCCGCAGCAACTCTTGTGCACTTCCCGCCGCAGTCTGCTCAAAGCCGGTGCCGCGGGCTTGTGCGCGATGTGTGTTGCACGCAGCGGCGTGGTGTCGGCTCAAGTTGGTGATACGGGCCGCGGTCTGATCCGGCCCAGGGCGGCAGCCTGGTTCAGCGAGCTGGGGGGCGGCAGATTGCGCTGCGATCTCTGCCCATGGCAATGCGAGCTTGAACCCGGCCAGACGGCTCGCTGCCGGGTTCGGCGCAACCACCGGGGGCAAGGCCAAACGCTGGCCTACGCCAATCCGGTGATCGTGCAGGAAGAGCCAATCGAGCGCCTGCCGTTTTTCCACGCCCTTCCCGGAAGCCGCACCCTGGCTGTTTCCACAGCCGGCTGCAACTTAGGCTGCAAGTTCTGTGAGGTCTGGGACATGGCCCAGGTCGAACCGCACGAGGTTCATGCTTACGACATGCCGCCAGCGCAGGTCGTCGCCCAGGCGCAAAGTGCGGGGGTGCATTCCATCAGTTACGCATTCGGCGAACCAGTGGTGTTCTACGAGTACATGCTGGCGATCGCCAAGCAGGCCCGCGCGGCCGGGCTACGCAACTTCATGCACACCGGCGGCTTCATCCGCCCCGAACCCCTGGCCGAGCTGACCAAGCTACTCGATGCAGTCAATGTCGATCTCAAGGCCTTCGACGACCGGTTCTATCGTGAACTGGTCGCCGGTCGGTTCCAGCCCGTTCTCGATACGCTGATCCAACTGCGCAGGAGCGGTGTGCACCTTGAGGTCACGACCATCGTGATCCCAGGGCTGAACGACGACCTCAAGGATATGGCGCGCATGTGCGAGTGGATCCGCGACGAATTGGGCCCGGACACGCCGCTGCATCTATCGCGCTTCTATCCGCTCTACCAGCTGACCAACCTTCCACAAACGCCGGTCTCGACCTTGGACCAGGCGCGACGCGTAGCCCTGGACTGTGGGTTGCACTACGTCTACGTGGGCCGGGTGACTGGACATGAAGGCGAGAACACCCGCTGCCCGAATTGCTCGCATCAGGTGATCAGCCGGCTGGGATTCTTCGTCGACGAGGTCGACATCGAAGAAGGGCACTGCTCCCGGTGCGGCCACGCCATCAGCGGCCTCTGGGCGACCTGAACGCTCAGGACGCCAAGCGCCGGCGGTAGACCTTTTCCGCGGCGACCGCACGCTCGTCAAGATTCGTAAGACCTGCCTCGCGCGCCCAGTCCATGGCTTCGAGAAACTCGCCTACGGTAATGCCGCGCGCAATGTCTTCGTACTCGAAAGCGCGGTGCTCGACCCGCCACTGAGGCATGATGTTGACATAAGTATCCAGCGGCAGGTTTGCAGCTACCCAGGCCACGAACTCGCGCGTACCGGCGACCCGGCTGGGCATGACAAGGTGGCGAAGCATGAGTCCGCGCACGGCGATGCCCCGGTCATCTGTGACCAGGGTCCCGACCTGACGCTGCATTTCCAGAATGGCGGCCTGGGCCATCGCCGGATAGTCGCCGGCCCGCTCCATCGCCAGACGCTCCGACTGCGCGCCGTCCATGAACTTCAGATCCGGCAGATAGATGTCGACGATGCCATCGAGCAGACGAATCATCTCCACACGCTCATAGCCGCTTGTGTTGTAGACCAGCGGCACACGCAATCCGCGCCGCATGGCCAGCCCGACCGCGCGCACGATATTGGGCAGTACGTGGGTCGGGGTGACGAGGTTGATGTTGTGGCATCCGCGCCGCTGGAGATCAATCATCATGTTGGCCAGCTCGCGATCGCTGACCAACTGCCCGCGGCCTGCATGCGCTATCGGCCAGTTCTGGCAGAACACACAGCGAAGATTGCAATGGGAGAAGAAGATCGTACCCGATCCCCGCCGGCCGACCACCGGCAATTCTTCGCCGAAGTGGGGCGTATGGCTGTAGACGCGCACCCGGGCGGTGGCGCCGCAAAGTCCGGTATCGCGCGCGTTGCGGTCCACCCCACACTGATGCGGACACAAACGGCACTGATCATATTGGGCGGCGATGGCCTCGATACGCTCATCGAGCAGCCCGGTCTCGGCCAGGCGCCGATACGCCGGTTGGCCATCGCGCATGGCTGCTTGCGCTGACACCAGCGCCGGCCCAGCCGAAACGGCCAGAGCGGCATTGACCGCACCCTTGAGCCAATGACGGCGGTCGACCATCACGTCACACCTCCTTGCAGGCGCACAACGGCGAGCGACGACGACGACAGGATCTCATTCCAATACGAAACAGGCAAACGAACCGGGGCAAACCCGGCGCTCGATCCTGAACCACAGACGTGGAACTGATGGGCCTGGAGTCAGACCAACGCAAGCTGGTCGGACGTAGTGAAACTAAGGCAAGGCTCTGCAATAGCTCGAATTGCGTCACAAAACAGCTTGCATGGGCCCTTAGGGAAGTGCTGATCAATTCCTCCGCGACTCTGGCCCTCAGGGCGCGTTCG
>REEU01000144.1 GCA_007694905.1 Gammaproteobacteria bacterium | reverse complement strand
ATTGACCGCCGCAGGGGAAGGGGGGACGCTTCTCCAAACGAAGTTGTAGGGACGCTTCATCAACCCGGTTATACGGACGCGCCGATAACCCAGATGAACAGACCTCCGTTCAACAACAGAGTTCGACAGCGTGCCGAACTTCTCGCAATCGGAGAGACAATGAGGAGATATGTGAATGAGCGAAATGCAACGAATCACGTTTGACCCCGCTGTGATGGGCGGAAAGCCCTGTGTCCGTGGATTGCGGGTCACTGTGGGAACCGTTGTGGGACTGTTGGCCGCTGGTAGGACAGAGGAAGAGATTCTCGCGGAATATCCCTACCTGGAGCCCGGCGATGTTCAGGCTTGTCTCGCGTACGCTGCCTGGCGGAGCGAGGAAGCAGAAGTGCCGCTTCCGTGAAGATTCTGCTCGACATGAACTTGCCGCCGAGGTGGGTGGAGTTCCTGTCAGACCACGGAATTGAAGCTGTCCATTGGTCAAGTGTCGGAGACGGACGAGCTCCTGACTCGCAGATTCTGAGGTGGGCCGAGGATCACCGTTTCGCAATCTTCACGCACGACCTCGACTTTACAACCCTACTGGCAATCACAGGTGCGAGTGGACCGAGCGTAATCCAGCTGCGGTCCCAGGATGTGATGCCGGATGCAGTAGGAGCACAGGTGGTATCGGTACTCAGCACCCACGCTTCTGCTGTTGAAACCGGAGCGCTCATTACCGTAGACCTAATTTCATCTCGCGTCCGACTACTTCCGATTCGCCAGAGGGATTAGCGCACATGCCATATGCCGTCGAACAAATCGCTGCAGCGGACGGCCCAAAGTGTCGAGCGATTTGCTTCCGCAAATCACCCGCCACTCTGTTCCGCCGCTGAGCTCAGGCGTTGGGCGTCATAATTCGAGCTCTTGTAATGTTGCCCCTCATTGTCATGTCTGGCTGTGCTTCGATACGTGACGTGACTTCGCAACACACGCATAAGGCGTCCTTGATGGAGGCGTGCGTCTCTTCGATATCTACTTACCTTTACGGATCAGCTGTGTCTGGCACTTATGCGGTTTTCGCGACACCGATCGAAAGCTACCGAGGATCCAACTTCGAGCGGGTTGTCGACCTGCCGGACCATGAACTTCCCCCGAGCACAATCTACGAAGGGAGCCGCCTGACTCTCGAGCATTCCACTACCGTTGCGGCGGGTATCTGGCTCTACGGGACCGCAACCACCCCGGGAGGTGGTGTCTATCAAGTTCGGGACCTGGTTGAAACTGTCGCGATTGATCTCGTCGACTGGCAACGTCGCCATGGACGTTCGTCTCGTCCCTCGACGGACGACCATTTGGCTACCGTGGACACAGAGCGCGCACCATGATGTCGGTAGTCGGGCGCCATCGAGAGCTATCCGATATCGATAGCTGCCGACTACCGACGCACGTAGTCCTCGAACGGTCGCACTTCATGAATTCGAGTTTCTGAAAACAACAGTGGCCGCTCTTGGTCGGGACTTGCAATTGCTATGCAGATCAAACGCCTCAAAACTAGTGTAATGAGACGAAACGTCCAACCCGTGACCCTGAGCATGCTCACTATGCCGGGAACTCGCCGCCAGAACCGACTGTTCTTCGCCCTTTCAGTGGCCTGCATGCTGCTGTCGGGATGCGTTGATGCCCCCGACGCCAGCTCCAACCCGCAGTCAGTGCAGACGATCGACCTGCCCTCCCCGGCCGGTGCCGGAAGCAGTGCCCCGAACCTGTTCGTCGACCCTCGTGGCGTGGTGGTGTTGAGCTGGTTGGAATCCACCGCGAACGGGCAGCATGCGCTGCGTTTCTCGACTTTGGACCCTCGCAGCGCTGCGGATCCGCAATCCGACGAAGAAGCCCCGGGCTGGAGCGCGGCCCGCACCATCGTCGAAGCCGACGACCTGTTCGTGAACTGGGCCGATTTCCCTTCGCTGATCGTGCTGGAGGATGGTTCCATGGCGGTGCATTGGTTGCGCCGCAGCGGCCCCGACACCTTCGACTACGATGTCGAGGTGGCCTGGTCAGCGGACGGGGGTGACACCTGGAACGAGCCGGTCACGCCGCATCGGGACGGTACCTTGAGCGAGCATGGTTTTGCGTCCATGTTTCCCTGGCAGGGTGGGCTCGGCATCGTCTGGCTCGATGGTCGCGCGTTCGCCGGTTGGGACGAAACCGCCGGAGCAGTCATCGATTCCACCCGCCATGACGACCCGGAGATGGCGCTGCGTGCGACCACCATCAGCCCCGACGGCGTGGCTGAGGAAGCGGTCCTCGATGCACGGGTCTGTGAATGCTGTCAGACCTCGGCGGTCATAACGTCAGAGGGTCCGCTCATCGTCTACCGCGACCGATCCCAAGACGAGACCCGGGACATCGGTGTGGTGCGCTATCGCGAGGGCCAATGGACCGAACCCATGCTGATCCATGCAGATGGCTGGCAGATCCGCGGTTGCCCCGTGAACGGCCCCATGGCCACCGCCTCCGGCTCCAACGTCGCGGTGGCTTGGTTCACCGCGGCTGACGGAGAGCGGCGGGTCAAAGTCGCGTTCTCCGCGGACGCAGGTGCGACGTTCGCGGCACCGCAACGCGTGGATGCCGGTCAGCCGGCCGGCCGCGTCGCCCTCACGCTGCTCGATGATCAGGAGGCTGCCGTCATCTGGCTGGAAGAGCGGGAGGGCGGTGCCGCGATCCGCTTGCGCCGCGTGACACGCGACGGCGGCCAGGGACCGGCCGGCGTGCTCGTGGAGACATCCCTGGCACGGGCGAGTGGCTTTCCCCGCATGGTGCGCAGCGGTGATCAGCTGTTGCTCGCCTGGACCGACGCTGACACCCCATCCCGGGTACACACCGCGATTCTCCGCCCTTGAAGCCCGGCAACCTCGATCACCCGAGCGATCCTCCACAGCCGCGGCGCCAGGACTTCGCCGGCTACCTCACCGGCAGCGCACTGTGGATGGCCGGAATCAATCTGCAGCAATTCCTGGTCACCTGGATGCTGGTCGGCATGCTTGCGGAACCGGGCACGCGCGTGGGCGTTGCCCAGCTGCTGATCGCGCTGCCCGGCTTCGCGCTGATGCTGTTCGGCGGCAGCATCGGGGATCGCCGGGACGGCCGTCGCCTGCTGATCCAGATGCATCTGCTGGCGTTCCTGCCGCCTCTGGCCATGGTGCTGTTCGTCAGCAGCGTCGGGCTCAGCTATGGCCTCGTCATCGTGTTCGGCATCGTCATTGGGGCATTGGCCGGATTTTCCGAGCCGCCCCGCGCTGCGCTGCTGAATCGCGTCACCTACGGACACATCCAACGGACCGTGGTCCTGACCACCGCAGTCTCCGCCACCATCGGTCTCGGCGGCACCTGGCTCGGCGGTCGCATCGATGCTTTCGGGCTGTCCTGGGTGCTGGTCTGCCAGGCCATGTTGTTCTCCACCGGGGCATTGGCGGTGGCAGCCATCGCCCCTGGCCTCACCCGCATGCAGCCTGCAGCCCACCCCGTGCGCAACCTGGCCGACCTCCGCGACGGGTTTCGCGTACTTATGCAGACTCCGCGCGTCCGCGACGTGATCGGATTGAACTTCCTCTCCAGCATCTTCAATGCCGGGGCCTGGTTCGTGGTCTATCCCTTCCTGGTCACTCGCAGCTACGACGGTGATGCTGCCCTGCTCGCCGTGCTGACCATCGTCTTCTTCAGCGGCAGCATCGCCTCCAACGTCGGGCTGCTAAGGTTCCTGCCCATGGCGCGCCTCGGGCGCCTGTTCCTGCTCATGCAGATCACCCGCGTGGCCCTGTTCGCAATTCTCTGGGCTGAACCGCCGCTGTGGCTGATGGTGATCGCCACCATCGGCTGGGGCATGAATATGGGTATCACCAGCACCACGGCCCGCATCATGGTGCAGAGTGGCGCTCCGGAGGCACACCGGGCCCGGATCCTCAGCATTTTCATTCTCGGGACCGTGTCGGCGGCACCGCTCGGAGCACTCATTCTCGGCGCCGTGATCGATCTGGCAGGTGTCCGCGCAGGCTTCCTGCCAGGATTGCTGGTCTCGATCGTGATCTTCATCGTGGGTCTCATGGCGACGCGTCTGTGGACCGATCGCGAGCTCGATTCCTGACGTTCAGCGGCCGCCCGCTGCAAGCAGGACTACGATCGATCCAACCGGCGCAGCGTATTGAGTCCGGCAGCCACAGATCGAGTCGTCCTGCTGCACAATCCACATCCGGCCCCGACGCAGACGCCATCGCGCCCGTGGCCGACGCTGGCCGAGGCGTTCTTCGAAACGACGCTCGACCACGTTGCCATCGCCGAACCCAACGGTCACTTCAAGCGTATCAATCCCGCCTGGAGCCGGACGCTGGCCTGGAGCCACGAAGAACTGCTGTCGCGGCCCATCACAGCCTTCGGCTCAGGGTCTGCCAATCCAGATCAAATGACGCGGTCCCTTGCCCGCACGATGGGGCCGGACCATGACCTCCTCCACGGCAAAGCCCGCCTGTGCAAGACGCTTGGCAAAGCGCCGGTCGGGACCGGCCGACCACACCGTCAGTACGCCGTTCGGACGCAGGGCAGCGCAAATTGCCTGCAGTCCTGCTGGCGAGTACAGCCAGTCGTTCTCACTTCGGATCAATGCTTCCGGACCGTTGTCCACATCGAGCAGGATGGCATCGAAACCATTGGGCTCGGCACGGATGAGAGCGCCCACATCGCCGACGTGAACCGCGCAGCGCTGATCTTCCAGTGGGTGTCCGGACGGCCCACCCATGGCGCCACGATTCCAGTCCACGACTTCAGGTACCAGCTCGGCCACCACCACCTCGGCTTCAGGGCCGACCGCAGCCAGCGCCGCGGCAAGGGTGAAACCCATCCCCAAGCCACCCACCAGAATTCTCGCGTGACTGCTGTTGCCGAGGCGCGCCGTAGCCAGATCGGCGAGCGCACGTTCCGAGCCATGGGCGCGACTGTTCATGAGATCACCACGCCCCGGAATCTTGATGGAGAACAACTCGCCTGACTGATACAGCCGCAGCTCACTGCGGGTGTCAGGAATGATGGCCGTTCCCAGCAGGACCCGCGGAATCATGCGCGCCGCGGTCCGGTCACGGCATCGCCTTCCCGCCATGCAAGGGCGTCGCGCAGCCTGACCACCTCGCCGATGATGAGCAGCGTCGGCGCATGCACCTCGGTGGCGGCCACCTGCGCGACGATATCGGCGAGCGTCCCGACGATGACCCGTTGCCCGGGCAGCGTACCGCGCTCGATCAGGGCCACCGGCGTGCGCGGATCGCGCCCGTGGGCGACGAGCCCCTCGGCGATGGCTTCGAGCCCCACCAGGCCCATATACACCACCAGTGTCTGCCCTGGCTCGGCCAGCTCCGGCCAGTTCAGATTGACCGTGTCGTCCCTGAGATGCCCGGTGACGAAGCGCACGGACTGAGCGTGGTCACGATGGGTGAGCGGGATGCCGGCGTAGGCCGCGCAGCCGTTGGCAGCGGTGATCCCCGGCACCACCTGGAAGGGAATGCCCTCAGCGGCCAGGGTCGCAATTTCCTCGCCACCCCGTCCGAACACGAACGGATCGCCACCCTTCAGGCGCAGAACCCGGCGGCCGGCCCGGGCGTGCTCCAGCAACAGCGCATTAATTCCTTCCTGGCGCACGGCGTGCAGCGACCTCCGCTTGCCGACGTAGATGCGCTCCGCATCACGCCGCACGAGATCGAGAATTCCGGGAGAAACCAGATTGTCGTGCAGCACAACGTCTGCCCGCTGCATCAGGCGCAGAGCTTTGAGGGTGAGCAGGTCCGGATCACCGGGACCGGCACCCACCAGCCAGACCTCGCCGCCGCGATCCTCAGCTGCAGAACCAGCGTCAATGGCGGCGACGAGCAGTTCCCTTGCGCGCGCAGGCTGACCGCTGATGGCCGCTTCGGCCATCGGCCCGTCCAGGACGCGCTCCCAGAAGCGCCGGCGCCCATCGGGATCTGTGATGGCCTGCCGGACCTGTTCGCGCATGCTGCCCGCGAGCCGGGCGAGTTCACCGTAGGCAGCGGGAAACATGCGCTCGAAGCGCTGCCGCAACAGGCGCAGCAGCACCGGCGAGGCGCCACCGCTGGACAATGCGATGACCAGGGGGGATCGGTCGACGATCGAGGGGACGATGTAGGTACACAGCTCCGGCTGATCCACCACGTTGACCGGAATGTTGCGCGCAATGGCGGCTTTAGAGATGGCGCGATTGACGTCGTTGCTGTCAGTGGCAGCGACCACCAGCCGGGCGCCGTCGATATCCTCAGTCTGATAGCCGCGCTGCAGCACGCCACCACCACTTACTTGCGCCAATTGCCGCAGGTCCTCCCTGATCTCGGGTGCGACTACGTGCACTGCGGCGCCGGCACGGGCCAGCGCCTCGGCCTTGCGCAGGGCCACTTCGCCGCCACCGATGACGATGCAGCGGATCCCGCGGATGTCGATGAAGATCGGGAAGTAGTCCATCGCCCTTCAGACTGGCTCGATGACTTCCATACCACCCAGGTAACCCCGAAGCACTTCGGGAATCACCACCGATCCGTCCTGCTGCTGGCCGTTCTCCAGCACGGCGACCAGGGTACGTCCCACCGCCAGACCGGATCCGTTCAGGGTATGGACCAGCTCCGGCTTCTTCGACTCCGGATTGCGGAAACGGGCATGCATGCGCCGGGCCTGAAAATCCTGGAAGTTGGAGCAGGAGGAGATCTCCCGATAGCAGCTCTGACCCGGGAGCCACACCTCCAGGTCCACGGTCCGCGCAGCGGCGAACCCGAGGTCCCCGGCGCACAGGTCCAGGGTGCGATACGCGAGCCCAAGGCGCTCGAGGATCGCTTCCGCGTGGCCGACCAACTCGTCGAGGGCGTCCCAGGACGTCTCCGGCTTCACCACCTGCACCAGCTCCACCTTCTCGAACTGATGCTGGCGGATCATGCCGCGGGTGTCCTTCCCGTAGCTGCCGGCTTCGCTGCGGAAACAGGGCGTGTGGGCTGTCAGTTTCAGCGGCAGCGCAGCCGCTTCCAGAATGCGATCCCGCACCATGTTGGTGACCGGCACCTCGGCCGTCGGCGCCAGCCAGTAGTCCGAATCGCCTTCGAGCCGGAACAGGTCCGCACCGAATTTCGGCAGCTGCCCCGTACCACGCAGGGAGGCGCCATTGACGATATAGGGCACGTTGACCTCGGTGTAGCCGTGCGCTCGCGTGTGGGTGTCGAGCATGAACTGGATCAGTGCCCGGTGCAGCGATGCGATGGCCCCCTGCATCACCACGAAGCGGCTGCCGGTGATCAGCGTCGCGGTCTCGAAGTCCATGCCGCCAAGTCCGGCGCCGAGGTCGACGTGGTCCCTGGCTGGAAAATTGAACTGTGGCGGCTGCCCCCGGCGTCGCAGCTCGACGTTCGCAGACTCGTCCGGACCCTCAGGCACGTCCGCAGCCGGGAGATTCGGAACGCCTTCCAGATACGCGTTCAGTTCATCCGCTACCGGATCGAACTGACTCTCCACGGATTCAAGCTCTGCCTTCAGGCGCCCAACGTCTGCCTTTGCCGCCTCAGCTGCGTCGCGCTGTCCTGACTGCATCAGCTCGCCGATGGACTTCGAACGACTGTTCCGTTCCGCCTTCAGCTGCTCCGCGGTCACCTGCAGCGCCTTGCGCCTCTCCTCCAGCGCGCGCAGTCGAACCACGTCCAACTCGAAACCACGACGGGCGAGTCCTGCGGCCACCGCATCGAGGTCAGATCGGATCAGTTTCGGATCGAGCATGAATCAGTCCTCGTTGTCGCGGCCATCGTTGTCCCAGCGCTGCCAGGCCGAGGCCGCATCCTGCTCGCGCATCCAGGCAAGCTTCTGCGCGAGTCGCTGTTCGAGGCCCCGGTCCACCGGCTGATAGAAGCGTCGACTCGCCAGTTCCCGCGGCACATAAGATTCGCCGGGAACATAAGCATCAGGCCAATTGTGGGCATAGCGGTACTCGGCACCGTGGCCAATCTCCTTCAGCAACCGGGTCGGCGCGTTGCGCAGATGAACCGGAACCTCCAGCGAACCGCCTGAGCGGATGGTCTCGAGCATCGCGTTGTAGGCTGCGTAGACCGCATTGCTCTTCGGTGCGCAGGCCAGATAGATCACGGCCTGGGCCAGTGCCAGTTCCCCCTCGGGCGATCCCAGCCGCTCTTGCACGTGCCAGGCGTCGAGGGCGACGGCAAGGCCGCGGGGATCGGCATTGCCGATGTCCTCGCTGGCCATCCGCACTACGCGGCGCGCAACATACAGAGGATCCGCACCGCCGTCGAGCATGCGCAGCAGCCAATACAGCGCAGCGTCCGGCGACGACCCGCGTACCGCTTTGTGCAGGGCCGAAATCTGATCGTAGAAGGCATCCCCGCCCTTGTCGAAGCGGCGCAGATCGCCGGCGGTCACCTCTGCCAGCACCTCAGCGTCGATGCGGCGGCGACCTTCCTGCAGCGGCGCCAGATCAGCCGCCAGCTCCAGCAGATTGAGCAGCCGCCGCGCGTCACCATCCGCAGCCCCGAGCAGTCTAGGGGTGGCGTCAGGTGCAATCTCCAACAGCACACCTTCGGCTTCAAGCCGTTCCCGCCCCCGTTCCAGAACCGCCTGCAGATCGGACTCGGTCAGCAGGCGCAGGCGATAGACACGGGCCCGCGACAGCAGCGCAGAACGCACTTCGAAGGACGGATTCTCGGTGGTGGCGCCGATGAAGGTCAGCGTGCCGTCTTCGACGAACGGCAGGAAGGCGTCCTGCTGGGCCTTGTTGAAGCGGTGCACTTCATCGATGAACAGGATCGTGCCGATGTCGGATTCACGGTCCCGGCGGGCCTGCTCCACCGCGGCGCGGACGTCCTTGACCCCGGCCATGACGGCCGATAGCGCCACCAGACGCTGCCTGGAGGCCGCTGCGAGAATGCCGGCCAGGGTGGTTTTCCCAGTACCCGGTGGTCCCCAGAGAATCATCGAGTGGACGCGGCCGCGTTCGATCATGCCCGCCAGGGGGCGACCGGGACCGAGCAAGTGCTGTTGCCCGGCCATGCCGGCGAGGTCTGCGGGACGCAGGCGGGCCGCCAGCGGTGCCGTCGGGGCGTGCCCCTCGGCGCCGTCAGTCATGGGCGGAAGACTCCGCCTCCTCGTAGAGCACGTCAGCACCTTCGGGAATGTCGAACCGGAACCGCTCCGGGTCCGGGTCGAAGCCGGTACGAACGTCGAGCAGCTCCACTTCAGTACGCTGACCAAGGCCATCATGGATGATCAGGTAGCGAGGCTGCTCGCCCTCGAAGATGAACTCGAGCCGCTCGAACAGGGCATCTCCGCCCTGCGGCCAGAGCGTGAACCGATCCCGACCTTCATCTACGGCGAGATGATCGACATCGAATGCATCGAGAAGATCCTCCACCGCCCCTGACAGCAACCGGGCCGGCGTCGCCTTCAGGCGATCATCGTAGGGCCGCACGGTGACCTGCTCGAGGTCGGGATCCCACAGCCAGAGGGTCTCACCGTCACCGATCAGCACCTCGGCGAAGGGTGCATCCACCTCCCAGCGGAAGCGATCCGGCCGCTCGGCCCACAGCTGTCCGGAGGTCCGCCGCAGCTCGATGCCGCGGCCATCGACCAGCCGCTGGGAGAACCCCGCCGAAAGCTGGTCGAGCTCCGTCATGCGCGCCGCCAGCCGCTCTGCAGCCGGAACATTGCCATTGGCGGCCACGACTGTAACCGCCATCATCATCACCAGTCCTGCAACCAGAAACCGCTGCACTGTCATCCATCCTCCCGGCCGGGGGCCAGAACCTCCCGGCTGCCGTTGGTGTCCATGTTGCTGACCACGCCTGCCGCTTCCATGGCTTCGATCATGCGCGCAGCGCGGTTGTAGCCGATGCGCAGCTTGCGCTGCACGGCGGAGATCGAGGCCCGCCGGGATTCGAGGACGAAGGCCACGGCCTCGTCGTAGAGCGGATCATCCTGTTCCGTGTCGCCGCTGCTGCTGCCTGGGCTGTCACCGTCCGCCGGACCCTCGAGGACCTCCGGCAGATAGTCCGGTTCCCCGCGCCGACACCAGTCAGACACCACGCGATGCACTTCGTCGTCAGCGACGAAGGCACCGTGGACACGAATGGGCACGGCCGTGCCCGGTGGCAGGTAGAGCATGTCGCCATGACCGAGCAGCTGCTCGGCGCCACCCTGGTCGAGAATGGTCCGGGAATCCACCTTCGAGGACACCTGAAAGCTGATCCGGGTGGGGATGTTCGCCTTGATGAGGCCGGTGATCACGTCCACCGATGGCCGCTGCGTGGCGAGGATGAGGTGGATACCCGCGGCCCGCGCCTTCTGGGCGATGCGCGCGATCAGTTCCTCCACTTTCTTGCCGACGATCATGATCATGTCAGCGAATTCGTCGATCACCACCACGATCTGCGGCAGGGTCTCCAATTGCGGCGCCTCCGGGGGCGTGTCGCCTTCGAACAGAACCGGCGGCTTCCACAGCGGGTCCGCGAGCGGTGTACCAGCCTTCTGCGCGTCCTTCACCTTGCGGTTGTAGCCTGCCAGGTTGCGTACGCCGAGGCTGGCCAGCAACCGGTAGCGCCGCTCCATTTCCGCCACGCACCAGCGCAGGGCCGACGCGGCCTGCTTCATGTCCGTCACGACCGGCGTCAGCAGATGCGGGATGCCCTCATAGACGGACAGCTCCAGCATCTTCGGATCCACCATGATCAGACGCACGTCCTCCGGCGATGACTTGAATAGCAGGGACAGCAGCATGGCGTTCACACCGACGGACTTACCCGAGCCGGTGGTACCCGCCACCAGCAGGTGCGGCATGCGGGCGAGGTCCACCACCACCGGCTGCCCGGAAATGTCCTTGCCCAGCACCAGAGACAGATGGGAGCCAGCGCTGTCGTACTGTTTCGACGCCAGCACCTCGCGCAGGCGCACGATCTCCCGGTCCTCGTTCGGAATCTCGATGCCCACCGTGGATTTACCCGGAATCACCTCCACTACGCGCACGCTGATCACCGCCAGCGAGCGCGCCAGATCTTTCGCCAGGCCTGAGATGCGGCTGACCTTGATGCCGGCCGCAGGCTGAATCTCGAACCGGGTGATGACGGGCCCGGGATGGACTGCCACCACCTCGACGTCGACGCCGAAATCCTTCAGTTTCAATTCCAGCATCCGCGACATGGCTTCCAGCCCGGCATCGGACACACTGCGCCGCTCATGAGACTCCGTATTGTCGAGAAGCTCCAGCGGCGGCAACTCGCCTTTGATCGGCGCATCGAACAGCTTGCGCTGCTTCTCGCGCTGTGCCCGGGATGCGGGCTCGATCTTGGGTGCGGGTTTCTCGATGGCCACCTTCGGACGCGACTGCTTGCGTTCGACTTCCACCTCGATCCGCTGTCGGCGCCGCCGCTGTTCGGCACGGGCGGCCACGCGTTCCCGCCGGGCGTTGGCCATCGCCTGCACTCGGTCGCGAACGGCGACCACCAACGCCATGGCGCCTTCCCCGATGGCCTCCGCCAGGGCGAACCAGGACAGACCGGTGAACAACGTGATGCCGAGCAGGAAGATGGCCAGCATCAGCAGCGTGCCGCCGGTCAGACCCAGCGTCGCGTGGGTACCGTCGGCCAGCCACCAGCCCAGGATGCCGCCGCTGCCCGAAGGCAGGTCGACGCCGACGGCGGCAATATGCAGATCCGCCAGGACACAGCCGCTGGCAAGGGTGAGCACGAAGCCTGTGAGGCGCAGCACCAGGGTGAGGCGGTCCACGGCCACCGGCAGGCGTCGCGCCCAAAACAGGCGCAGGGCCAGCAGCGCGAAGGCGACCGGAAGCAGATAGGCGAACCAGCCTAGCAGGGTGTAGAGCACATCGGCGCCCCAGGCACCGGAAGCACCTGCCAGGTTGGCCACCGCGTCCCGGGTACCTGTATGGGAGAAGCCCGGATCCTCTGGCGCGAACGACACCAGCGCCAGCAGCAGCCACGCTGCCACGGCCAGCGCCAGGATCAGCCCGGCCTCCCGCAGTCCGTGACCCACGTGGGTCAGCAGTCGATTCCCGGTATCCGCCTCCCGGCCCGTTGCTGCTGCACCTTTCTGTGGCAACGCCCCACCCTCGTAACGAACCAGTTGAAAGTCTACTCCCATTCCAGGAAGAGTTCTATTTCTTCATTTCAAATCAGCCTGTTATGAATAATACCTCACAAACTCCTCATGCTTTGCGCCAGACCTGCCCGGATGCGTTTGTCGGCTGCGACGAAACGGGTATCATGCCCCGCTTCCGGCCTTTGGCAATGAGCGACCCGTATGGCGACCCGCCCCGACAAGCAACAGATCATCGACGAAGTCTGGGATGACGCTCGCGTCGAGAGTTTCCTCCATCGCAGCTGTCACGATCCGGACATCGATCCCGATTTCTTTGTTCTCTGGCAGGCTTACCAGGCCATGCGCGAAGCCGACTTCCGCCGCTTTCTGCGGCTGTACGTGGCCGCAAGCCGCAATCTCGATGCAGTCAACGAGCGCGGTGAGACTCTGGCCGCCATGATCGCAACCCATCGCCACGCAGGCCCATTCATCGAAGCGCTCGTGGCTGCAGGCGCGCGCGCTCCCGGTTCTGATCAGCCCACACCCGGAGACGCCGCATGAGTGAAGCCCAACATCGTCGCCTGCTGATCCTGGGGTCCGGGCCTGCCGGCTGGACGGCGGCCATCTATGCGGCCCGCGCCAATCTGGAGCCCACCGTGATCACGGGACTCGAAGCCGGCGGTCAGCTGACCACGACCACGGACGTCGAGAACTGGCCCGCGGGCGTCGAGGGCCTGCAAGGCCCTGCCCTCATGCAGGACATGCAGGCCCACGCCGAACGGTTCGCCACCGAGACCATCTTCGATCACATCCACACGGCAGACCTGGCAAGCCGCCCTTTCCGGCTCACGGGAGATGCGGGAACGTACACCTGCGATGCCCTGATCATCGCAACCGGCGCCTCTGCACGCTACCTTGGACTGCCTTCGGAGGAAGCGTTCAAGGGACGCGGCGTCTCCGCCTGCGCCACCTGTGATGGCTTTTTCTACCGCGACAAGCCGGTAGCGGTGATCGGTGGCGGCAACACCGCGGTCGAAGAGGCGCTGTACCTGACCAATCTGGCCAGTAAGGTGTATCTCGTGCACCGTCGCGACAGTCTGCGCGCAGAGAAGATCATGCAGGACCGTCTGTTCGAGCGCGCGGACGCCGGCAAAGTGGAACTGGTCTGGAATCATACCCTCGGCGAAGTCCTCGGCGACAACTCCGGCGTCACGGGCGCCCGGCTGACGGCGACCAAGGGCGATGGCAGCCGGGATCTCACCGTGGACGGTGTCTTCATCGCCATCGGCCATACACCGAATACCGGCATTTTTTCAGGCAAGCTCGACATGCAAGGCGGCTACATCGTCACCCACAGCGGTCTCGACGGCAACGCGACGGCCACCAGCGTACCCGGTGTGTTCGCCGCCGGCGACGTCAGCGACCACGTCTACCGTCAGGCCATCACCTCCGCCGGCTTCGGCTGCATGGCGGCCCTGGATGCGGAGAAGTACCTCGATGCGTTGGAGCGCGGCCACCAGAGCGACAGCCGGGCCGCGGGCTGAGTCATCGCCCTCGGCTGCGGCGCACTCAGCTGTGGCGTTCCCGGCGGCGACGCAGTGCCGTGAGCGTGAACCCCAGCGATGAGTCTGCTCCCTTGGCTGCCCAGTCACGACCTGGAGTTCCCGCCTCCCGATGAGGCGCTGCGCGATCCGCCAGGGCTCCTTTGCGCCGGCGGCGATCTCTCACCCAAGCGCCTGGAAACGGCCTATCGGCAGGGCATTTTCCCCTGGTACGAAGCCGGCTCGCCCATTCTCTGGTGGTCGCCTGATCCGCGCACTGTGCTGCGACCGAACACCCTTCATATCAGCCGCTCCACGCGCCGCCGCCTCAACCGCCGCGACTACCGGGTGAAGGCCGATACCGCGTTCGACGCTGTAGTGGCGGCCTGCGCAGCGCCCAGGGCGGATACCAACGAGACCTGGATCACCTCCGAGATGGCCCAGGCGTACGGCCGGCTGCATCGTCTCGGCATCGCCCACTCCGTGGAGGTCTGGCGCACCTCGGCGGACACCCCTGAGCTGATTGGAGGCATCTACGGCGTGGCCCTCGGCGGCTGCTTCTTCGGCGAATCCATGTTCAGCAAGCAGACCGGAGGCTCGAAGATCGCGTTGGTCCACTTGCTCGGGCAGATGAAGGCCTGGGACATGCCGCTGCTCGACTGCCAGCTCCACAACGCTCACCTGGCCTCGCTGGGTGCCCGTCCCATGCGCCGGGCGGCGTTCCTGGCAGAATTGCGCGTCCTGCTCGAGCGCCCCGCCCCCCGCTCCCCTTGGAGACTGAGTTATGCGTGGTAACCCGGCGCAGCCCGGAAGCTCTGGCTCGAAGTCCACGCGCTCGCCTACACTAGTGGCCTCGCTTCAGCGGATGCGACGGCCGTGACCGATCTCGCGCAACTCAAGTTCTTTGCCACGCCGAAGCACGCGTGCAGCTATCTCGAGCAGCGTGAGGCCACCACTTTGTTCGTCGATCCTGCCGCGCCGATCGACAATCCGTTGTATTCCGCCCTGTCGTCGATGGGTTTCCGCCGCAGCGGACGCCACATCTACCGCCCCCACTGCGAAAGCTGCTCGGCCTGCATCCCGATTCGGGTGCCCGTTTCCCGCTTCGACGCTCGCAGAAGCCAGCGCCGCGTATGGATGCGCAATCAGGATCTTTCGGTACGGCTGACCGCTCCAGAGCTGACTGCGGAGAATTACGCGCTCTATGCCCGCTACATCAACCAACGTCATGCCGATGGCGACATGCATCCGCCCTCGCCGGAACAGTTTCGCTCCTTCCTGCTCTGCGACTGGAGCGATACCCGATTCGTGGAGTTCCGGGACCGGGACAGACTGCTGGCCGTGGCGGTAATGGATCAGATCCAGGATGGCCTGTCGGCGATCTACACCTTCTTCGACCCAGAGGTCCAAAGCCGCTCCTTGGGAGTCCATGCCGTTCTCTGGCAGATCGCCCATGCCGAGGAGCTTAGGCTGCCCTTCCTGTATCTCGGCTACTGGATCAAGCAGTGCCAGAAGATGAACTACAAGAGCAGTTATCGGCCGCTGGAGATGTTCATCGGCGAGCGCTGGATCGAGGTGCCCTGAAGTTCCCTTGCCCTGAGCTTTGCCTATTCCCCGGCCTTCGGGCAAAATTGCGCGCGCTCGCGGCGCAGCGCGCCGCGCTTTCATCCTACTTAAACCGAGATCGAGGCTGCATGGCGAAGGAAGAACAGATCGAAATGGAGGGCACCGTGGTGGATACGCTGCCCAACACGATGTTCCGCGTGGAGCTCGACAACGGCCATACGGTGACGGCGCATATTTCCGGGAAGATGCGTAAACACTATATCCGCATCCTGACGGGCGACCGGGTCAAGGTGGAGTTGACACCTTACGACCTCAGCAAGGGGCGCATCACCTACCGCGAACGGTGATCGGAGACGCGCCCGGATTGCATCAGTCGGCGCCCTCCACCTCCAGCGCCAACTCATCATCCTTGACGGTGACCCGAACCGTGCCGCCCTTCTCAGCAAGTTTGCCGAACAGCAGATCCTCGGCCAGCGGACGCTTGATCCTGTCCTGAATCAGACGCTGCATGGGGCGAGCACCCATCTTTTCGTCGTAGCCCTCACGCGCCAGCCACATACGAGCCTCTTCGTCCGCCTCGATGGTGACTCGCTTGGTGTCGAGCTGCGCCTGCAGCTCAGTGAGGAACTTGTCCACCACCGTGGCGATCACGATGGGGTCGAGGGCGTTGAACTGGATCACAGCATCGAGCCGGTTGCGGAACTCCGGGGTGAACTGCTTGCGGATCACCTCGATGCCGTCGAGGGCATGATCCTGCTCGGTGAAACCGATGCTGGCTCGGCTCATCTCCTGCGCCCCCGCATTCGTGGTCATCACCAGGATGACATTGCGGAAATCTGCCTTGCGGCCGTTGTTGTCCGTCAACGTACCGTGATCCATCACCTGCAGCAGCAGGTTGAAGACATCCGGGTGCGCCTTCTCGATCTCGTCGAGCAGCACCACGGAATGGGGATGCTTGGTTACCGCTTCGGTGAGCAGACCGCCCTGATCGAAGCCGATGTAGCCGGGCGGAGCACCAATCAGCCGGGAAACCGTGTGCCGTTCCATGTACTCGGACATGTCGAAGCGCAGCAGCTCGATACCCATAATGCCTGCCAGCTGCCGGCACACCTCGGTTTTGCCGACCCCGGTGGGCCCGGCAAACAGGAAGGAGCCGATGGGTTTCTGCTGATCGCGCAATCCGGCGCGGGCGAGCTTGATGGCAGACGCCAGCGTACCAATGGCCTCTTCCTGCCCGAAAACCACCATCTTCAGCTTGTGATCGAGATCCTTTAGCGCTTCCTTGTCCGAGGTGCTGACCTGGGCCGACGGAATGCGGGCGATCTTCGCGACCACCTGTTCCACGTCGGCGGGCCCGATCTGCTTCTTGCGCCGGGATGGCGGCAGCAGCTTCTGGGCAGCGCCGGCCTCGTCGATCACGTCGATGGCCTTGTCCGGCATGAAGCGGTCCGTGATGTAGCGGTCTGCCAGCTCGGATGCGGCACGCAGCGCCTTGTCCGTGTAGCGCAGGCCGTAGTGGTCCTCGTAACGGGACTTCAGGCCCTTGAGGATCTTGTAGGTGTCCTCCACGTCGGGCTCGTTGACATCGATTTTCTGGAACCGGCGTGACAGGGCCCGGTCCTTCTCGAAGATGCCACGATATTCCTGATAGGTGGTGGACCCCATGCAGCGCAGCTCGCCGGAGGTGAGCAGCGGCTTGAGCAGGTTGGAGGCGTCCATCACGCCACCGGAAGCGGCGCCAGCGCCGATGATCGTATGAATCTCGTCGATGAACAGGATCGCTTTCTCAGTCTTCTTCAACTCCGCCAGCAAGGCCTTGAAGCGCTTCTCGAAGTCACCCCGGTACTTGGTCCCAGCCAGCAGCGACCCGAGGTCCAGCGAAAACACCGTGCTGCCCTCGATCACGTCGGGCACCTGACCATCGACGATCTGCTTGGCGAGGCCCTCGGCGATAGCGGTTTTGCCGACGCCGGACTCTCCCACCAGGAGGGGGTTGTTCTTGCGCCGACGGGTCAGGATCTGGACGACGCGTTCGACTTCGTGCTCACGCCCGACCAGGGGATCGATGCGACCCTTGCGTGCCTGCTCGTTGAGATTGGTCGCAAAACTCTCAAGCGGCGACTGGGCCGGCTGCTCGCCGCCACCCACCTCGGCCTCATCCTGCTCCGGCGCTGCCTCACCACCGTCCGCGGCACCGGAGACCTTGGAAATGCCATGGGCGATGTAGTTGACCACGTCGATTCTGGCCACGTTCTGCTGCTTCAGGAAGTAGACCGCCTGGCTCTCCTGCTCACTGAAGATCGCTACCAGCACGTTGGCTCCAGTGACCTCTTTGCGACCGGAGGACTGCACGTGGAACACGGCCCGCTGCAGCACCCGCTGAAACCCCAGGGTGGGCTGAGTCTCCCGCGAGGCATCCCCCACCGGAATCAGAGGCGTGGTGGTATCGATGAATTCCTCGAGGTCTCCCCTCAGCTTGTCCAGATCACAACCCACCGCCTTGAGCACCTGCACCGCCGTGCTGTTGTCCAGCAGGGCGAGCAGAAGGTGCTCCACGGTCATGAATTCATGACGCTTGCTACGGGCTTCCTTGAACGCCAGGTTGAGGGTGACTTCAAGGTCCTTGCTGAGCATGACTGCGTACTCCACGCGAACTGCCCATGGTCCCTGTTACGGGCTCAGTCGGTGATCTCGACCTGGGACATGAGGGGATGGTTGTTTTCCTGCGCGTATCTGTTGACCTGCTCCGATTTGGTCTCCGCGATGTCCCGCGGGTAGATGCCGCAGACTGCGCTGCCGGTGGTGTGGATCGCCAGCATGACCTGGGTGGCCTTCTCCCGGTTCATGCCGAAAATCTGTTCCAGAATATGTACGACGAACTCCATGGGAGTGTAGTCGTCATTGAGAACGATGACCTTGTACATGGGGGGACGCTTGAGCTTCGGCTTGGCGACGTCCGTCGCTAAGCCGTCATCACCCTCGCGCCAATCCTCATCGGGCCCACCGCCGTCGCCACTACGAGTGGGCAAGCGCCGATCCGAACCCACCATGCTCTGACCTGCTTCGTTCACTACATCCACCAACATGATACCAATGCCCGGGATTTCAAGACCACAACCCGTGTCGACCGCAAAAATCAGCCCCCTTCATCCTCTGTTCATGTCTTGACTGCAGCCGTGACTATAATCAGAGTGCGCCTGGGGGCAAACCCGTATAGCTGTCGGTGCGGCGCAGCGCGCGAAAAATTCAAACACATCGCGCCTTAAACCAACCTGAAGCGTAGCACCGTGTCCGGAACGTTTTTGCACCCCGGGGAGGAATTGTTATGCCGACCGGAACCGTGAAGTGGTTCAACAACGCCAAGGGCTATGGATTCATTCTGCCCGAAGGTGGCGGTGAAGATCTGTTCGTACATTACTCGTCCATCCAGATGGACGGCTACAAGACGCTCAAGGCGGGCCAATCGGTCCTCTACGAGAACCAGCAGGGCGATAAGGGCAGCCAGGCGATCAACGTCACTGCCACGGAAGAAAGCCACGGCAGCCCCGGCAGAGGGAGCAGCGACAGCATTCCCATGCCCATGGCAGCCGGCCCGCGCTCGGGCTGATCCAGGCCCGATTCTGCGCATCGGGGGACGGCCCTCAGCTGCGAAACTTTCTCGCAACTGAGGACCGTCCCCGCTGTCTGCCGGTCACGCCATCCGGGCTGTGATCGTGTCACTGAACTCCGAGTACTTCAACAACGTCGCGCCTTCCATCTACCGCTCGAAGTCATGGGTCAGTGCTTCCTTGTCGACTTCAGATATCGGCCAGGATGGCATTGAGCGTGGGGCTCGGCCGCATTGCTGCTTCGGCTTTTTCCTGATCCGGGTGGTAGTAGCCGCCGATGTCCATGGGCTTGCCCTGGATCAAAATCAGCTCCTCATTGATCTTGGCTTCGTTTTCCGCCATGGCCTTCGCCACCGGGGCGAAACGATCGCGCAGTTCCGGATCTTCATCCTGCGCTGCCAGAGCCTCAGCCCAGTACATGCCCAGGTAGTAGTGGCTGCCGCGATTATCGATCTCGCCTGTCTTGCGCGAGGGCGACTTGTTCTCGAGCAGGTGCTTTTCAGTGGCGGCATCCAGCGCCTTCGCAAGCACCCGTGCGCGGGGGTTGTTGCTCTTGGCCGCGATGTCATCCAGCGATACGCACAGGGCAAGGAACTCACCAAGGGAATCCCAGCGCAGGTGATTCTCTGCCTCGAACTGCTGGACGTGCTTCGGTGCAGAGCCGCCGGCGCCAGTCTCGTAAAGGCCGCCGCCCTTCATCAGCGGGACGATGGAGTACATCTTGGCACTGGTGCCGAGTTCCAGAATGGGGAACAGGTCCGTGAGGTAGTCGCGCAGGACGTTGCCAGTCACCGCGATGGTGTCCTCGCCGTGTCGCAGGCGCTCCATGGTGTGACGGACAGCGGTGTCCAGGGTCATGATGCGGATATCGAGACCGCTTGTGTCGTGACCCTCAAGGTAGCGCTCCACCTTGGCGATCATCTGAGCGTCATGAGCCCGGTACTTGTCGAGCCAGAACACGGCCTGCAGGCCGGAGGCGCGGGCGCGGTTGACGGCCAGCTGCACCCAGTCCTGGATGGCGGCGTCCTTGGTCTGGCACATGCGCCAGACATCGCCGACACTGACGTCGCTGTGCTCGAGCAGCACGTTGCCGCCTTCGTCGACCACGCGCACGGTGCCCGCCGCCGGCATCTCGAAGGTCTTGTCGTGGGAGCCGTACTCCTCCGCCTTCTGGGCCATCAGGCCGATATTCTGCACGGTGCCCATGGTGGTGGGATCAAAGGCATCGTGGTGTTTGCAGAAGTTGATGACTTCCTGATAGATCGTCGCGTAGCAGCTGTCAGGGATGATCGCCTTGGTGTCCCGCAGGTTGCCGTCGGCGGCCCACATCTTGCCACCGACCCTGATCATCGCCGGCATGGATGCGTCGATGATGACGTCGCTGGGAACGTGCAGGTTGCTGATGCCCTTATCGGAGTCGACCATGGCCAGGCCCGGGCGCGACTCGTGGCAGGCGCGGATGTCCGCCTCGATCTCGTTACGCAGCGAAAAGCCGGTCTCCCTGACCTTCTCGAGCACCGTCTCCATGCCGAGTTTTGCTTTGATGCCGAGCTCGGCAAAGGTGTCTGCATGCTTCTCGAACGCCTGTTTGTAGTACACCTCCACGGCATGGCCGAAGATGATCGGATCGGACACCTTCATCATCGTCGCTTTCAGGTGCAGCGAGGCCAGCAGGCCGGCCCGGCGGGCGCCTTCCAGCTCCTCTTCGAGGAACTTGCGCAGCGCTTGCACGTCCATGAATGCGGCGTCGATCAACTCGCCTTCCTTGACTGCAACGGCCTCCTTGAGCACCTGAACCGTGCCGTCTTCACGGACGAGCTCGATGCGGAGCTTGCCGGCCTTCTCCACCACCGTGGAGACTTCGGTGTGGTAGAAGTCCCGCTTGCGCATATGCGCGACATGGGTCTGGGAAGCCTGGCTCCACTTGCCCATGGAGTGCGGATACTGCTTGGCAAAGCGCTTCACGGACGCCGGCGCGCGCCGGTCGGAGTTGCCTTCGCGCAGGACCGGGTTGACGGCGCTGCCGAGTACGGCGGCGTAGCGCTTGTTGATCTCCCGCTCTTCGTCGGTCTTGGGCTCCTCAGGATACTCCGGCAGCGCATAGCCCTGACTGTTCAGCTCCTCGATGGTCTCAACGAGCTGGGGGACGGAGGCGCTGATGTTGGGCAATTTTATAATGTTCGCGTCGGGGTCCTGGGTGAGTTCTCCGAGCTCCGCCAGGGTGTCCGGAACCCGCTGGTCTTCGGTCAGCACCTCCGGAAAGGCGGCCAGTGCACGCGCAGCGAGCGAGATGTCCGCCAGCTCGACCTCGACATCGGCGGCCTTGGTGAATGTGCTTATGAATGGCAGGAAGGAATGCGTTGCAAGCGCAGGTGCTTCATCGGTGAGGGTATAGACGATTTTGAATTTTTTCACGGCATTCGCTTTTGTCTGGAGGTTCATCGGAATTCCGGCGGATGGCCGCGCCTGGGCGCCACCGGGCCAGTCGCCAGCGAGCAGGTGGGGATTCTAGTGGGTTCCATCCCCAACGAGAACCGCAGTACCCCACGGCAGAAGGGAGTATAGGCACTACCAGTCATCTTTTCGATGGTCGGTGGATGACGTCGCATCCGGATAAAGCTGAGCCGGGCGGTATACCATCAGCGACCGGGAACCCGACACAGGAGGACGCTTGGCCAGACTGATCCGACTCTGGAAACCTCACGGCGTGCTGTCGCAGTTCACCTCGCCCGAGGGCCGGCCGACCTTGAAGTCGCTGCTGCACGTGGCTGACGTCTATCCTGCCGGCCGCCTGGATCTGGACTCCGAAGGCCTTCTGCTGCTGACGGACAGCGGTGCCCTGCAGGCGCGCATTGCCCGGCCCGGCAGCGGCTTGGCGAAGTGCTACCAGGTGCAGGTGGAGGGTCAACCTGCGCCGGCAACGATGGGCCATCTGCGCCAGGGCGTCGTTCTCAAGGACGGGCCGGCGCGGGCACTGGCAGCCCGGATCATCGAGGCACCCGATCTGCCGGCACGCGACCCGGCACCCCGCCCGCGTCCCGGGCGCGGCAGCTGCTGGCTCGAGATCGAACTCGACGAGGGACGCAACAGGCAGGTCCGGCGCATGTGCGCAGCGGTGGGCTATCCGGTGCTGCGCCTGGTTCGGGTGCGAATTGGCCCCTGGAGCCTCGCCGGGCTGCAACCCGGAAGCTGGCGGGCCGAGACCCTACACGCGCCGGTCAGCCCCCGCGCCGCGTCCAGGCCTCCGCGGCCGCGTGATCGTCCGCCCGGGACTCGATCCAGCGCGCGCCGTCCGGATAAATCTCGCGCTTCCAGAACACGGCGCGGGTCTTGAGGTAGTCCATGACGAAGCGGGCGCCGTCGAAGGCCGCCTGCCGGTGGGCACTGGCAGCAAGCACCAGCACGATTTGCTCGCCCGGAACCAGCCGTCCCACCCGATGGATCACGGTCAGGGCCGACAGCGGCCAGCGTGCGCCCGCTTCCCGGGCCACTGCCTCGACGCTGCGCTCGGTCATGCCCGGGTAGTGCTCCAGTTCCAGCGCCACCACGTCCTGCTCGCTGGCCCGGGCCCGGACGCAGCCGGTGAACGCCACCAGTCCACCCGCATCCGTGGCCGCGTCACGCACCACGGCCTGCTCGACACCGAGGTCGAAGTCCTCGCTCTGAACGCGCACGTCGAGCCGCATTCAGCCCCCGGTCACCGGTGGCAGAAACGCGAGTTCATCGCCTGCACGGACGATCAAGCCCTTCGCCTCCACCAGTTCCTGATTCAATGCCAGCCGCACGTTCCCCGCCGTGAGTGCCGCCACGGCGGTAGCCCCATGGCGGCTACCGAGCTGCTCGAGCACATGCTCGAGCGTGGTACCCTCCGCCGGGATGGCAAGGGCCTCCTCGGTGGTGCCGAGCTGCTCGCGCAGCGACGCAAGGTAACGCAGACGCAGTTCCCTCATCACGACTCCCGCACCCAGCTCCCCGAGCGCCCGCCGTGCTTTTCCAGCAGCTCGACGCGTTCGATGGACATGCCGCGATCCGCGGCCTTGCACATGTCATAAACCGTGAGCGCGGCAATGCTCACCGCTGTCAACGCTTCCATTTCCACGCCAGTGCGTGCGTCGATGACGCAGCGGGCCTCCACCCAAAGCACCCCGGCTTCCGGTTCCGCGCGAAAGCTGACGTTGGCGGCCGACAGCGGCAGCGGATGGCACAGGGGAATGAGATCGCCGGTGCGCTTCGCTGCCTGGATGCCCGCAATGCGCGCCACGGCAAGGACGTCGCCCTTGGCGACGTCGCCTTCCTGAATGCGTGCCAGCGTCTCCGGCGCCATGCGGACACAGGCCCGGGCCACCGCTTCCCGGCGGCTGACGGGCTTTTCGGACACGTCCACCATGCGTGCACGACCGGCGTCGTCGAGGTGGGTGAGCGGAGCTGCATCGCGGGCGTCGGTCATTTGAGATTCCGATTGCATGGGCCCGGCACGTCGCTGGCCGGGATAGGTCGGTGTGGCTACAATACCGCGCCTCGTCGACCCCACCAATCCCGGAGCCCATGGCGACCGAAGACACGCCTGCATCCACCCGCGTCATCGTCGGCATGTCCGGCGGCGTGGATTCGTCCGTGGCCGCCCTGCTGCTGCGCGATGCGGGCTACCGGGTCGAAGGCCTGTTCATGAAGAACTGGGAGGAGGACGACGGCACCGAGTATTGCACCGCCAGGGCCGATCTCGCCGATGCCGAACGTGTCTGCGCCGGTCTTGGCATCCCCCTGCACACGGCGAACTTCGCCCCTGAATACTGGGACAACGTGTTCGAAACGTTCCTGGCGGAGCATCGGGCCGGGCGCACGCCGAATCCGGACGTGCTGTGCAACCGCGAGATCAAGTTCAAGGTGTTCCTCGAGTACGCAGAGCTGCTCGGTGCCGACCGCATCGCCACCGGCCACTACGTTCGCATCCGTCACCGCGGTGACCGGGTCGAACTGCTGCGTGGCCTCGATGCGAACAAGGACCAGAGCTACTTCCTGCACGCGGTGCCCGGTACTGAACTCGGCAAGGCCATGTTTCCCGTCGGCGAACTGCGCAAGGTCGAAGTCCGGGACATCGCGTCCCGGGCCGGATTCCACAACCACGCCAAGAAGGATTCCACCGGCATCTGCTTCATCGGCGAACGGCGCTTCAGCGACTTCCTGGCGCGCTACATCCATAGCAGCCCGGGCCCCATCGTCAGCGTCGAGGGCGTGACCCTCGGCGAGCATCACGGCCTCGCGTACTACACCCAGGGTCAGCGTCAGGGTCTGGGTATCGGTGGCATCCGCGGCGCCGACGAAGCGCCCTGGTACGTGGCCGACAAGGATCTCTCCCGCAATGCGCTGATCGTCGCTCAGGGCGCTGACCATCCTGCGTTGCATCACCAGTGGCTGGTGTGCGACGACCCGTCCTGGGTCGCTGCGGCACCTGAACTGCCGTGGCGCGGCAGCGCCCGGATTCGCTATCGCCAGGCCGACCAAGCCTGCACGCTTTCGCGGCGGGCAGATGGTGCCTTGCTGGTCACCTTCGACTTACCCCAGCGCGCCATTACGCCGGGCCAATCCGTGTGCTTCTACGCTGGCGACGTGTGCCTTGGTGGCGCAGTCATCCAGGATCGTGGTCGCCAGGCAGGCGGTCAGCCGCTTCGGAGCGTCGCTTGAGCTATACCGCCAACGATCGAGCTGTGGCGCTCGCAGGTGTCTTCCAGGCCGGCGCCCTGGTGGCGGACGTGGCCCACGGCCGCAGCCTGGACGAGCAGGCCTTCCGCGCCACGCTCAACAGCCTGTTCGTGGAGAACCCCGACACGGTTCCGGATGTGTTCGGCGGTCTCGGCGGCGTCCGGCTCGGGCTGCTGCTGCTGCGGGATGCGCTCGCCAGCGATCGCCAGCGCAGTCACGCCGAGGTGCTGCGCTACGCTCTCAACATCGTTCACGTCGAGCGCCGCTTCGCCGCCAGGTCGGCGCTGCAGCAGGAGCTCGAGTCGCGCATGGTCCGCATTCGCGAGCAGCTCAATCACTTCGACATCGGCCATGAGACCATCGTCGCTGCCCTGGCCAGTGCCTATCAGGACACGCTGTCCACGCTGCCCCAGCGCATCCAGGTGGTCGGCAACGCCCAGGCGCTGCAGGAGGAGCGGAACGCCGAGCGCATTCGCGCCCTGCTGCTTGGTGGCGTCCGCGCAGCGCTGCTGTGGCATCAGGTCGGAGGCCGCCGCTGGCGCCTGATATGGAGTCGGCGGCCGGTGCAGGCGGCGGCAAGCGAACTCATCGATCGGTTGTCTGCAACCTGAGGCCCACCCTGGAGAGCGCCATGGATCTGTCGAGCCTCACTGCCATATCCCCCATCGACGGCCGCTACGGCGGCAAGACCGCACCGTTGCGCCCGATCTTCAGCGAGTTCGGTCTCCTGCACTGCCGCGTGCTGGCGGAAGTCCGCTGGTTTCAGGCCTTAGCCAAGGCCCCGGAACTGCCCGAACTCCGGGCGCTCAGCGACGCCGCGAATGCCCACCTCGAGTCCATCGTCGAGACATTCGATGAGACCGCTGCGCTGCGCATCAAGGCGTTCGAGCGCACCACCAACCACGACGTCAAGGCCGTGGAGTACTTCCTCAAAGAGCGCCTCGCTGAGCATCCTGAACTGCGGGATCACCTGGAGTTCGTGCACTTCGCCTGTACCTCCGAGGACATCAACAATGTCGCCCATGCTTTGATGCTCAAGGCGGGACGGGAACAGGTGCTGCTGCCGGCCATGGACCGCGTCTGTGCGCAACTGACGCGACTTGCCCATACCCTGGCGGACGCACCCATGCTGTCGCGGACCCACGGTCAGGTGGCTTCACCGACCACCATGGGCAAGGAACTCGGCAATTTCGTCCATCGCCTGAAGGCACGGCGCGACGACTTCGCCCGGGTCCCCCTGCCGGCCAAGCTCAACGGTGCGGTGGGCAACTACAACGCCCACGTCGCGACATGTCCTGAACTGGACTGGCCGGCCCTGGCCCGCGAAGTGCTCGAAGGACTGGGATTGGCCTTCAATCCCTACACCACCCAGATCGAACCGCACGACGGAATTGCCGAGTACTGTCATGCGCTGATGCGCTTTGATCAGGTGCTGCTGGACTTCAATCGGGACATCTGGGGCTACATTTCCCTCGGCTACTTCCGCCAGCGCGCCGTTGCCACCGAGACCGGCTCCTCGGTGATGCCGCACAAGGTCAACCCCATCGACTTCGAGAACTCCGAGGGCAATCTCGGTCTGGCCAATGCCGTGCTCGCCCATCTCGCCGAGAAACTGCCGGTGTCCCGCTGGCAGCGGGACCTGTCCGACTCGACGGTGCTGCGCAACCTCGGGGTCGGTGCCGCCCACGTGCTGATCGCGCTGGAAGCGACCCTGCGCGGGATCGGGAAATTGGAACTCGACCCGGCCCGGCTCGCGGCCGATCTCGACGAGAGCTGGGAGGTGCTGGCTGAAGCGATCCAGACCGTCATGCGACGGGAAGGCGTGTCCGAGCCCTACGAAAAGCTCAAGGCGCTCACCCGCGGTCGCCGTCTGGATCAGGCGTCCATGCAGGTCCTGCTCGAGGAACTGCCGCTGTCGGACGCGGCCCGCAGCCGGCTCGCAGCCATGACACCCAACACCTACCTGGGACTGGCCGTGGAACTCGCCCGAGGGCTGCCGCCCATCGACGCCGAGGCGTCGTGACCCGTCCCGATCCGACCACCCTGCTCCTGGCCCGGGCCTTCCCGGAAGCACCGGAGCTGGCTGCGACGCAACGGCTCGATCGCTTTCTGCAACATTACTGGCGCCAGCGCTGGCTGCTGCTTCCTGGTGCACTCGCCGACCACCCCGGTCTGCCCGACCTGCTCGATGGCGACGAACTTGCCGGTCTCGCCTGCGAAGAGAATGCTGACGCCCGCATCGTGTTCACCACGGGGCAGCACTTCCATCAGGAAACGGGCCCCTTCGATCCGCAACGCTTCGCAGCGCTAGGCGACGCCGACTGGACGCTGCTGGTCAACGGCGTCGACTTGGCCCTGCCGGGATTCGAGCCGCTGCTGCGTTTGCTGCGCTTCGTTCCCGACTGGCGCTTAGACGATGTCATGGTCAGCTTTGCCGCACCCGGCGGGTCCGTGGGTCCCCACTTCGATCACTACGACGTCTTCCTGATCCAGGCCCAGGGCCGGCGTCGATGGGAACTCGGGGACCGTTGCGATGGACCTGGATACGATCGCGCCAGCGACGACGGCCTCGATCTGGTGAGCAATTTCGATCCTGCTCACGTGGTCCACTGTGAGCCGGGCGACGTGCTCTATGTGCCCCCAGGACTGGTCCATCACGGCATTGCGGAAACACCCTGTCTGACGTTGTCCCTTGGCCTGCGCGCCCCGTCCACATCCGATCTGCTCGCCGCCTGGGTCCATGCCTGCATGGAGCCTTCCGGCGAGCTGCCGCTGGAGCTCGATCCGCCGCTGCCTGCGGATCCCGGAAGGCTTGCCCCGGAAACCATCGAGCTGGCGCGGCGGGCGCTCCGCGACGCGCTGCTCCGGAACCTGGACGACGCGGATCCGACACGCTTCACCCACTGGCTCGGCTGCGCCCTCACCCAGCCCGGACGCGGGTCTGCGCCGGACTTGCCTGAACCCATGGCTTCCAATGCACTCGCGGCGCGGCTGGCCGCAGGCGCCCTGCTCGAACGCAGCCCCGGCGCCCGCCTGCTGCGCCACGACGACGGTCGGATCCGATCCCTGTTCGTCGGCGGCCAGGCCTTTCCTACCGACGGCGTGTCAGATCAAGCTCTCCGACAGCTCGTGGATGGCGGCGCGATCGGTTCCCGGGCGCTCGACACAGCTGCCGACTGCGTGCTCGCAACCGAGTTGTACAATGCAGGCTGGCTGTACCTGGTCGATCCCGGGGAGGAAAGAGCATGACTACCGGCGTGGCGGTCCGCAGGGCCGACTGGAATGAGGATCGCGATGTCCTGCGCCGCGTGCGGGAGCGCGTGTTCATCGAGGAACAGAACGTGCCACGGGAGCTCGAGTGGGACGCTGCCGATGCGGGCGCGATTCACCTGCTCGCGGAAGACCATCGCGGTGAAGCCATCGGCACGGCGCGCCTGCTGTCGAGTGGGCAGATCGGACGCATGGCAGTCCTGGCGGAGCGGCGCGGCTTCGGCATCGGCCGGGCGTTGCTCGACGCCGCCATCGACATTGCCCGCGAGGAAGGCCGTTACAGCGTGTTTCTGCACGCTCAGACTCACGCCCTGGAGTTCTACCGCAAGGCGGGATTCGAGCCTCGGGGCGAGACCTTCGAAGAGGCTGGCATTCCTCATGTGGAGATGGAATTGACGCTGGGAATCCCCTTCGACCCCCAGCCCGATGCCCCGAAGGAAGTGATCAAGGCGGAATGCGAACGGCTGCCCTACGAGCATCCCGCGCTCGCCGACTGCGACGACGCAGTCCGCATGCTCGAAGGCAAGCCGGACATCGCCGCCGCCGTTCTGGATCTGTGCGAGCATGCGCGCCGTGAGGTGCTCATCTTCGCCCAGGACCTCGATCCTGATCTGTTCGACAGCAGCGCCTTGAGCGAAGCGCTGTCACTGTTCGCCCGCCGTAACGAGCAGGCCAACGTGCGCATCCTTGTCAACGACATCACCCGCATGGTCCGCGACGGCCATCGGCTGCTGGAGCTGTCGCGCCGCCTGCCGAGCTCCATCACGATCCGGGTGGTGCACCCGGACATGCGGGATCGATCGGAGAATTTCGTACTCGCTGACCGTACCGGGCTCGTAGTCCAGCCTCAGTACGACACCGAGCGGGGCTTTGCCAATCGCCATGACGCCCCTCTCACACGCCAGTTCGGGGACGTCTTCACCCGCCTTCACGACCGCTCGCTGACCGACCCCAACCTGCGGAAACTCACCCTGTAGCTCGAATCGCGCTAGGTTTTGCCCACGTCCGAGGCGTGTGATCAAATAGCGTCCGTGTTCCATGAGCGACATCCGGTCGCTCCCGCGGCCGGATCCGGATGCGCGATTACTTCTTTCGACGTTTACTGCTGGTCATCCCCACGCTGATCGGCATCACCCTGCTGGTGTTCGCGGTCACCCGTCTCGTTCCGGGCGGGCCGCTGGAGCGGGCGCTGATGGAGGCCCAGCAGTCCGCGCTGGCCTCCGGGGCCGCCCCCGCCGCCGGTGAGGGCATGGCGCTCTCCGAAGCCCAGATTCAGCAGCTGGCCGAGTACTACGGTTTCGACAAGCCCTGGTACCTGAGCTACGTGGACTGGCTCGGAAAGGTCGTGCGTGGTGATCTCGGCCAGTCCTATCGCTACCATCAGCCGGTCTGGGACGTGATCCGGGAGCGCTTCCCGGTGTCCCTGTTCTTTGGCCTCACGAGCCTCGTCATCACCTATCTGGTGTGTATACCGCTCGGCGTCGTGAAGGCCATCAGGCACCGGACCTTCATCGACAATGTGACCTCCATCATCATCTTCACCGGCTACGCGGTACCCGGATACGTTCTCGGCGCTCTGTTGCTGCTGTTCTTCGCCGCCGAAGTGCAGTGGTTTCCCATGGGCGGCTTCACCAGCCTGCACTTCGACGAACTGTCCTTCTGGGGCAAGACCAAGGATCTCTTACACCACGCCACCCTGCCGCTGATCTGTTACCTGGTGGGCAGCTTCGCGGTCACCACGCTGCTGATGAAGAACAACCTGATGGACAACCTGGCAGCAGATTACGTGCGCACTGCGTTGGCCAAGGGCGTCTCTTTCGAGGGTGCCGTCTACGGTCATGCCCTGCGCAACTCCCTGATTCCCATCGCCACCACGTTCGGCCAGAACATCACGCTGCTGGTGAGCGGCTCCTTCCTCATCGAGACCATATTCGACATCGACGGCTTCGGCCTGCTGGGCCTGAATTCCATCTTCGATCGCGATTACCCGGTGGTCATGGGCGTGGTGCTCCTCGCCAGCCTGCTGCTGCTGATCGGCAACATCCTCTCCGACCTGCTGGTGGCCCTGGTCGATCCCCGGATCCGGTTCCAGTGACATGCGCCTGAATCCACTCACCCTGCGCAAGCTGAAGCGGTTCCGCGAGATCCGCCGGGGCTACTTCTCCTTTCTGATCCTGATCGGGTTGCTGGGGCTGTCTGCAGTGTCGGAGCTGATCATCAACGATCGCGCCCTGGCCGTGCGTTACCAGGGCGAGTGGAGCTTTCCCACCTACGGACCGGTGGAGCTCGGTTCGGTCTATGGACTGGAGGGCACCGACGGCCGCCGACCGGTGGACTACCGACGACTGAAGGAACATTTCGATGCCGCCGGTGCCGGCGACCGGGTGATCATGCCCCTGATTCCCTGGGGCCCCTACTACAACGATGCGGTCGGGGGCATTCTGCGTGCCGAGGCGCCCAACTTCGAACGCGGCCATTACCTGGGCACGGACACCACGGGCCGCGACATTCTCGCCCGTCTGGTCTACGGATTCCGCACTGCCATGCTCTTCGCCCTGGCATTCACCGCCCTGACCTATCTGATCGGGGTGGCCATCGGCTGCGCCATGGGCTACTTCGGGGGACTGTTCGATCTTCTCTTTCAGCGCGTGATCGAGATCTGGTCCAACGTGCCCTTCCTTTACATGGTAATCATCATCTTCTCGGTGATTCCCGCCACCTTCAGCGTCGGCGCACGCATCGGTATCCTGCTGGCCATCATGGTACTGTTCTCGTGGACGGGTCTGACTTACTACATGCGCACCGCCACCTACAAGGAAAAGTCGCGGGATTATGCTGCGGCTGCACAGGTGCTCGGTGCGGGCACCTCGCGCATCATCTTCCGCCACATTCTGCCCAATACCGTGGCGACCATGGTGACCTTCGTGCCCTTCACGGTGGTTGGCGCCATCACCGCCATCACGGCGCTGGACTTTCTCGGTTTCGGACTGCCGCCACCGACGCCGAGCATCGGCGAAATGCTGAAACAGGGGACGGCCAACCTCACCACCGCGCCCTGGATCGTCTCGTCCGCTTTTGCTGCACTGGTGGTGATTCTGCTGCTGGTGACCTTCATCGGCGAAGCGGTGCGGGAGGCCTTCGACCCGCGCCAGTTCACCCTCTACAAGTAACGAGGATCCGCAATGTCCAAGCTTTCGAGAGCCGCCTTTCTGCTTCCATTCATGGCGCTGTTACTGGTCGGATGCGGCAGCGGAGACCGGGACGCCCTGGACAGCGCTGCGCTCGAAGAGCGACGCGCAAAGGCCATTGCAGCCATGGAGCGGCATTACGCCACCCAGCCCAGTCTGCCGCCGGATCTCCGTGAGGCCTTCGAGCGCGGCGAGGTGACCGAGGACGAGATCGACGCCATGGCCGCAGCCGGCGAACTCGAACCCTTCTTCGTGTTCGCAACACCCGACGATCTGCCCGACGATCTGGTCTGGGAAGACGGCTCGGACCTGCCCGAGTTCGCTTCACCCGACGCGAAAAAGGGCGGCACCTGGTACACCGCGGTGCAGGACTACCCGCGCACCCTGCGTCGGGTCGGCCCCGACGCCAACAGCTCTTTCCGGCCCTTCATTCTCGACACCGTGGTCATGGGCTTCGGCCAGCGGCATCCCGAGGATATCTCCATCGTCGATGGCAACTTCCGTTACTTCCCCGGCATTGCCGAAGCCTGGTCAGAGGACAAAGAGACCCGTACCGTCTACGTTCGCATCAATCCGGCGGCACGCTGGTCCGACGGCCAGCGCATCACCGCCGACGACCTGATGTTCATGTTCTACTTTTATCAGAGCGAGTGGATCAGCGCGCCCTGGTCCAACAATTTCTACAGCCGTAACTATGTGCGCGCCGTGCGCTACGACGACCTGACCTTCTCGGTGACCCTGCCGGAGGCAAAACCGGACATGCTTGGCAGGGTGCTCAATCTCGAACCCCTGCCAGCGCACTTCTTCGATGAATTCGGCCCCGACTTCGTCGACCGCTACCAGTGGCGCTTCGTCCCCACCAGCGGTGCCTATGTGGTGCGTGACGAGGACGTCCGTCGCGGCCGCAGTATCGCGCTGACACGCAATCCAGACTGGTGGGCGAAGGATCTCCCGTTCTGGCGTTATCGCTTCAATTATGACCGTGTCCACTTCAGCGTCATCCGCGACACCGCCAAGCATTTCGAGTCCTTTCGTGCCGGCGAGGTCGATGGCTTCGGTCTCAATCTGCCTGACTACTACTACGACCGTCTGCCCGATGACGACGATCTCGTGGCCAGAGGCCTGATCGCAAAATACACGTTCTACAACGAACGTCCGCGGCCCACGTTCGGCTTCTGGATGAACTCCTCGCGGCCGCTGCTGGACAACCGGGACATCCGCAAAGGCATTCATTACGCGAGCAACTGGGAACGGGTGCTGCGCGAGTACTTCCGCGGCGATTACACGCGCATGCGCACCACGTCCGACGGTTACGGTGAGTTCACCCATCCCGAGATCCGCGCCCGCGACTTCGACGTCGACAAGGCGCTGGAAGCGTTTGCCCGCGCCGGGTTCACCGAGCGGGACAGCGAAGGCGTCCTCGTCAACGATCGCGGTCAGCGGCTCGCCTTCACGTTGACCACCGGCTACGAGAACCTGCAAGACATCCTCACCATCATGCAACGGGAAGCCCTGCAGGCGGGGCTCTTGTTCCGGGTGGAAGTCCTCGATGGCACGGCCGCCTGGAAGAAGGTCCAGGAGAAGCAGCACGACATTCAGTTCGTGGCCTTCAACGTCGGCCCTGAAATGTACCCCCGCTTCTGGGAGACCTACCACTCGGTCAATGCCTATGATCGCGCCTTCCTGGCGGATGGTTCGCCGAATCCGGACCGGCGCCCCAAGGCACAGACCAACAATCTGCAGCTCATCGCCAACCGGGAACTCGACGCGCTCATCGAGCGCTATCGAGCCTCGGAAAGCGCCGAAGAGATGCGCGCCCTGGCATTCGAGATGGAAGAGATCCTCTACGAGGATGCGTCCTTCGTACCCGGATTCGTGATGCCGTTCTACCGCACCGCGGCCTGGCGCTGGGCCCGCTGGCCCGAGCACTTCGACGTTCGCATTTCCGGGAACCCGCTGGAGTACTGGCTCGGCTGGATCGAACCCGGCATGCGCGAGCAGGTGCTGGCCGCGCGCCGCTCCGGAGAACGCTTCGAGCCGATCATCGAGGTCCACGACCGCTATCGGCCGGAGTGAATCCGCCCGTGCCGCAACGAACGCTGCTCGAGGTCCGCGGACTGGTCACCGCCTTCGATACCGAGGGTGGGCGCGTGCGTGCGGTGGACCGGGTCGATTTCAGCCTCGAGCGCGGACGCACCCTCGGCATCGTCGGCGAATCGGGCTGCGGCAAGAGCGTCACCGCTCTGTCCATCATGCGACTGTTGCCGCAGCCCATGGGGCAGATCGTCGCAGGGACGATCCGCTTCGAGGGCACGGATCTCGTCAGCGCCGATCAGCCCACGCTGCACCGCATCCGCGGCGGCCGCATCGGCATGATCTTCCAGGAACCCATGACGGCGCTGAATCCCGTGCATCGTATCGGACGGCAGATCGCCGAGTCCCTCATCCTGCACAAGGGCATCGAACGCCGCGCCGCACTCGAACGCGCGGTGGGTATGCTCGAACGGGTGGGGATCCCCGCGCCCGAGCTGCGCCTGTCGGAGTACCCCCATCAGCTCTCCGGTGGCATGCGGCAGCGTGTGATGATCGCCATCGCGCTGGCCTGTGACCCGGCCCTGCTCATCGCCGACGAGCCCACTACGGCGCTCGACGTCACTGTCCAGGCCCAGATTCTCGAGCTGATCGCGAAACTTCGTAGCGAGACCGGCATGGGCGTCATGCTCATCACACACGATCTCGGCGTGATCGCCGAGCAGTGCGACGACGTGGTGGTGATGTATGCCGGGCGCGTCGCCGAACAGGCGCCGGTCAAAGATCTCTTTGCCCGGCCACTGCATCCTTATACGCGCGGCCTGCTCGACTCGATCCCCCATCTCGAGACGCCGCGCAAGTCACGCCTGCCCACCATCGCCGGCATGGTGCCGACGCTAAAGGATCTTCCCGACGGCTGCCGATTCAACAACCGCTGCCCCCACGCCGACGACCGCTGCCGGCGCGAACAACCTCTGCTCAGCCGGGCCGGCGATGGCCATCTGGTGGCCTGCCACCATTGGCAGCGCATTGCCGGCGAGGTCCGCACATGAGCACGCCGCTGCTGGAGCTGCGCGAGCTCGCGACCCACTTCCCCGTGCGCGGTGGCGTCCTGCTGCGCGCTACAGGCACCAACCGGGCCGTGGACGGCGTCTCCCTCTCCGTGCAGCGTGGCGAAACCCTGGGGCTGGTCGGTGAGTCCGGCTGCGGCAAGTCCACCCTGGGCAAGACCGTGGTACGACTGCTGCAACCCACCTCGGGATCCATCCTGTTCGAGGGTCAGGACATCTCGAACCTGTCGCGGCGTCGTCTGAAGCCGCTGCGGCGCGAGCTGCAGATGGTGTTCCAGGACCCCGCGGAATCCCTCAACAGCCGGCACACCGTCGGCAACCTGATCGAGGAACCGCTGATCATTCACGGCGTTGGTACGGCAGCCGAACGGGCTGCCCGGGTCCGTGAGCTACTGGACCTGGTGGGCCTGCCGGCCTCTGCAGCCGAGAAGTTTCCGTTCGAGTTTTCAGGTGGCCAGCGTCAGCGCATCAGTATCGCCCGCGCCATTGCGCTCGGGCCCAAGCTGCTGGTCTGCGACGAACCGGTCTCCGCTCTGGACGTCTCGATCCAGAGTCAGATTCTCAATCTGTTCCTGGATCTCCAGGCCGAACTCGGCCTCGCCTATCTGTTCATTGCTCACGATCTCGCCGTCGTGCGGCACGTGTCCGACAGCATCGCGGTGATGTACCTCGGCCGGATCATGGAGTACGCCGATACCGACGACCTGATGGACCGACCGCGACATCCCTACACCCAGGCGCTGATCACGGCGATTCCGGTGCCGGATCCGACGCGCCGCAGCACCCGCACGATTCTGAGCGGCGACGTGCCGTCTCCCATCGATCCACCTTCAGGATGTCCATTTCACACCCGCTGCCCCCATGCGGAAGCACGCTGTCGTAACGAGCGGCCGCTGCTGCGTGAAGCCGCCCGCAAAGGCTCGACGCCCCATCTGGTGGCCTGTCACTTCGATTTCTGAACACGGCGTCCATCTCAGCGCGAACAACAGTATGTTCAAGTGCTTTCGAGCTTGCGGACTGCTTGGATATTAAATGTTATAAATCATAATCTTAAGATTGATATATAACATTTAACATTATATTTTTCGCGCGCGCATCGCGCTGCATGGTATCCATCTACAGCGCACGCGCCTCAGCCTCGAGTTCGTTGATGAGGTCCTCGATCCCAGTCAGATGCGGCCGCTCCGCGGCGAGAATGGCGAGGAAGAGCTGTTTTTTGCAATCCCGCAGATCGAGGTCTTCGGCTTCCGGCACAGAGCTGCCGACGATGTCCACGAGGCGCTCCGCCGCCGTCAACCGCCCCCAGAGGTAATCGTTCTCCCGGAAGCGGCGGGAAAAGAACGCGCCGAAGTTGCCGAACTCCACGCCCTTGAGGATCTGCCGTGCCCCGCCCTCCCGCAGCGTGTTCGCATCGTCCACCGCAATCCGATCCACCTTGATCTCTTCCAGGGCATCCATATCACGGGTTTGGGCCATGGGGTAGGTCAGTACGTCGTAGTAAGCGAAACCGAAGTAGGCGGTAAGCACTTCCCGGACCAGCGCGGGCGCGTTGACGCTGTCGCACCACTCAGCCAGTTCGCCATCCAGCGCAGCATCCTGGTCCACCAGATTCAGCCGCTCGCGGATCCGCACCAGAAAGGCGTTGATGTGATCACCCTGCTGATGTGCTCCGGCACCATCGAGATCGAGGCTGCGCCAATCGAGGTGGGCTCGCAGCGTCTCCGCGTGGACATAGAGACAGCCCTTGAGCCGATCGAGATCGTCGCGATGTCGCCGGGCGGGCGCGACGTCCGCGTCCGTATACAGCTCGTTCGTGCGGCGAATCACCAGCAGGACGCGGCGCAGTCTGTGCCGGATGTCGTAGTGGCGAAGAAAGGCCACCCACGGCACGTCCTCGCCCGCCTGGGCGGCAGAGGCCGCCCCACCCATGGGGCGAATGCCCTGGGCCTGTGCCCAGGCTTGCATCCGCGTCAGCGCATCCGTCCGGCTGACCTCGCTCCCCCTCTGCTGAAACAGCAGCGCCAGCTCGTCCAGCAGCCCGAGCACCTTGAGCCGTGCGTAGCCCTCGTAGGCGTACCCAGCATCGGCGGCAGCCAGGGTGTTTGCCGCTCGCCGCCATTGCCCAATCAGCGTTGCGTTCGGGGGTGGCGTCAGCTCGGTATCAAGGGTGGAGCCCATGGCCGCGAGCACCTGGGCGCGGACGCCGTCGGCCACCTGTCGGTGCAGTCGTACGCGTTCATTGAAGCGCGCAATCCACTCGAGATCATCGCGAATAGGCTGATGCCGGGGAATATCGGATAAAGCGCCCTTCAAGGTTTTGAAGAACCCGGGAATCTCGTGCGCAATCTCCCGCTCCACCTCAGGGTTCGGCTCGAGATACACCAGGCGCCGATCCGTCTGCCGGTGTGCCACATGGCGCTGAACCGCACCGAGGGCCACCGACACGGGCTTGTTCATCAACACGCTGCCGTCGATGAGGGCCGCGTCTTCCGGGTCCTCGCCGGAGCGCAGCGATGCCCTGAACTGTTCGGCGACGAACGCCTCGCGTCCAGGCCAGCGCTCACCCCGTTCAGTGAGCAGCTCGTCGATCTCTGCCAGGCGTGCGGGCGGGAATGCACCGGGGAAACTGCTGGTGGCACGAGCCGCGAAGGCCAGCGACGGCAGCTGGTCGGTATCGAGCTGGGATGAACACTCGCCGGACTGGGTGAACCAGTGGTGGAAGTGAAGAATGTGGCGGTGCTCACGCTCCCGGACCTCCGGCGGGTCATGCAGTGGGATGGTCTGTGGGTGGCCCCAGAAGTCGGTGGTGGTGACGAACAACTCCAGCGGCAAACCAGGTGGCAGCAGCGAGTCGTGTCCACCAGGCTGCTCGCGACCCATGGCCTTGAGCGCATCGAGCATCATCTCGCTCATGCGGCGCCCGGAGAACGGCGGTTCGAACCAGCGCGAGCGCATGAACATCGACAGGTTGCGCAGCACCTCGGGATCCTCGGTGGGGATACCGAGCCGCTTTGCCCGCCGCCGCTGCAGCCAGCCGGCCACCCAGAACAGCGGCCGCATGTAGAGTTTCGATAGCTTGCTCGCACGGGCATCTGGATCGAGCAGTTCCCCGACATCAGCGAGTTCCAGCCACAGCTTGCGATGATCATCGAGGGAGAGGTCGAAGGCCAGCGCCCGCGCCAGCATGACGCCGTTGATGCCGCCGGCGGAAGCACCCGCGATGACATCGACGAGCACCCGCAGGCGAACCCGGCCGCCGAGGCGCTGCAGCAGCTGAAAGTAGATCGCTTCGGTATCGACTTCGGCCTCATGGGTGCAGGCATCGGCGTATTCGGCCGGGCCTGCCTCCCTCTCGGACAATGCGTGGTAATCCCTGGAAGCACGGGTGAGCTTGAGAATTTCGCGGGTGATGCCATGCATGTAGACGGCCAGAGACACGCCGCCATAACAGACCAGTGCCAGTCGCAGCTCCCGTTCCGGAACCGCTTCCTCGCCGTCCGGAGCCTGCATGCGTCAGGCCGTGGTCAGTGACTTGGACGCGCAGATGACACCGTTTGCATCCGCATACACGTGATCACCCGGGCGGATCGTCGCGCCCGCGAACGTCACCGGTATATCCAGCTCACCGACGCCCTTCTTCACGCTCTTGCGGGGGTGGGGCGCCAGCGCCTGCACCCCGATGTCGATCTGCGCGAGGATTTCCACGTCGCGGACGCAGCCATAGACGATGACGCCGGCCCAGCCATTATCGCTGGCTTTCTGTGCCAAGTTGTCGCCGAGCAGCGCGCAACGCATCGAGCCGCCGCCGTCAACCACCAGCACGCGGCCTTTCCCTGCTAATGCCACCTGCTGGCCCACCAGGGAGTTGTCTTCGAAGCACTTGACCGTGACCGCCGACCCGCCGAAGGCCTCGACGCCGCCGAAAGTGGAGAACATGGGCTCCAGCACGGTGACATCGTCGCCGTAGGCGTCGCAGAGATCAGGCAGGACGATTGCGGTCACGGTCGCGACTCCCTGCTTCAGATGACGAACATGTCGACGAACTCGTTGACCGGCATGCCCTCGAGCTCCTTCTGATCCTTGCACAGGGCGAAGATCTTCTCGACGCGTTTCGCCGGGAAACGGGTCGCCAGCGCACCCTTGAACTTCTGTTCGAGGACGGGAATGCCCTCTTCCCGACGCCGGCGATGACCGATGGGATACTCCACCGCCACCTTTTCCGTCTTCGATCCGTCCTTGAAGAACACCTGGATCGCGTTGGCAATCGAACGCTTCTCCGGTTCGTGGTACTCGCGAGAGTAGCGCTCGTCTTCGATCACCACCATCTTTTCCCGCAGGGCATCCACGCGCGGATCGGCCGCCACGTCGTCCTCGTAATCCTCGGCCACGAGATCACCCTTGAGCAGGCCGATGGCCGTCATGTACTGCAGGCAGTGATCCCGGTCCGCCGGGTTATTGAGCTGGCCTTCCTTGGAGATGATGCGGATGGCCGACTCGTGGGTGGTCAGCTCGATGCGCTCGATGTCGTCGATGCGCCCCGCCACTTCCGGATGCAGAGAAACCGCCGCTTCCACCGCCGTCTGGGCGTGGAATTCCGCGGGGAAGGAGATCTTGAACAGCACCTGCTCCATCACGTAACTGCCGTAATCACGCTGGAACTCGAACTTCTTGCCCTTGAAGCTGACGTCGTAGAAGCCCCAGGTCTTCGCGGACAGCGCGCTCGGGTAGCCGATCTCGCCCTTCATGACCAGCATCGCCAAACGCACCGCGCGGCTGGTGGCATCGCCTGCCGCCCAGGACTTGCGCGGACCGGCATTCGGCGCGTGGCGATAGGTCCGCAGCGCGGAGCCGTCGACCCAGGCATGCGACAGCGCGTCGATGATCTGGTCCCGGTTCGCACCGAGCAGCTTGGCCACCACTGCAGTGGAGGCGACGCGAACCAGCAAAACGTGGTCGAGACCCACTCGGTTGAAGCTGTTCTCGAGTGCCAGGCAACCCTGGATCTCGTGAGCCTTGATCATGGCGGTGAGCACGTCACGCATGGTCAGCGGCTCACGGTTCGCCGCGATAGCCTCACGACTCATCCAGTCCGCCACCGCTAGGATGCCGCCAAGGTTATCGGAGGGATGCCCCCACTCCGCTGCCAGCCAGGTGTCGTTGAAGTCGAGCCAGCGGATCATCGCACCGATGTCCCACGCGGCCTTCACCGGGTCCAGGACGAGCTGGGTTCCGGGTACCCGGGCGCCATTGGGCACCACCGTGCCGGGCACGATGGGGCCGAGATGCTTGGTGCACTCCGGAAAACGCAGGGCCAGGAAGCCGCAGCCCAAGGTGTCGATCAGACAGTTGCGGGCCGTGTCGTAGGCCTCCTTGGAATCGATCTTCATGCTGTCCACGTAGTCGGCGATGGCGACCAGTTCGGGATCGGGATCGGGACGGACGTTGGTTTCTACAGTTGCACTCATGCTCGTTGATTCTCTCGATCAGATGAAAGGTTCAGCGCTCAGCAATCGGTACGACCTTGCGCGCTTTGGGTCCGGTGTATTCGGCGCTCGGCCGGATGATGCGGTTGTTGGCCCGCTGCTCCATGACGTGGGCGGTCCAGCCCGTGACGCGCGAGCAGACGAAGATGGGCGTGAACAACTTGGTGGGAATCCCCATGAAGTGGTACGCCGAGGCGTGGAAGAAGTCGGCGTTCGGGAACAGCTTCTTCTCGTCCCACATGGTCTTCTCCACCGCACAGGACACCGGGTAGAGCACCTTGTCACCCACTTCGTCGGCGAGCTTCTCGGACCAATGCTTGATGATGGCGTTGCGCGGATCGGATTCGCTGTAGATGGCGTGTCCGAATCCCATGATCTTGTCCTTGCGCTCGAGCATGCCCTTGATCCCGCTGATCGCATCCTCCGGCGAGGCGAATTTCTCGATCATGTCCATGGCCGCCTCGTTGGCGCCTCCGTGCAACGGGCCGCGCAGCGAGCCGATGGCACCTGTGACACAGGAGTGCATGTCGGACAGGGTCGACGCGCAGACGCGAGCCGTGAACGTGGACGCATTGAATTCGTGCTCTGCGTACAGGATCAATGACACGTTCATGACGTCTGCGTGCAGCTTGCTCGGTGCCTTGCCGTGCAGGGTGTGGAGGAAGTGGGCGCCGATGCTGTCGTCGTCGGTCTCGACATCGATGCGCTCGCCGTCGTGGCTGAACTTGTACCAGTAGTTGATGATCGACGGCAGCACGGCCAGCAGCCGGTCCGAGACGTCACCCTGGTTGGAGAAATCCCCCTCCTGCTCAAGGTTGCCGAGCATGGAGCAGCCGGTGCGCATCACGTCCATCGGATGGGCATCCTTCGGAATCAGCTCGAGCGTCTTCTTCAGCGCATCCGGCAGACCGCGCAAGCCTTTGAGTTTCTTGCGATAGGCATCCAGTTCCGCCTGCTTCGGCAGTTCGCCCTTCAGAATCAGATAGGCCACTTCCTCGAACGTCGTGTTCTCGGCGAGATCGGTGATGTCATAGCCACGGTAGGTCAGACCGGAACCCGTCTGCCCCACCGTGCACAGTGCCGTCTCTCCCGCGACCTGTCCTCTGAGGCCTGCGCCTCCCAGTTTCTTTGCTTGCGCCATCAGATGGCCTCCTTCTTAAGAATCCGTATCCGGCTGCGTCCCGAACAACGCATCGAGCTTCTGTTCGTATTCGTGGTAGCCGAGGTAGTCGTAGAGTTCCATACGCGTCTGCATGGTATCGAGCACCGCCTTCTGGTGGCCGTCGCGACGTATGGCCTCATAAACGTTGAGCGCGGCCTTGTTCATGGCACGGAATGCCGACAGCGGATAAAGCACCATGCGGATGCCGGCCTCTCCCAACTCCGCAGTGCTGTACAGCGGCGTCTGACCAAACTCGGTGATGTTGGCCAGAACCGGGACGTCCACCGCTGCCACCACCTTGCGGTACATGTCGAGGTCGGTCATGGCCTCGGCGAAGATGGCATCCGCTCCAGCATCGACGAAGGCCTGCGCGCGCTCGATCACCGCATCGAATCCGTCCACTGCGAGCGCGTCGGTGCGCGCCATGACGATGAAGTCGTCGTCGGTGCGCGCATCCACCGCGGCCTTGATGCGATCGTTCATCTCCCCGATGGACACGATAGCCTTGCCCGGCCGGTGACCGCAGCGCTTCTGCGCCACTTGGTCCTCCATGTGCACCGCGCCGGCGCCGGCGCGAATCATCTCACGAATGGTCTTGGCGATGTTGAACGCACCACCCCAACCGGTGTCGATGTCCACCAGCAGGGGGACGCTGCTGGCTGCTGTGATCCTCCGCACATCCTCGAGCACGTCGTCGAGACTCGTGATGCCCAGATCAGGCAGGCCGTAGGATGCATTCGCGACGCCGCCGCCAGACAGGTAGATGGCGCGGTAACCCACCCGCTCGGCCATCATCGCCGCGTAGGCATTGATGGCACCCATCACCTGCAGGGGCCGCTCCTCGTCCAGCGCCCGCCGGAAGCGGGTACCGGCACTGTCCGGTCTACTCATCGGAGTTCTCCTCGATTTTGGATCAATCTGCGCCCCGACTTTGCCGATAGGCGTCCTCGATGGTGCGCCGGGCGCCGGCGATATGCCGGCGCATCAGCAATTCTGCAAAATCCCCGTCCCGCTCCTTCAGTGCTGCCACGATACGCCGATGCTCCTCGAGCGCCTGGTGAGGACGGCCGCGGTAGCCGGAAAACTTGTAGCGATACATGCGCATCAGGTGGTAGAGATCCTCGCAGAGGATCTGGGTCACGATGGCGTTGCCGCTGGCATGGGCGATACGGTAGTGGAAGTCCAGATCACCTTCTTTCTGGAAATAGCCGCGCCCCTCTCTGACCTCGTGCAGGGCCGCATGCTCATCGAGCAGAGCTTCAAGCGATGCGATCTCCGCTTCGTCGCAGTGGGTGGCAGCGAGCCGACAGGCCATGCCTTCCAGCGCCTCGCGGGCGTGATAGATGTCGATCAGACGTGCAAAGCTCAGCGCAGCGACCCGGGCCCCGACGTGCGGAATGCGCTCCACCAGATGGCGCGCTTCCAACCGCTGCAGCGCCTCTCGCAACGGTCCGCGACTGACCCCATACTGTCGCGCCAGATCCGGCTCGGTGATCTTGGCTCCCGGCGCAATGTCGCCGCGGACGATCGCGTCCTGGACCGCCTCGAAGACCCGCTCCGCCATGGTCACCGGCAGGTTGCGCGCTTGCGTCATCGACCCTCGATAATTGTCGACAATGTCAGGACGGCGCGGACCTTAGCGCCACACTTAGGGCCTGTCAACGCGAAAACGGCCATGAATTGTCTACAATGTGATGGTATGGACCTGCCGTGAGTACGCTGCAAACTCTCCCCTATCAGACGGACCCGCTACCGCTACTGGCTGCGCTGCGGCCCTATGGTGGCGCCGTCCTGCTGCACAGCGCCGACCGTACCCACCCCGATGGGCGTTTCGATGTCGTGGCTGCTGCACCGACTGCATGGCTCACCACCCGTGGTCCGGGCACCTGCATCCACGGACCCGATGGCAGCCGGACGACGACGGCCTCACCATTCGACACCCTCGAGCAGTGGCTCGAATCCCCAGCAGCGGAACTCATTGGCGAGGAGGCGCTGCCTTTCGCCGGCGGCGTGATCGGCCTCGCCGGGTACGACCTCGTTCGCGTACTCGAGCCCCTGCCGCCGCGTCGTTCCCCCGCATCAGGCTTTCCCGATCTGATCGCCGGTCGCTACGCCTGGGCAGTGGTCACTGATCACCACACCGGCACCACCCGGCTGCTGCAGATGGAGGACGCGCGTCCCCCGCCCATTGTCGAGATGCTCGCGGCCGGCCTGCCGGCGGCGCCCTGCCTGGGCAGGAAGGCGCCCCATCTGCGTGGGGAGACGGATCCCGACGCGTATGCTCGGTCGTTCCAGCGGATCCAGGACTACATCCGCGCCGGCGATTGCTACCAGGTCAACCTCGCCATGCGCTTCACGGGCCGCTTCGACGGCGATCCCCTGGCCCTCTACGCCCACCTGGCACAGCGTCATCCCGCGCCCTTCGCCGGCTTCCTCGACACGGCATACGGCACCGTTCTGTCGTTCTCGCCGGAACGCTTCCTGCGCACGGCCGACGGCGTGATCGAAACCTGTCCGATCAAGGGCACGCAGCCCCGCAGCAGCGATCCCGTGGAAGACCGGCAGTTGGCCGCGGCGCTGCTGGCCAGCGCCAAGGACAGGGCGGAAAACCTGATGATCGTGGACCTGTTGCGCAACGATCTGGGCCGCAGCTGCGTCGCCGGAAGCATCGAGGTATCAAGCCTGTTCGGACTGGAAAGCTTTGGCTCCGTGCATCATCTCGTGTCACGCATCCGCGGCCGGCTCGCACCGGACATCAGCCCTCTCGCAGCCTTCGCGCGCGCCTTTCCCGGCGGCTCCATCACCGGCGCACCAAAAATCCGCGCCATGCAGATCATCGATGAACTCGAGCCGCATGCGCGCGGACCCTACTGCGGCAGCCTGTTCATGGTAGACGGGCGCGGCCGGATGGATTCATCCATCACCATCCGCACCCTCCTCGCCCGGCACGGTCACCTCCATTGCTGGGGCGGCGGCGGCCTGGTCGCCGACTCAACGCTTACCGACGAGTGGGCGGAGATCCACCACAAGGTCGGCGCGCTGATCGGCAAAGCAGAGGCGGAAAGCTGATTGCCCGATTTCAGGTCGCAGCGTCGAAGCTTGCCACGGCCTGCTCGATACAGCTTTCGAGTTCCTCGTAAGTTGCGGTGGGCTGGAACTGGGGGAACTGCCGGGCGATAGCTTCCGGTGCGGAGAAGAAGAAACCGGCATCGGCCTCGTCGAGCATCGCCGTGTCATTGAAGGAATCACCGGCCGCGACGACGCGATAGCGCAGGTCTTGCAACGCGCGCACCGCCATGCGCTTGGGATCCTTCTGCCGCAGGCGATACCCCGTCACCCGATCCTCGGCATCGACCTCGAGTTTGTGGCAAAGCAGAAATGGATGCCCAAGCTGCGCCATGAGCGGGCCGGCGAACTCGTAGAACGTGTCCGAGAGGATCGCCACCTGCATCCTCGCCCGCGCCCGGTCCAGGAACTCGGCGGCACCAGGCAACGGACTCAGACCAGCGATGACGTCCTGGATGTCTCGAAGCTTCAGATCATGCTCGGCCAGCAGCTTCAGGCGATGCTGCATCAGCTCATCGTAGTCGGCAATGTCGCGGGTCGTGAGCCTGAGCCCCTCGATGCCGGTGCGCTCGGCGACGCCTATCCAGATCTCCGGAATCAGGACACCTTCGAGGTCCAGGCAGAGAATGTGCACACGCGGCTCCTTTTATCGACGGTCATGAGGCGGCGCTCGGGTCGATGCGGCCGAGAGTCTACCCTCAGCGGGAGCACAACTCACGCTCGTGTCCCGAACCCGAGGCTCGGGACACGAGGGATTGAGCTTATGGCCCGAATTTCTTTAGCTTGCGCTGGCCGCCCTGCTAGTGTCTGCACCTCGCGACGTCCAGGAGAGCTGTTGTCATGGCGTATAACGCCCAGGTTGCCGCAGATCAGCTGGAGCAGGCTGATCCGCGCGATGTCCTCGCCCATGCCGTCGAAGGCTTCGACCGCATCGCGCTGTCATTCAGCGGTGCCGAAGACGTGGTGCTGGTGGACATGGTGGCGGATCTTGGTGACAAGGTGCAGATTTTCTGCCTGGACACCGGCCGGCTGCATCCGGAGACCTATCGCTTCATCGAGAAAGTGCGAGACCACTACGGCCTCGACATCGAACTCATGTTTCCGGATCCGGAGGCCGTCCAGACGCTGGTGCGGGAGAAGGGCCTGTTCAGCTTCTATCGGGATGGTCACCAGGAGTGCTGCGCGATTCGCAAAATCGAACCCCTGCGGCGCAAACTGGCCACGGTGGACGCCTGGATCACGGGTCAGCGTCGTGACCAGAGCCCGACCCGGACTGCAGTGCCCGTGGTCCAGGACGACCGCGCCTTCTCCTCACCCGGACATCCGCTGGTGAAATTCAACCCGCTGGCGAATTGGACCGCAACCCAGGTGTGGGACTACATCCGCGAGTTTCAGGTGCCTTACAACGAACTGCACGAACGCGGCTTCCGCAGCATCGGCTGCGAGCCTTGCACGCGACCAGTGGCGCCCCATGAACACGAGCGGGCAGGACGCTGGTGGTGGGAAGATGCCACCCGAAAGGAGTGCGGCCTGCACGTCACCAACATCCGTGAAGAGGACATCGGGAACGTACGCGAATCCGCATGAAGATCACATTCGTGAAGAAAATCCTCGCCGACGGCAACCCCTGCCGCAAGTGTGGTGACGTGGAAGCCCGGCTCATGGAATCCGGTCAGATGGATCGCATCGACGAGGTCGTGATTGCCGACGAGCGCGATCCGGATTCACCAGGAATGCGCCTTGCAGCGGAACTCGACGTGGCCCGGGCACCCTTCTTCGTGGTGGATGAAGGCGGCGAGCGCAAGGTGTGGACGGTCTACTTCAAGTTCGCCAAGGACGTCTTCGGCGGCAGTGAGGGCAAGGCTTCCGACGCCGCCCGCGACATCCTCGACGATAACCCTGACCTCGACTACCTCTGAGGCCTGCCCCTCGTTCCGAACGCCTGGCCCAACGCTTTCACCGATCCGTGGCCGCAGCCGTGAATCAGCTTAAGGAAGTGCTGATCAATTCCTTAACGCTCCGGAAGATCGAGGCTCTTGAACAGCGCTTCCCGCTCGCTTCGATTGGGTAGGGCCAACACTTCCTCCACCAGTTCCCGGGTCAGATGCGGCGCGAAGCGTTCGATGAAATCGAACATGAAGCGGCGCATGAACGTGCCCTTGCGGAAACCGATATGGGTATGGCTCGGCTCGAACAGGTGGCCGGCAGGAATCACGACGAGATCCGCATCGAGCTTCGGATCCACCGCCATGGCAGCGAGGATGCCGATGCCAAGGCCGAGTCGGACATAGGTCTTGATCACGTCCGCGTCCGTGGCCGTGAACACCACCCGAGGCGTCAGGCTGCGGGCATTGAATGCTTCGTCGAGCTTGGAGCGACCCGTGAAGCCGAACACATAGGTGACGATGGGATGGGCTGCCACCTCCTCCAGAGTCGGACGCTTGTTGCGTGCCAGAGGATGCCCCTTTGGTACCACAATGGCACGATTCCAGCGATAGCAGGGCATCATGATCAGGTCGGTGAAGTGTTCCAGGGCCTCAGTGGCGATGGCAAAGTCGGCCTGCCCGCTGGCCGCAAGCTCCGCAATCTGCACCGGTGAGCCCTGATTCATGTGCAGCGCCACGTCTGGATACTGCTCCCGAAAGCGCGCGATCACGGGCGGCAACACATAGCGCGCCTGGGTGTGCGTCGTGGCAATAGCAAGCGAGCCCTTGGTCTCGTTGCTGAACTCCTGGGCGACCCGCTTAATGTTCTCCACCTTGCGCAGGATCTCGCCTGCCATATCGATGATCACCTCACCGGCCGGCGTGACGTGCGTCAGGTGCTTGCCTGAGCGCGCGAAGACCTCTACGCCCATTTCGTCTTCGAGCAGACGGATCTGCTTGGAAATGCCCGGTTGGGACGTATACAACGCCTGCGCCGTCGCCGAGACATTGAGATCGTGGTGAGCGACCTCCCAGATATAGCGTAGTTGCTGAAGTTTCACGGCCCGACTCCCCTCATGGCTCCCCGGCTCCGACATTGCTGATGCCGTGCGGCACATGGCCGGCGGCGACATGTGCGCTGGCCGAGGCGCAGTGGCTGTGCTGATCATCGAAGAAGATATCGGCACCGAAGGCCTTCAGGAAGGCGGCCTTGTCCAGCCCCCCGAGGAACAGGCATTCGTCGAGACGGATGTCCCAGGCGCGCAGGGTTCGAATCACCCGCTCGTGGGCCGGCGCACAGCGCGCCGTGACCAGCGCCGTGCGGATCGGACAGTCGCCGCTGCCGAACTCACCCTGAATCCGATGCAGGGCCGCAAGCAGATTCCGGAACGGACCACCTGCCAGAGGTCGCCGCGCAGCCTCCCGTTCGCTGGCAGAAAACGCCGCCAGACCGTCGCGCTGGAACACCTGTTCGGCCTCGTCAGAGAAAATCACCGCATCGCCGTCGAAGGCCAGGCGGAGTTCCCCGTCGGGATTCGCCACCGATTTCGACGGCAGGATCGTCGCTGCTGCGACACCATTGTCCAGTGCCTGGCGCACATCCGCCGCGTCGGTCGACAGGAACAGATCGCAGCCGAACGCCGAAACGTAGCGGTAAGGATTCCCACCGCCGCAGAATGCGGCACGGACGATATCGAGCCCGTGGTGCTGAATGGAGTTGAAGATGCGCAGGCCCGTATCCGCCGTGTTGCGCGACAGCAGGATCACCTCCACCGGCTGTCGGTCCGACAACATGCTGTTCAGCCGCAGCAGCTTGCGAACCAGCGGGAAGGCATCGCCGGGGCCGAGGATCTCGTCCTCGCGCTGAATCTGATACTGCCGGTACGCGGCGACGCCCTCCTCCTCGAACACCCGATTGCTGGCATCGAGATCGAACAGGGCTCGGGAGGAGATGGCCACCACCAGCTTGTCGGCCAGGGAGGCAGGCATCCTAGGCGTCGAGATCCGGAATGAGTTTGCTTTCCAGGGCAGCGATCATATCCTTGAGCCTGAGCTTACGCTTCTTCAGTCGCTGAAGCTGCATCTGATCCGGGTAGACACTTTCGTGCAGGATCCGGGTGAGATCGTCAAGATCGCGGTGTTCAGTACGCAGTTCCTCGAGCCACTTGCTGATCTCTTCCTGCTCCATGAGATGATGCTACGACCCCTCGACCCTGTTTGCGAAGGTCAAAGCATAGCCAAACCCCCTTGGCCGCGCATCCGCAGCCTTAACCGGAGACGCCATGGCCCGCGATCACAAGCCACCTGCCCATCGCGAAGTGGACCAGTTCCTCGCGGAAGTGAAGGCCACGCCACCCAGCGTTGCGCCCGGCCGCCGCGGGCGGCTGCTGTTCGCACTGGATGCTACGGCGAGCCGGCAGCCGACCTGGGACATTGCCTGCACGCTGCAGGGCGACATGTTCGCGGCGGCGGCCCGTAACGGTGGCCTGGAGCTCGAGCTGTGCTTCTATCGTGGCTTCCGGGAGTTCCGCCATTCCGGCTGGGTCGTGGACGGCAAGGCACTTGCGCAGCGCATGAGCAAGGTGCGCTGCATGGGCGGTCAGACCCAGATCGAGCGGGTCCTGCGCTACGCCATCGACGAAACGCGCCGCGAGCGCATCCAGGCGCTGGTCTTCGTGGGCGATTGCGTGGAGGAGGACTGCGACCGGCTCTGCGGTCTCGCCGGAGAACTCGGCCTGCTTGGAACCCCGATGTTCGTGTTCCACGAGGGTGGCAACCGGCAGGCACGGGACTGTTTCCGCGACATGGCGCGCGCGTCGGGGGGGGGCTTCGCGCCCTTTTCCATGGACGCCGCCTCCCGCCTGAAGCAACTGCTGGAGGCTGTGGCCGTCTATGCCACGGGCGGGCGTGGTGCACTGGAAGACTTCGCCCGACGCCATACTCACGCTGCGGGCCTGCTCGAGGACCTCAGGTGACGACTACACCATGATCATCCGCGTTCTACTACTGTTCCTGCTCGCTGTGTTCTTCGCGGCGCTGCTGCGCCTGCTGTGGCTGCGTTATCGACCGGATGTGCGGCAGCTGCTGCTCGCCGGCGGGATTGCTGCCGGGCTGCTCGTCATCCTCGTCATGGTGGCCACGGGACGATTGCACTGGATCGCTGTCGTCCTCGCCACCGTGTTGCCCTTCGCCTTCAAGCTGCTTGCAGGCCTTGGCCTCATGCGTCTGCTGCGCAGCCTCGGCGGCGGACCGACCCCGTTCCCAGGTGGTGGTGGTCCCGCTGGCGGTGGCGGCTCGCGCGCGTCCGAGGTCGCCACACGTTTCCTGCGCATGGCACTGCATCACGCCACCGGTGAACTCGAAGGCCACATCCTGGAGGGCCCCCAGGCCGGCCGCACCCTGGCGGAACTCACGTTCGCAGAACAGTCCGAGTTGCTGCATTACTACCGGCGCGAGGATCCCGATTCTGCCAGGCTGCTGGAAACCTGGCTGGATCGGACCCACGGCGCAGCATGGCGCGCCGCAGATGAGGCCCCGGCCGGTTCGGAGCTCACCCGTGCCGAGGCCCTGCGGGTACTCGACCTCGGAGGTCAGCCCGATCGTGAGCAGATCATTCGGGCCCATCGACGCATGATGCAGAAATTCCATCCTGACCATGGTGGTTCCGAAGATCTTGCGGCGCGCATCAACGCCGCAAAGGAACGACTGCTGCGCGACCTTGGGTCCTGATGGCCCCCTCCGGGCGCAATCTGCGCGACAACTTTGCACCCGTGACCGAGGAACGCTCGGATTTTGATCTCCGGTTCTGCGGTCGCCTGCCGGTCGGCCTCAAGGGACAGTATGTCCGAACCGGAGCGAATCCCAAGGGCGACGTCGACCCGGCGCGCGATCTCGGACTGGCCTCGCCGGGCATGGTCCACGGCACCCTCCTGGGAGGCGGCCGCGCACTGGGTTATCGCAATCGCTGGATCCGCCCGCCGTCGATCCCCAGGGATCTGGAGCGCGAGTTGCTGCTGCCTGCGGGCAACGGCGCAGCGGCCCTGTTCCACCATGCCGGGCAGCTCCATGCCACCGCCGAGCTCGGGCTCCCGTGTCGGCTGTCCAGCAATCTGGATACGCTAGGACTATGCGACTTCGGCGGGCCCCTGCCTGCGGGAGCCGCACCGCACGTCCGGACGGATCCGAGAAGCGGCGAACTGCACATCCTCGCCTACCATTTCGAAGCGCCTTACCTGCGCCATCACCGCATCGATCGACGCGGGCATCTGCTGGAATCCCGGGATCTCGAGTGGCCACGGGCCTCCATGGTGCACGACTTCGCGCTGACCGAAAGCCATCTGGTCGTGTTCGACCTGCCGGTGCTTTTCAGCGAGGACGCTCTGCTTGACGGGCAGCCGCTCCCCTACCGCTGGCATCCGGATGCCGGCGCGCGGATCGGCCTGCTGTCCCGCCGCGGGCCCGTGGAGGCCCAGTGGTTCGATCTGGACCCATGCTGGGTCACGCACCTGGCTGGAGCGCGTCGCGACGAAACCCGGATCGTGGTTGACATGATCACCGCGCCGACGCGCTTTCAGCAGGACTGCCGTGGCGAGGACGAGGGGGCACGCCAACTTGTTCGTTGCACGCTGGATCCGCGCCGCGGGGTGGCATTGCCGGAGGTGCTCGACGCTGATGCGCAGGATAATCCTGCCCGGGATACACGCGTCGCCTACGCCGACTCACGCTGGCTGTGGACCACGGCGCTAGTCACCGACGCCGACGGCCAGCTGCCGGCAGGTCGCTGCGTGTACCGCCATGATCTGAAAACCGGTGAGCGGATCGAGATCACGTTCCCGGACGCCTGTCTCGGCAGCGAGATGACCTTCGTCCCAGCCGATCCGCGCGCCGCCGAGGGCAAGGGATGGCTCCTCGGCTACCTGTGGAGTCCTGATGATGACTGCAGTGAAATGCTGGTGCTCGATGCCCAGGCACCGGAAGCTCCGCCCCTGGCCCGGGTCCAACTGCCGCAGCGGATACCGTTCGGCTCCCATGGTTGCTGGGTCCCGGGCTGAGCATTACCTCGTGTGGTCGCGTCGCACCATCTCGAGGAAGGGTGTCCAGACGTTCTGCATCGGTTCCAGGGCCCTGCGCATGCTGCGCTCAGCGAGACTGCGGCCACCATCGAGCCCCTCTCCGATATGGCTCATGCGACGCTGGAGATGGGTGCGGGGCAGGTCGGCGAGCTCTTCCAGCGTGCGGGCGCGAACCGTCGCTTCGAAGGTATGAAGGTGATCCTCGATGAGGTAGCGCCACTGACGGACACCGAGCGCGGCCCAGTCCTGGGAGTTCTCGACCACCGCTCCAAACCACTCAAGCATACCCTCAATGGCAAGGAACTCGGCTGTGGCGACCTCTTCCCCGGCCAGGCTCACCTGCTCCTGAATCTCGTGCAACGCATTCGAGTCGTTCACAGAAAGGCCTCCGCTTCCCGTTCCAGGGCAAGCAGGCGCTTCACCCAATTGTCCAGCAGCGCAAATTCGGCGTTCGGGACCTCGAACACGTCGGCGAGCTCGCGCAGCAGGCACTCCTCTTCGATCTCCAACGCCCCGTCTGCGTAGCTGAGACGGATCAGATTCACCAGCACCACGCGCCGCGATCGTGGCGTATCGAAAACATGTTCGACGCCATCGAGTTCGACATAATCGGTTTCCGTGTCGGGCTCGAGCCCCATCTCCCGCTTGAAGCTCAGGAGCATCGCCTCCTCATTGGGATCGAGGAGCCCGTCGGACACCACGATATTGTGGGCAAGCCCAAGCAGGGTGCGCCTTTGGGGTGGGGACAGTGACGTCAGCCACATGGAGACGAGGTCCGCAGCGATCCGCCCGCAGCCCGTCAGAGGATCCCGACGCCGCTGAGCATGCCAGTCACCATGATCACTACGGAGAGCCAACCGAGGCCTATCAGGCCCTTGATGATCAGGGGCTGTTCGGACACGTCTTCGATCAGATACCAGAACCAGCTGAACATCGCCTCGCGGGCCTCCAGGTTCGGGCCGGTGCGTACCGGCAGAGTTAAAAGAGTACTATACCAAAACCCGCACCCGGGCGGCGTTGGGTGGCCTCAATCAGCGAGCACCTCCGCCTCCAGGTCGTGGGCATCCGATGCGACCACCCGAACCCGGATGCGCTCACCGACCTTAGCGTCGGCGCCGGGCAGATGCACGCTGCCGTCGATCTCCGGAGCATCCGCCATACTGCGGGCAATAGCTCCCTCCGCGCCGGCGGCGTCCACCAGGACCTCGATCTCGCGACCGACGAAGCGGGCGAGGCGGCGGGCACTGATGGCCTCCTGACAGGCCATGAGCCGCGCATGCCGTTCCTCAGCCAGCTCGGACGGAACGTGATCCGGCAAGGCATTCGCCGCTGCACCGTCCACCGGCGAGTAGGTGAAGGCCCCGACCCGATCGAGTTCAGCGCTCTTGAGGAAGCTGAGCAATTCCTCGAAATCGTCCTCTGTCTCTCCCGGGAACCCGACGATGAAGGTACTGCGGATGGTCAGATCCGGGCACTGGCGCCGCCAGTCCTGGATCCGGGCAAGCGTCTTCTCAGCCGCCGCCGGTCGCCGCATGGCCTTGAGAATGCGAGCGTTGGCATGCTGCAGCGGCACGTCCAGATAAGGCAGGATGCGTCCGTCCGCCATCAGCGGAATCAGGTCATCGACGTTCGGATACGGATAGACATAGTGCAGCCGGACCCATACGCCGAACCCGGCCAGCGCCTCGCACAGCTCGAACAGGCGGGTCTTCACCGGCCGTCCACCCCAGAAACTGGTCCGGTACTTCAGGTCGACCCCGTAAGCCGACGTGTCCTGGGAAATGACCAGCAGCTCCTGGACGCCCGCGCGAACCAGGCTCTCCGCTTCGGCCAGCACGTCTGACGCCGGCCGGCTGACCAGATCGCCCCGCATCGACGGGATGATGCAGAACGTGCAGCGATGGTTGCAGCCCTCGGCAATCTTCAGCCAGGCGTAATGACGCGGCGTCAACCGGATGCCCTGCTCGGGCACCAAGGACAGGAACGGATCGTGGGCCGGCTTCGGCACGTGGGCGTGCACCGCCTCCATCACTTCCTCGTAGGCATGGGGACCGGTGACGGCCAGGACGCTCGGATGCACGGAGCGGATCGTGTCCTCCCGAACCCCGAGACAGCCGGTGACGATGACCCGACCGTTCTGGTCCAGCGCCTCGCCGATGGCTTCGAGGGATTCGGCCACCGCCGCATCGATGAAGCCGCAGGTGTTCACCACGACCAGATCCGCATCGTCATAGCTGCCCACCAGGTCGTAACCATCGGACCTGAGCTGGGTGAGGATGCGTTCCGTATCCACGGTCGCCTTCGGGCAGCCGAGACTGACGAACCCGATGCGTCCGGGGCGGGTGGCGGCGACTGTCATGGAAGAGCCCTGCATCGTACGGAGGGCGCACAGGGTACAGGCAGTGTCAGGAACCTGTCATCGACGGCGTGCAGACTCGCGCGCTTTTCACGGGCCCGCCCTACCCACTAAGGAGTCGATTCGATGAGGTCGTTGTGCCGTACCTCGCTGTTCGCGTTGTTGCCCGGTGTTTTCGCTCTGCCTGCAATGGCCCAGGATCGTCCCGGTTTCTTCGAAGAAATCGTGGTCACTGCCCAGAAGCGGGAGCAGGCGGTGCTCGATGTGCCGATCACCCTTTCCGCCTACAGCGGCGACTTCCTCGACAGCATCGGCGTCGAGGAGTTCGAGCGCCTGTCCTATTACGTGCCGGGCCTGATCGTTCAGGAACAAAGCCCGAACAATCCCGGCTTCGTGATCCGCGGCATCACGTCAGACTCCGGCTCTGCGCAGATCGCCCCGCGGGTCTCCATATTCCAGGACGGCATCGACATCAGCCGCTCCCGGGGCTCGATCATCGAGCTCTACGACCTCGAGCGCGTCGAGGTTCTCAAGGGACCTCAGGCCACGCTGTTCGGCACCGCTGCGGCCATCGGCGCCATCAGCCTGATTTCCGCGCCGCCCACGGACAGCTTCGAGGCCAGCGCCTCGGTGGGCGTCGGCAACTATGATGAGCGGCGTTCCCGCGGCTACATCTCCGGACCGCTTGGCAGCGACCGTGTCCGCGGCCGGCTGTCCTGGCTGTATCGGCAGCGCGACGGCTTCATCGAGAACATCGACGGGGCACCGGAGTCACAGAACCCGAACCCGGACGGGCAGGCGCCGAATCTGAACGGCAAGGACACCCTCGCCCTGCGCGCCTATCTGTCTGCGGACCTGACCGACCAGCTCATGCTGGACCTGATCTGGAACTATCAGCGCGATCAGCCGCCCGGCACCGCGTTCAAGTCCGGGGTCTTCACCCCCACCGGCGGCGACCTGAGCCCGTTCAGCTTCGCTGAACTCGGTCCCTTCGGCAGCCGCCGCAACGATGCCCTCGGCGGCAAGCTCGGTCTCGATCGGACGGTCAAGAGCTACACCGCCCGCCTGACCTGGGATGTCAGCGAAGCCTGGCAGGTGACAAGCATCAGCAACTACCGCGAGTTCGATTCACTCGAGGTGTTCGATGCCGACGGTACGGCAGCCCTCTGGCTCGAGTTCGCCGAGGATGCCAGCGGCGATCAGTGGAGCCAGGAAGTCCGCTTCAACTACGATGCCGGGGGCGACGTCACCGGCTTTTTCGGCGCCACCTGGTTCAATGAGGACGGGCAACAGCGGGTGCCTTTCATCACCGACGAAGGGGTGTTCGCCGCCTGCCTCGGCTTCGCTCCCGGTCTCCCGTGTTTTGCGCCCGACGGCAGCGTCAATTCCATTCTGCCGGCACAGGTCCTGCACGTAGACGAGTTCGCCAATACCGGCGAGACCTCGGCGCTGAGCGCCTATGCCGATGCAAGCTGGCAGTTCACTCCGCGCTGGCGCGCCACGGTGGGCGGCCGCTACGTTCGCGAACGCAAACGTTCCGGCTTCACCTCCGCGGGCACGCCGAGCCTGATCGCGCCCGGCAACCAGCCGCTGCTGAGCCTGTTCGGGCTCGGCAACACCGGCGGCGTGCTGGTGGAATCGGAGCGGGAGACGTTCACCGACTTCTCGCCGCGTTTCGTCCTCGACTTCCTCGCAACGGACGAGATGCGCCTGTTCGCGTCCGTCTCCAAGGGGCGTCGCAGCGAAGTCATCAACGTCGGTGGCGTACCCGGCCCTGCGCCGAGCACCGTGGCCATCGTCGACATCCTGCCCGCCGAGAAGATCTGGAGCTACGAACTCGGCATGAAGACGGAACTGCTCGAGCGCCGACTTCAGTTCGACGCCGGCGTCTTCTACCAGGACTACGAGAACTTCCAGACCTCGGTGTTCGATAACGCCGGTCAGCTGGTCTCGGTGAACGCCGGCACGGCCACCAATCGCGGTGTCGAAGCCGCCATGCGGGCCATCATCACGCCGAACCTGGATGTGTTCGCTAACGTCGGCTACATCGACGCCAAGTTCGACGACACGGACAAGGACGGTAATCCGGCCCTGTTCGCGGGCAATCGCTTCCGCCTGCAGCCGGAATGGAGCACAGCAGCCGGCGTCCGCTGGAACCAGCCCATCGCCAGCGGCATGGAATGGTTCGGCAGCCTGGCCTGGAGCTATCGCAGCAGCGTGTTTTTCGAGGAGGACAACGCGCCGGTGGCCGGTGTCGACATCCGCGAGGACAGCGTGCACCTGGTTGATCTGCGCGTTGGGCTGACTGGCGCTGCCGGCCAGCTCGGAGCGTGGACGGTGACCGGCTACGCCAGCAACTTGTTGAACAAGAACTACCTGATCGATGCCGGCAACACGGGTGCCGCGTTCGGCACGCCAACCCTGATCGCCGGCGCCCCGCGCTTCTACGGGCTGGAACTGAAGTTCGACCTCTGAGGTCGATCGCTGCGCCAGGGACGGCGCAGTGAAATGGATGACAGCTGAAGTCCGCGGCTCGATTGGCTATGCTCGCGCGCCAGGGAGGGACGCGTATGCAACACCACATCGACGCCATCGAGCGACAGGGGTACACCATCATCGAGGACGTGCTCCGTCCCGATGAAGCCGACGGTCTGCGGGAGGATCTCGAACGCATCGAGCGGGCCTGCAACATCGTCCCGGCCTGCAATCCGTTCGAGGGTCACCACACCGTACGCATCTACAACCTGCTGGCCCGCGGCGACTGCTACGCACGGGTCCCGGTGGATCCGGCCGTGCTGCCGGTGGTCGAGGCCGTACTCGATCCCGGCTGCCTGATCTCATCGCTGTCCTCCATCGCCATCGGTCCAGGCGAAACCGCCCAGATGCTGCACTCCGACGATCAGGTCATCGGCCTGCCCCGTCCCCATCCGGCCCTGGTATGCAACACCATGTGGGCGCTGACGGACTTCACCGCGGACAACGGCGCCACCCGGGTCGTACCCGGATCCCACAAGGCCATGCGCTGTCCGGATCCCTCGGGGGACGCCGAGGCCGAGGCCGCTGCGCTGCCTGCGGAGATGAGCAAGGGCAGCGTGTTGATCTGGCACGGCAGCCTCTGGCACGGCGGCGGCGCCAACGTCACCTCCGAGCGTCGCGTCGGCATCGCCATGAACTACTGCGCGGGTTTCATCCGCCAGCAGGAAAATCAGCAGCTTGGGATTCCACGAAAGCTTGCCCGCGATTTTTCCCCGCGCCTAAAGGAGCTTGTTGGGTACGGCGTCTATCGTGGACTCATCGGCCACATCGACAAGCGCAGCCCCGCAGGACTGCTTGGCGACGACGATCGCCTGAAGACCATCTGGGACACCTGACGTCACCTGGACCGGTGAGCTTGACGTGTTTGCGGAGCGCTGCGCATGCTCCAGATGTGGCAGGCGGAATCACGGATACGAGGAATCAGTCGAGATGAACGCACGAAGGCACGAGGGCGGGTGGACGCTGGCGATGGGCGCTGTCCTGCTGACCATGCTCGCTGGTTGCGACCGCGGGCCGGAGCAGACCATCGCCCGCCACTGGTGCGCATTCGAAGGCGTGGAGCAAGGTGCGTTCCTCCGGGGTGATGGCTATCAGGTCGTTCGTGGCCTGGCGGACGAGGATGACCCGGACGCATTGCTCGCGGAGGCTGCGCCGGAAATCGACTACGTCAGTAGCGCGTTCAAAGAGTTGCGCTTTTCGCCTGATGGCACCCTGCAACTCACCGACCCCGCCGGGACCACACACGAATCGAGCTACGAATTCGTCGACACCCACGAAGTCAGCTACGAAGATCCGCTACGAGGACCGGTCCGCGCCGGCGTCGTGGCCAACGGCAACACCCTCGCGCTGATCGAGCAGCAGGCGGACGGCGGCTATCAGGTGCAGCGCTTCGTGCGCTCCACCTGGTTGATCGGGTGCACATGAGGCGGGCCTACTCGGCGCCGTCGATCTTCAGCAGCTGCTTGCCGCGATTCTGGCCGGTGAACAACCGGGTGAGGGTCGCCGGAATGTTCGCGAAGCCTTCCTGCACATCCTCCTCGTGGATGAGTTCACCGGATTCGATCCAACCGATCAGATCCTTCACCGCGGCACCCGCACGATCGTAGTAGTCGAGAACGATGAAGCCCTCCATGCGGGCCCGCATGATGATCAGGTTGAGCAGATTGCGCGGCCCCGGAGGCGGCGTCGTTGCGTTATAGGCTGAGATTCCTCCGCAGAGAACCACGCGCGCATGCAGCGCGATATGGTCCAGCGCGGCTTCGAGAATGTCGCCGCCCACATTGTCGAAGAAGATATTGATACGATCCGGGCAGGTCTCCGCAAGCCGTGCCCTCACGTCCTCATTGCGATAGTCGATGGCCGCGTCGAAGCGGGCGGGACCGATCAGCCAGCCGCACTTCTCCCCACCGCCTGCAATACCGATGACACGGCAACCCTTGATGCGTGCGATCTGCCCGGCCACCGAACCGGTGGCCCCGGCTGCTCCGGACACAACGACAGTTTCTCCGGGCTTTGGATCGCCAAGATCGAGCAGCCCGAAATAGGCCGTGAGCCCTGTGACCCCGAGAACTGAAAGGACGTACGTGGGCGGGACGCCTTGCGGCACTTTGCTCAACGGCACCGGCCCACCGCCGTCCGTGACGAAATAGTCCTGCCAGCCACCCGTACCCTGAACCCAATCGCCCTCGGCGAATCCTGGATGCCTAGACGCCACGACCACGCCCACCGACCCCGCACGCATGGGCTCACCGATGCGTACGGGTGGTATATAACTCTCCCGGTCTTCCATCCACCCGCGCTGCGTGGGGTCGAAGGACAGAAAGACGTTACGCACCAGCACTTCGCCCTCGGCCGGCTCCGGTGCGGGCCGCTCGGCGTACTCGAAGTTGTGCTCGCCCACCATGCCCGCGGGTCGCTTTGCGAGCAGCCATTGTCGATTCGTCCGAGCACCCATGCTTGTCACTCCTGTCGCTAAGCCAATCCCGTAGCCGCGCATTGAATACGGTTCACATCCGCCCGGCCAGCCGCTACCATACGTTCCATGAATCGAATCCTGCGCCAGCGATTTATCGACCCAGCCCCGGCAGCTACGGCCCCTGGCCGTGTGCATGACGGTTGGCTGGGAACGCGTGCGTATACCACGTGGTATGCGTATGTGAGTTAGGCGCCTTCGACCCAACGGTGGAGGCATGCGACTGCCTCCCGGAGAAGACCCCGATCAGGCAGTACGCCGGTCGGGGTTTTTTTTCGCCCCGGGATATGCACAGCGAAAACGGAGCAAGCAGTGATGACCCAGACCCGACTCGACGACCTCAACGTCGTCGCTCAGGACGTATTGACCACGCCGGAACAATTGAAGGCGGTCCTGCCTTTGAGCGATGCCGCGCGCGACTCGGTGGCACGTAACCGTACGGCGGTTCGCAACATTCTCGATCGCCGTGATCCGCGACTGCTCGTGGTGGTGGGTCCCTGCTCCATCCACGACGTCGATGCCGCACACGAGTACGCACGCCGTCTCAGCACATTGGCCGCAGAAGTCTCCGACACCCTGCTGCTGGTGATGCGGGTGTACTTCGAGAAGCCGCGCACCACCGTGGGCTGGAAAGGGCTCATCAACGATCCGCACCTGAACGACAGCTTCAAGATCGAGGAAGGACTGCTACTTGCCCGTCGCCTGCTGATCGATCTTGCAGAAATGGACCTCGGCCTGGCCACCGAAGCGCTGGACCCGATCACACCCCAGTACCTGCAGGACCTGATCAGCTGGTCCGCCATCGGCGCCCGCACCACCGAGTCCCAGACCCATCGGGAAATGGCCAGCGGGCTGTCCTCTGCGGTCGGATTCAAGAACGGCACCGACGGCGGTCTCGACGTGGCGATCAATGCACTGCAGTCCGTGTCCCGGCCCCATCGTTTCCTGGGCATCAATGGCGCCGGACAGGTGGCCGTCATTCATACCCGGGGCAATCGCTACGGCCATGTTGTCCTGCGCGGCGGCGGCGGGAAACCGAACCATGACGCGGCCAGCATCGCCCGCTGCGAGGCGGCGCTGGCGGCAGCGGGAGTGGAGGCCAACCTGATGGTGGACTGCTCTCACGCCAACTCGAACAAGGACCCGGCGCGGCAGACCCTGGTGCTCGAGGACGTGGTGCAGCAGATTGCCGCAGGCAACACATCGCTGATCGGCGTGATGATCGAGAGCCACCTGCAATTCGGGAACCAGCCGCTGCCCAAGGATTTGAGCCAGCTTCGTTATGGGGTGTCCATCACCGACGGATGCATCGACTGGGCGACGACGGAGCAGTGCCTGCGCGATGCCGCGGCAACCTTGCGCGACATGCTCCCCGGCCGCGCTGCAGCCGCCGCCGCCCGCAAGGCGAGCTGAACCTCAACCGCCGATGGCGCGCCGCACCGCGGCCCGAGCGCACGCGCTCGGGCCTACAAAACCCGCTGATGGCACAACGCTCTGTAGGCGAGCGCGTGTACGCGCCGCTCAATAGTAGGCGTTCTCGCGGATGCTGTGGTCGGTGGCGTCGCGGATGCCTTTGAGATCCGGAACCTGTTCGAGCAGGGTCTTCTCGACACCCTGCTTAAGTGTGATGTCTACCGCGGCGCAGCCCTGGCAGCCCCCGCCAAACTGCAGCACGGCCTCGCCATCGACCATCTCCACCAGCGACACCATGCCGCCGTGGGACGCCAGGGATGGATTGATTTCGTTGTAAAGCACGTAGTTGATGCGATCCTCGATGGAGCTGTCTGCATCCACCCGCGGCATGCGCGCATTGGGCGCCTTGATGGTCAGTTGACCACCGAGACGGTCTTCCTGGAAGTCCACGACCGCCTCCTCCAGAAACCGCTCGCTGCGCTTCTCGAAGTAGGCTGTGAAACCGTCGTAGGGCACCGGGATATCGTCTTCCTGCTCCTCACCGGGGCGACAGTAGGCGATGCAGGTCTCTGCCTGAGGCGTGCCCGGGTTGGCTACGAATACGCGGATCCCGATGCCTTCTGCCTCCTGTTTTTCAAGGAGTTCGCAGAGGTACTTCTGGGCGGCGGGCGAGATCTCGATCATGTTCGTCCTCGGCTAATACCCAACGTGAATAGTAGGATATTCTAACCGAGGATGATCGTCCTCGCGACCCACCTGGCCCACGGGGTTGCAGACCTGCGAACGTCGGAATGAACCAGGCTCATGGTCGCTTGCTCCCTCGTCACCAGCCTTGGCACCCAGGACTGCTAAACTATCGCACCGCATCATCATCCCACATCGGAACGCGCATGACTGATCGGACCACCCGCCTCGAAGCCCTGCACAGCGCCCTCGCCGAGCGCATTCTCATCCTCGATGGCGCTACAGGCACCATGTATCAGACCTATGGGCTCGATGAGGCCGGCTACCGTGGCGAACGCTTTGCGGACAGCCAACGCGATCTCAAGGGCAATAACGAGCTGCTGTGTCTGAGTCAGCCGGCCATCGTGCGCGCCGTTCACGAGGCCTACCTGGAGGCCGGCGCCGACATCATCGAGACCAACTCCTTCGGCTCAACCCGCATCGCCCAGGCCGACTATGGACTCGAGGACGCAGTCGTCGAGCTCAATCGGGCCTCGGCAGCGCTTGCGCGGCAGGCCGCCGACGCCTACAGCACCCCGGAACGTCCACGTTGGGTCGCCGGCGTGCTCGGCCCCACCAACCGCACCGCCAGCCTGTCGCCGGATGTGAATGATCCCGGCTATCGCAACGTGGATTTCGAGGCCCTGCGCATCGCTTACCATGAGGCCACGGTGGCGCTGATCGAGGGTGGCTGCGATCTGATCATGATCGAGACCATCTTCGACACGCTGAACGCCAAGGCGGCCGTCTTCGCCATCCAGGATGCCTTCGCCGACACCGGCGTCGAGCTGCCGCTGATGATCTCCGGGACCATCACCGACGCGTCCGGGCGCACCCTCTCCGGCCAGACCACGGAAGCATTCTGGCACGCCCTGCGCCACGCTCAGCCGCTGTCCATCGGTCTCAACTGCGCCCTTGGTGCAGAGGAGCTGAGACCGTATGTGGACACCCTATCGAAGATCGCCGACGTAGCGGTGAGCGCGCACCCGAATGCCGGCCTGCCGAACCAGTTCGGCGAGTACGACCAGACCGCCACAGAAATGGCCACCATCGTCGGAGAGTTCGCCGCCAGCGGTCTGGTGAACATCATCGGCGGCTGCTGCGGCACCACGCCTGAACACATCCGCGCCATCGCCGAGCAGGTGCGCCAGTACGCCCCGCGGCCGATTCCCGAACTGGCGCCGGCCTGCCGCCTTGCCGGCCTCGAACCGCTGACCATCGACGAAGACTCCCTGTTCGTGAACGTAGGCGAGCGTACCAACGTCACCGGCTCCCGGCGTTTCGCCCGGCTGATCCGCGACGAGGACTACGACACCGCCCTCAGCGTCGCTCGGGAGCAGGTAGAGAACGGCGCGCAGATTATCGACATCAACATGGACGAGGGCATGCTCGATTCGCAGGCGGCGATGGTTCGATTCCTGAACCTTCTCGCCGCCGAACCGGACATCTCACGCGTCCCGATCATGGTGGACTCCTCCAAGTGGGAGGTGATCGAAGCCGGGTTGCGCTGTATCCAGGGCAAACCGGTGGTGAACTCCATCAGCCTCAAGGAGGGCGAAGCGCCCTTCCTGGACCAGGCGCGCCTGTGCCGCCGCTATGGCGCCGCGGTAGTGGTCATGGCCTTCGACGAACAGGGTCAGGCGGATACCTCCGAGCGCAAGCAGGCCATCTGCAAACGCTGCTACGACCTGCTCACCGGCGCGATCGGCTTCCCGCCCGAGGACATCATCTTCGATCCGAACATCTTCGCCATCGCCACCGGCATCGAAGAGCACGACAACTACGCCGTGGACTTCATCGACGCCTGCCGCTGGATTCGCGCCAACCTGCCCCACGCGCTGACCTCCGGCGGCGTCTCCAACGTGTCGTTCTCGTTCCGTGGCAACGACGTGATCCGCGAAGCCATCCACGCGGTGTTCCTCTACCACGCGATCCGTTCCGGCCTGCGCATGGGCATCGTCAATGCCGGTCAGCTCGAGATCTACGAAGAGATTCCGCGCGAGCTGCGGGAACTGGTGGAGGACGTGGTCCTCAACCGACGTCCGGATGGCACCGAGCGCCTGCTCGAGATCGCCGATCGCTACGCGGGTCAGAGCGGCAAGAAGCGTGAGGAGGATCTGTCCTGGCGCGAGGCACCGGTCATAGAGCGCATCCGTCATGCCCTGGTGAAAGGCATCAACAGCCATATCGTCGAGGACACCGAGGAAGCCCGGCAGCAGCACGACCACCCGCTTGAAGTCATCGAAGGCCCGCTCATGGACGGCATGAACGTCGTCGGCGATCTGTTCGGCGCCGGCAAGATGTTCCTGCCCCAGGTGGTGAAGAGCGCCCGTGTCATGAAGCAGGCGGTGGCCCACCTCATTCCCTACATCGAGGAACGGCAGACCGGTCAGCGCGAGGCCAAGGGCAAGATCGTCCTCGCCACGGTGAAAGGCGACGTCCACGACATCGGCAAGAACATCGTCGGCGTGGTCCTGCAGTGCAACAACTTCGATGTCGTCGATCTCGGCGTCATGGTGCCGGCACAGAAAATCCTCGACACCGCGCGCGAGGAGAAGGCGGACATCATCGGCCTCTCCGGCCTGATCACACCGTCGCTCGACGAAATGGTCCATATGGCTTCCGAGATGGAACGGCAGGGCTTCGATCAGCCGCTGTTGATTGGCGGGGCCACCACCTCCAAGGCCCACACGGCGGTGAAGATCGAACCTGCCTACAAACGCGGCCCCACGGTCTACGTCACCGATGCCTCCCGCAGCGTCGGCGTCGTCAGCGCCCTGCTCAGCAAGACGGGCCGTGATGCCTTTGTCGAAGAGCGCAGAGAGGAGTACGGAAAGGTCAGGGAGCGCAATGCACACCGCCGCCCGAACATGCAGTGGCACCCTTACCGCGAACTCGCTCGCCGCGGACCCAAGCTCGAACCGGCCCAGACCCCGCCGCCGCGCCAGCCCGGCATTCACGTGCTGGATGACTACCCGCTCAGGGATCTCGTCCCCTACATCGACTGGACGCCGTTCTTCATGACCTGGGAGCTGGCGGGCAAGTATCCGAATATTCTCGAAGATGAGGTGGTGGGTGAGACGGCCCGCAGCCTGTTCAGCGATGCCCAGGGCATGCTGGCGCGGATCATCAGCGAACACTGGGTCACAGCCCGCGCCGTGTTCGGCTTCTGGCCGGCCAGCCGCGTGGACGATGACGACGTCGCCCTGTGGACTGGCCCGGACCGGCGCACCCGCGCCGCCACGCTCCATTTCCTGCGACAGCAGACGATCCGGCCTGATGGTGCACCGAACCGCAGCCTGGCGGATTACGTGGCGCCGGCGGCCGAGGACTGGATGGGCGCGTTCGCGGTGACGGCAGGCATTGGAGCCGAGACCAAGCTGGCCGAATTCGAAGCGGACCACGACGACTATCAGTCCATCCTGTTCAAGGCGCTGATGGACCGGCTGGCAGAGGCGTTCGCCGAACATCTGCACGCCCGCGTGCGGCGTGAGTACTGGGGATACGCCCCCGACGAGACTCTCGATAATACGGATCTCATCAAGGAGCGCTATCAGGGCATCCGCCCGGCACCGGGCTATCCCGCGTGTCCCGACCACACGGAGAAGGCAACCCTGTGGAAGCTCCTGGACGTTCCGGAGCGGGTCGGCATCAGCCTGACGGAGAGTTTCGCCATGGATCCGGCTTCATCCGTATCCGGCTGGTACTTTGCCCATCCTGAAGCGCGCTATTTCGGGGTTGGCAAGATCCAGGCGGATCAGGTGGCAGCCTACGCTCGCCGCAAGGGCATGAGCCTGGCCGAAGCGGAGCGCTGGCTGGCCCCGAATCTGGGCTACGATCCGGTCCGCAGCGAGGCGCCGGAGGAAGGCGCAGCGTGAGCAACAGGCCACAGCAGAAGGAAGATCAGAACGTCAGCCTGGGCAGCATCATACGAAGTACGCTGGCAGCAGCTATTGGCGTCCAGAGCCGGAGCAATCGGGAGCGGGACTTCGAGCACGGGCGGCCTGGACTCTTTATCGCCGCCGGCATCGTCTTCACGGCCCTATTCGTGCTCGTCCTCGTCGGCGTGGTCTATCTGGTCATCGGTCTGGCGACCAGCCCGTAGATCTGACTAGCGATCTGCAGGGACAACGGGGCGACGTCGGGCTAGCTGATCACGAACCACAGCGCCATCAATGTCACGCAGGTCACGACAATCAACGCAGCGATGGCATCGACCGTCTCGTCAGTCCAGATCCCTGTGGGTGTCCGCTGTTCCGCCTCCTTCTCAAGCGTTTCCCGATTCCGTCCATCCTGCTTCACTTCACTGTCCGACATGATGCCGATCCTCAACAAGACGGCGCGCATTCTATTGAAAGCCGCGGTGATAAGGAAATGCCCAATCGATCGTTGGAGCACCCGGAGGCGAACTGCTAATGTCTGCGCCCTCGCGCAGCACCTCAAGGGAACGCAGGGCCAATGTATCAGTACGATCAGTATGACCAGCAAATGGTGGACGACCGCGTCACACACTATCGGGAGCAGACCCGGCGCTACCTGGCCGGTGAATTGGAAGAAGACCGCTTTCGCCCCCTGCGCCTGAAGAACGGACTCTACATCCAGCGTCTGGCACCCATGCTACGGGTGGCCATTCCCTACGGCTCACTGAGTTCCCGGCAGCTGCGGATGCTGGCGCACATCGCCCGCCACTATGACAAGGGCTACGGGCACTTCACCACCCGGCAAAACATTCAGTTTAACTGGCCCCTGCTCGAGGAAGTGCCGGATATCCTGGCCGACCTGGCCACGGTGCAGATGCACGCCATCCAGACCAGCGGCAACTGCATTCGCAACGTCACTGCAGACCAGTTCTCCGGCGCAACGCCCGACGAGTTCGTGGATGCCCGTCCCTGGTGCGAGTTGATTCGCCAGTGGTCCAGTTTCCATCCGGAATTCGACTGGCTGCCACGCAAGTTCAAGATCGCGGTGAACGGCTCTAAGCTCGACCGCGCAGCCACCATGGTCCACGACATCGGCCTTGATGCCCGCCGCGACGCTAACGGTGACGTCGTCTTCGACGTCAAGGTCGGCGGCGGCCTCGGGCGAACGCCGGTCATCGCCAGCGTCATCCGGGAAGGCCTGCCGTCGCAGCACCTGCTGACTTATCTGGCGGCGGTCATGCGGGTCTACAACCGCTACGGTCGACGCGACAACAAGTACAAGGCGCGCATCAAGATCCTGGTTCGGGCCATGTCTCCCGACGGTTTTCGGGACCGCGTCGAAGCGGAGTGGGCGCATCTTAAAGATGGCCTGGAGACGCTCACGCCGGACGAGATCGAACGCGTCCATGACCGCTTCGTGACACCTGGGTTCGAGCAACTCGAAGATCGCCCCGCGGTCCTCACCACGTCCCTGGCCGACGATGCGGAGTTCGCCCGTTGGCACGCCCACAATGTGCATGCCCATCAGCAACCTGGCTACGCCAGCGTCACCCTCTCGCTCAAGCGCACCGGTGTTGCGCCAGGTGATGCCACAGATGTGCAGATGGACGCGGTGGCGGATTGGGCTGATGCTTACGGGCACGGCGAGGTTCGCGTCACCCACGAGCAGAATCTGATCCTCCCCCACGTGCGTCAGCAGGATCTCTACGTCCTGTGGCAGGCGGCAACGCGGGAGCGCCTGGCGACTGCGAATGCGGGGACCCTGAACGACCTCATCTGCTGCCCGGGCGGCGATTTCTGCTCACTGGCCAACGCGAAGTCCATCCCCATCGCGGAAGCCATCCAGCAACGCTTCAACGACCTCGACCGGCTGTATGATCTCGGCCCCATCTATCTGAACATTTCAGGCTGCATGAATGCCTGCGGGCATCATCACGTGGGCCACATCGGCATCCTCGGCGTCGACAAGAAAGGCCAGGAGTTCTACCAGATCTCCATCGGCGGCGACGCCACCAACAACGCGGCCATTGCCCAGATCCTCGGACCATCTTTCGAGCGGGAACAGGTCCCGGACGTCATCGAACAGATCATCGACCTTTACGTGGAGCAACGACGGGAAGGCGAGCACTTTATCGACTGCGTCCGCCGTACCGGAATCGAGCCCTTCAAGGAGCGTATCTATGCCTCGCCTGATCAAGGGTGAATCCCTCATCGATGATAACTGGACATGGATCGAAGCCAAGGATGCCGGCCTCGCCGATCTGCCCGCAGGCAATGTGATCGTCCCGCTCGCGCTTTGGCTGGCTGAACGAGACACCCTCCTCGCCCGAGGCAACGCCTGCGGTGTATGGCTCGACAGCGACGAAGAGGCCGAGGCACTGGCCGACGACGTCAGCCGGCTGGCGGTGATCGGACTGCATTTCCCCGCCTTCGCCGACGGTCGCAATCTCTCCAACGCAGTGCTGCTGCGCACTCGCTTCGATTTCACCGGCGAGCTGCGCGCCCTTGGCGACGTCGCCCGAGACCAGCTGTCCTACATGCGTCGCTGCGGCATCGATGCCTTCCAGATCCCCGCAGGACGGAACCCCGAGCATGAAGTCGCCGGGCTCACAGTAATGCGGGACTATTACCAGGGCGACGTCATCGAGCCGCGCCCCCTGTTTCGCCGCGCGCCACGCGCCGAGGCCGGGTAATGAGGGCATGGCTCATGCCGGCAGCGTGATCGCAGGCTGCAACCGCGCTTACAATGACGCAACGTCAGTTTCCGGCCATGCCTGCCTGCCCGCAGGATCGGCGCCGTGCCGGATTTCACCCAACCCACGGAGCCCGTAGCTCATGCCGCAGCTGAAAGACCCTTCCCTGCTCCGTCGCGATGCCTATGTCGATGGCCAGTGGCTGCCGGCCCTCGCTGATGCGCGGTTTGTGGTGTCCGATCCAGCCACCGGAAAGACCATTGCCGAGGTGGCCGACTTCGACGGCGAGGCCACCGAACGCGCTATCGAAGCCGCCCAAGCCGCCCTGCCCGCCTGGCGGGATCTGACCGCGAAGGATCGCGCCAACCTGATGCGCGCATGGCGCGACCTGATCATGGCTCACCAGGACGACTTGGCGCTGCTCATGACCGCAGAACAGGGCAAGCCCCTGGCCGAGGCCAGCGGTGAGGTGGCGTATGGCGCTTCGTTCATCGAGTGGTTCGCCGAGGAAGGCAAGCGCATTCTCGGCGAAGTCATTCCCACTCATGCACCCGGCAAACGCGTCCTCGTTTTCCGCCAGGCCATCGGCGTCGTCGGCGCCATCACCCCCTGGAATTTCCCCATCGCCACGGTGACGCGCAAGGCAGCGCCGGCGCTGGCCGCAGGCTGCACCACCGTGATCAAGCCGGCGCCGGAAACGCCACTGTGCGCACTGGCACTTGCGGAACTCGCCCACCGTGCCGGGATCCCTGCAGGTGTGTTCAACGTCGTCCCCTCGAATCGTGCGGCTGCCGTCGGTGAGGCGCTGACCACGCATCCGTTGGTGCGCAAATTCACGTTCACCGGCTCCACTGCGGTGGGCAAACTGCTGATGCGGCAGTGCGCCTCGACAGTGAAGAAGGTGTCACTCGAACTCGGCGGCAATGCTCCATTCATCGTCTTCGATGATGCCGATCTCGACGCCGCCATCGACGGGGTCATGCTCTCCAAGTTCCGCAACACGGGCCAGACCTGCATCTGCGCCAATCGCATTCTGGTTCAGGATGGCATCTACGATGCATTCGCCGAGCGGCTCGCCGAGCGCATCGCCGGCCTGAACGTGGGCAACGGACTCGACGACGGCGTCATGCAGGGCCCCCTCATCACCGGCGCGGCCGTGGACAAGGTGGAGCGCCTGCTGACGGACGCCACGAACAAGGGCGCCCGCGTCCGGGTCGGCGGTCAACGGCATGCGCTTGGCGGAACGTTCTTCCAACCCACGCTCATCGAGGACGTCACCGCCGATATGGCCATGGCGGACGAGGAGATCTTCGGGCCGGTGGCGGCGCTGTTCCGTTTTCGGGATGAAGCCGAAGCCATCCGGCTCGCCAACGCCACCGAGTACGGTCTCGCAGCCTACTTCTACAGCCGGGACCTCGGCCGCGCGTTCCGCGTATCGGAGGCGCTGGAGTACGGCATGGTCGGCGTCAACGAGGGTCTGCTGTCCACCGAAAACGCGCCCTTCGGCGGCGTCAAGCAGTCCGGCATCGGCAGGGAAGGCTCACACCATGGCATCGAGGACTTCACCGAGATGAAGTACGTCCTGCTTGGCGGCATCGGCGCCTGATGTCTGCACTGGCATGGCAGCCGCCCATGCATCGGCAGCGCGCGACATCCACGTGTGGCACTGCGACCTACCGTGACCGGCGTCATGGCTGAAGGCGCGTCCACATCCACCGGCACATCGTCACCGCTGATGATCTGGATCCTGCATTCCACCGGGGCCGGGGCGAATCGCCAGCTGCTTGACATGGCGTCCGCCCTCGACGGGCAGCATGAAGTCAAATATGTCCTCGATCCGCCGCTGCGTGCCGTTCTAGACCGTTTGACGCCAGGCGCCCATCGGCGCATCCCCGCCCGCAAGCGGGAGGCGCTGTCGCCCCCATGGCCGGACTTGGTTCTGATCGGCGGCGGCCGATCCCTGGTTGACGCCCTGCGCATCCGCCACGCGTCCGGCGGTCAAAGTCGCATCGTCTGCCTCGGCCGACCCGGGGCGCCCTTCCACTGGGTGGACTGCATCATTACGACGCCCCAGTACCGGCTGCCGGAGCACCCTCGCGTCCTGCACCTGGAGATGCCGTTGAACCACGCCGACCCGAACGCCTGCGCTGAGGCCGGGTCAGCATGGCAGGACCGTTTCGCCCATCTGCCGCGTCCCTGGTACGGCGTACTGCTCGGCGGGGACTCGGGCTCCTATCGTTTCACCACCGCCGCCGCAGCAGAACTCGGTCGTGAGCTCGATGCCCTGACCGCTGCCGGCGGCTCGGTGCTGATCACCACCAGCCCACGGACGCCCCTGGGGGTCCTCGAGGCCATGCTCGAAACGATCGCCGCACCTCATTTCTGCCACCGCTGGCAGGCTGGACAGAGCGACAATCCGCTGCCTGGGATTCTCGGCCTGGCGGACAAGTTCGTGGTCACCGCGGACAGCGCGTCCATGCTGGCGGAAGCCTGCTCCACTGGGCGGCCGGTGGCGGGCTTCGAACCCCCGCTGCGATGGCGGGCACGTCTGGCCGGGCGCGCTCGGCGCCCGGTTTCTCAGGGCGCAGTGACGAGCGAGCTTGCTCGCTGGAGGGCCAATCTGGTCGTGCGCGGCTGCTGGGTGCCGACCAGGGACATGGGCTGCATCTATCGCACCCTGATCGACGAGGATCGCATTTGCAGCGTCGACGCCCTTGGCCAGAGGGAGCATCAGCATGGGTTTCAGCGCGCGCCCTTCAATGCGGCCGTGGCGAGACTGCGCGAATTGATCGGGCAGTCCGCGCCCGGTTCACGCTGAGCAGGCGCGGCATCAGACTGCGCGTTCGGTCGGGCCGCCGTTGTCTTCCCTGGAGGTACTGTCGGCCATGAACGGGAGCCGGCGCCAACGCCGCTGATGCCAGCTCCAGGCCCACGGCTGCTCGAGAACGTGACGTTCGAGGTCTGCGAGCATGATCCCGGTGACGGCTTCTGGCGATTGCTCGAAGTCCAGCTGCCAGGGTTCCTCGATTCTAAACGTCCAGCAGGGGGCATCCGCCTGCAGCGTCAATGGCACCACCCGCGCCCCAAGCCCGCGCGCCAGATATTCCGGCCCCGGAGACACCGTGATCTCCTTACCGAGAAACGGCAGCGGAATGCCCGGGCCCTTGCTGGACGCATCCAGCATCACCAGCAGAATCCGCTTTCGGCGTAGGGCACGCCGTAGTTCCAGAAACGACTGCGCACGGAACATTGTGCGATCGGCCTCGATCCGCTTCAGATCACCGTGGCGAGCCGGTCGCCTCTGCACGCAGATGGTCTCGATGCCGTAAGGCTCCATGCAATCCTGAAAGAAGCGATCGGGCGTTTTGCGGGCCTCGCGATAGAGTACGGAAACCGGCAGCCCTTCCTGCGCCAGCCGCGCCGCCAGCAACATGAGGTTGCCGGCATGCAGCGTCAGAAGAATCACGCCCTTGCCTTCGCCATGGGCCGCGCGGAGGGTGTCGAGACCTTCAACCTGGCAATGGGCGCGCACCCGTTCCGGGCTGAGCGGATTGCGATACAGCGAGGCCACCTCGAGGATGGCGCGATCGCTGCCCAGCCAGGAGCGGCGCAGGATGTCGGACACCGTCCGGCGATCGCCAACGTTCAGGGCGCGGGCCAGATCCTGCTGGAGTCGCGTGCGCTTACGCCAGGCCAGAAGCCAGTGGATCCGCCCCAGCTGATGAGTGAGCCAGCGTGGCGGCAGACTATGTCGCCGATGCCCGAGCAGCAGACGCAGGACAGGTAAAGCCAGGGCGCGAAAATTGAGGATGCCTGGGGTACGTCGGGACTCGCCGCGCATGCGTTGGGTGTCTCCTCAGGCCTGGTTGGAGGGCTTGAGCGGATTCTGGTCGGGAAGCAGGCCTTCCCGGGGCTCGCGCGGGCGCGATATTAGCACGGCCCGTCGGCGCGCTGATGGGCATCCGACATCAAGGCTGCCATGGCAAGGAATGCGCGAGTGCAATATGCTTCGTCACGCCGCGGACACAGTGAATTTCCCCTTATGAAGTATGGCGTTTTCATCCAGACCAATCCCAAGCAGCGCCTGGGCGCTCTGGTGGCAGCCCATGCGCTGCGCCGCTATTCACAGCATGCCGATCGTTTCGACGTAACGTTGATCGACAGCAGTGACTATCCGTTCTTCTCGGCGCGCGAAGGACAGAGCTATCTGCGCGATGGTGTGACTTGGCAATGGCTCAACGACGACCTTCAATCCTTCACGCCGACGCGCTTCATGGCACCAGAGATGATGGGATTCGAGGGCCGCGCCGTGGTCATGGATCCGGACATCTTCGCAGCAGCCGACATCTTCGACCTGCTCTCCCGTGACATGGACGGCCATGCCATCCTCTGCCGCATGCGCTCCGGCCCCAAGGGCCTCATCGACAAGTGCTACGCCAGCAGCGTGATGCTCCTGGACTGTGCCCAGCTGCGCCACTGGAACGCAGAGAAGCAGTTCAACGCCATGTTCGAAGGCGATCTCGACTACGCACGCTGGATCTGCCTGAAGAACGAACCGCCGAAGTCCATCGGCTTCTTCGAGCCCGAATGGAACGATTTCGATCGCTTCACGCCGGACACGCGCCTGCTGCACACGACGCGACGGCGCACGCAGCCATGGAAGACCGGTCTGCGCGTGGATTGGCGGGTCGCGGAGCGCTTCCGCCTGTTCCCACCGGTGGGCTGGCTGATGCGGGCGCGCCGTCGGCTGTTCGGCGTCTATGGTCTCCTCGGACACTACAAACAGCATCCCGACCGCAATCAGGAGTGGTTTTTCTTCGCCCTGCTCAAAGAGTGCCTGGAGCAGGGAGAGATCGATGAGGATTTCGTGCGCGGCGAGATCGAGCGGCAGCACGTGCGACCCGATGCATTCGACGTGCTCGAGGGCACCAGTGCCCTACCGCCTCCCGACTGCCATCCGCTTGCGCGAGCGAAAGCGGCTTAGCCCGCCTCTCTCAATGATTCACGGCTGCGGCCGCGGATACATCGGGTAGAGATGCGGGCTAGCGGCGTTCGCGCAGGCTCGCTTCAGCAAGCGCAAAGGTCTTGGGATTATCCACGTCCAGGGAACCGAACGGATAGGCGAGTTCCACGACCTCGCGACTGAGGCCGCGCTTGCGTGGACGCTGCAACGTCGTCGGCTTGACCAGCCGCCGCTCGGCGACGCGGACAGAATCGTCCGTACTACCGTCGTCAACGATCACGAGTTCGATGGAGGGATAGTCCTGCGCGACAATGCTATCGATGGCGCGTTCGATGTGCTTCTCGTCATTGTAGTTCGGGATAAGAACAGAAAGCATAGGCTTACGATTCATAGGCTTTGTCTTCCTGCCGGTGGCGCATTGGAGTCGTGGTTCACAACGCCGTGTTCATCCGCAGCTATCGCGTGGATACGGGCCTTGACGATGTACACGCTTGATAGGTCCCCCAGGTTACGCGTCCCCCACAGACGCGGGTGCCGGACTCCGGTCGACTTCTACCGAGCGTTATTCCGGAACTAACTGATTAGTATAGCTTATGGCCCCAATGGACATACGGCTCTCGGAGCGTCAGGCTGGAAACAGATTGCGCGAAGAACGGTCCAGAGACTCCAGCCGTGAGCCTACAATTGCCCGGACCCTCGCGCGTTGTAAGGCATCCAGCCGAGTCTCGAGCCCTTCGGGTTCGCCCCGGTACGGGGTCCGATTGGAGTCGTCCTTGGAGTAGTATCGGTACTGATCCTGCATCTGAGCCAGTTCGGCTGCGTCCACGTCGAGACCGAAGCCCTGCTCCACGATTCTGGAGAACGCCTCCGACATCCGCAGGTCGGAATAGTTCACTAGGCTCAGGCCGTCGCCCTCGTAACCCAGCACCGTATCGAAATAATGCGCATAGCAATGAGCCAGATACGCCTCAGGCGCCATGTCCACGGTATCCGCCTCCGGTAGCCCACTCATCACGGTGGCCTGCAGCGAGCCCTTGGCGCGCAGCGCCGCCGTCGTCTCCTCGAGGATCGTAGCAATGACCTCGGTCGGGTCCCGGTAAATGTAAAGCGCGGGCGTGTCGGGGAAAGCGGCGCGGAAGAATTCGAGGTAGACCGTGTTCCAGCTGATCATCTTGACGAAGCAGCGCTCGTATTCGGGCCGCCGTCTGCGCGCCATCAGCGCGACGAGGTTCCGCAGCATGGTCAGGTTGCGCGGAGACGGGTCTGGCGGGTAGCGCCAATGGCTGCTGAGCGCCGCCCAGAAGCCATCCTGCAGCGGCCCGCCCTGGGTGATCATCAGATTCCGGTCCGAACGCGCCAGCGCTTTGGAGAAAAGCGTCGAGCCACAGCGGGACACGTGGAAGATCAGGCCGTGCAGCGGTACCGAGCCCGGCTCCGGCAGCGGGTCCTCGAGAATGGTCAGTTCCGTGCTGAACGACTGCTCGATGCGACCCTCCGCAGCAAGCCGCTCGATGGTGTAGATGTGTTTCCATTCCTTCAGGGGCGTATCGCCGATGTCCGCGAAATACACCCAGCCACCCGCGTTCGGATCGACGGCTACGGGCACCAATCCAGGGCATTCCTGCAACGCCTGCCGCGCCTCCGCCAGCGTCAGCGTCCGATCGCCGATGCCAGGCAGCAGCGATTCCATGACTTCGTGATCGGGTAACGCGTAGAGCATGGGGGACGCCCTCCTCCTCCGGATGGCCTGCGCTGCGGGCGCGCGACTGGGTTCAGGTTGTTGCCTTGGCCTCCGGCGCAGTCACCGCCACGCTTTCACCAAGCAGGAACGCACCCTTAACGGGGTCGTAATGGCTATGCCTGACCCGGATGACAGGCGCCGAAGCGGCCTCGCTGTCGACTTCAAGAACATGGTAGTGAGCCGGAGCGTAGCGTTGCCCGAGGGTCGATGCCGATGCCGCGCCCAGCACAGGAATCGGTCCATCAGGGCCCGCCAGCGCACTGCGCACCGGCCGATGCAGATGACCATGCAGGACGAGGTCGACCGGTGACCGGGCCAGCAGCGCCTGCAGGGCATGGCGGTCCGTAAGGCCGCGGGCGCGATTCGTAGCGCCGTCCTGCGGCGGGTGATGAATGAGCAGCAGCCGGGGCCGACGCTCATCGGCAAGCTTGCCGAGCAGCGCCTCGAGGCGTGCGATCTGCTCTTCACCCATGCGACCCGATGAGAAGCCCGGCAGGGTGGCCACCGCGCTGGACAGGCCGATGATGTCCACCGGCCCACGGCGCTGCAGGTAGGGAAACGATGGACGCGCGTCGTCGTCCTGCATCCAGGGTGCCCAGCGCTCAAGGGCATAGTCCAGCGAACCATGGGCGTAGGCGTCGTGATTCCCGGGGATCAGGCTCACTTTACTGGCCGGGCCCAGACGTGTCAGCCAGGCAGCGGCCGCATCGACTTCTTCCGGGTGGGTGGTAAAGGTGAGATCACCCGTCACGCAGACATGATCTGGCTGCAGCTCGTCGAGCTGCGCGAGCAGCGAATCGAGTATCTCTTCGCGATGTTCCGCCTTCCACTTGTGGTGCCACGAGTACAGCCCGAGCAAGCGCTTGCCGACCAGCTGCCTCACGCGCATACGTGGCAGCGGCGGAATATGAAGGTCCGAAATGTGTGCGATGCGAAACATAAGCCTCAACCTCAACCCGCCACCATCGGCCGTCGCGCGCCCTGCCCCAGCCGACGGGCCGGGATCATACACCAGCGGCAGGCGGCGATCCGCGTGGTCCATGGGTGCTGTGAAGCGATTCAGGTCCCCTGGGGCGCGTGCTGCCTGAGCAGGCTTTCCATAGCTGCCCGGCAGCCACGCGCACCCTTGCCACGCAGAACGGACTGAATGCCATAGTGGGCCAGGAAGTACAGGTTCGCGTAGTCGTACTGGCTGGCGAGATCCGGTCCTCCGTGCTGGATCAGGGCCGTGATCAAAGCGTCGCGTTCCACCTTCAGCCAGCGCAGCTCAGCCTTCGCCAGGCCGATACCGAGCAGTTCGCGCCGGTACAGCGCTTCGGCATCGATCCCGACCACTCCATCGGCTGTGACCACGAAGTTCTTCGGCAGGGGATCAATGTACTCGCTTCCCATCCAGACCTGCTCGGGGCGCAGCCGCTCCGCCAGCGCAGCGAGTTGCTCATAGGCCGCGTCGTCCAACTCACCCATCGCCACCAATCCATGCAGGTTGTCGAGCAAGCGCTGTTGCAGATCTGTGGCCCACACATCGACCTGTGTCGGTTCATGGCCATAGAGACTGGCGAAGAATGCCAGGACGCCGCTGACGTGCTCAGGATTTTTGGGGTCGACCCTCACGCCTTCGGCGAATTGCGTCCAGACCGTGCCCTCGAGCCGGAACAGGAAGCGCGGAAACACACCCAGCGGGCGCAGCGCGCGCAGGTTCTCCTCTACCCGCCGCGCTTCGCTGGCATTGGAAAAGCGTACCTGCTTGAAGCGCTGGCGGGGGAAGTCGATGAAGCTTGCACGATGCGATTTGAAGCGCGGGCGGCCCATCAGCTCGAGCGCACGGTAGTAGGCACGTCGCCACCAGGGATGAGCACTGCTGAGTCGGAAGCGTCCCGGCCGGGCCATCGCGCTCAGCGAACTCTCAATAAGGGCATCTTGCGCCAGGCGAGTCGTAACGGTTTGCGCAGATCCCACCAGCTCGCCCGCCTCACGTCCGAGCTCAGCGCATCGACCAGGGTCAGCGTGGGCGCCAGGTCCTGCACCCCGCTTCGAATGTCCCGCCACTCCGCCCACAGCGCATTCTCATCGATGCTGCGCTCGTCGCGGGCAAGCGCAGCAAGCAGGTGCGCTGCGCGCCGCACCAGCGGGTGCGTATCCGGGTCAGCCAGCAGGTCGGCGTCGGTGAAGTGGGTGTGCTGCAGATCCTTGCGCAGGAAGGCTTTCTCGAACGTCGCAATACCTGTTTCGGCCTCAGGGGTCATCGGCAGCCCGAGACGATCGGCCAATCGACGCAACTGGGGACCGGGATCACTGATCAACTGGTCATAGTCCACCACCACCGTCCGGTAGCCGCGGACGAGGTGAAAGTACGGCACGACATTGACCAGCCATTCGAAGTTATTCTTCGCTACCCGGCCGCGTTCGGAATCGAGCCGGCTCCTTGAGTGGGCGACGCTGAGCGGATTCCGGTAGGCAAATACGAAGGACGGTTCGATACCCATATCCGGCAGGATATCGAACCAGAAAGGAAGAATGCGGCCGGTACTGCCGTACTTGAAGGCCCAGATCGGATCATTTCCGAACTGCTTGGCGACCGCCTCCCGCACATTGCGACGAAGTGGCTCCAGAGCAGCCTCCTGCCAGTCCTGATCGCTCAGAAGGCGGACGCTGTCGGCGCGCAAACCCAAAGTATTGCGCACCGCCTTGCTCAGAGAGAGCAGGTGGACTTCCTCGAACTGGCCACGTGGATTCTTGCGCACCGGGCGATGGAATTGCCGTCCGAGCGTCACGTTCAGAGCTATGAGTCCCCTGGCCAGGGTGCTGGTGCCGCTTCGGCCCGCACCGAGAATCAGGATTCCCCTGCCGCCTGTCATAGTTTCAATCCCGAAATCTTGCCATGGCAGTTTCTGAGCTGGAGCGGCAGGACGCCTGCCCGCCCTGAACCGTCCGCCGCGTAAAGGGTTTAGCATAGACGCTCGCCGCTCGGATTGACCAGCATCCATCTGCCTTGTGACAGGCCTGCCGCCGCCCTATCCGCACCCAGCACGACCCGCGCAGCCGCCCTGTCGCGTAGGTCAGTCATCAGGCGTACCCGATCCACACTGCCGTCACCAGGACCAGCGCTGCCGCCAGCAGCAGCTTGGCCACCAGCGGCCAGATGAAGCGCAACCAGCGATCATAAGGGATCCCTGCGATGCCCAGCATCGCCATGAGGATGGCGTTGGTCGGAATCATGATGTTCATGAAGCCGTCGCCGAACTGAAACGCCAACACCGCCACCTGTCGACTGACGCCGACGATCTCACCGATGGGCGCCATCAGCGGCATGGTCACAAACGCCTGCCCGCTCCCGGAAGGTATGAACAGGTTCAGCAGGCTCTGCACGCCCAGCATGCCCACCGCCGCCAGCTCAGGACCTACCATCGACAGCGGCAGGGAAAGGCCGTGAACGATGGTATGGAGTACATGTCCGTCCTCCAACATGAGTGCGATGGCGCGTGCAAACCCCACCAGTAGTGCCGTCATGGTCATGGCAGCGGCGCCCTCCCCGAAGGCCCGGGCTGCATCGTCGCCCTTCAGACCGCCCAGCAACCAGGTCGCGAAGGCAAGACCCAGGAAAAGTGCCGAGAGCTCCACAAGATACCAATCGAGAAACACGATGCCGACCATGAGCAGCAGCAGGGTTACCAGCATGACGAGCAGGACGATGACATGGCGACGCTCGAACGCTGGATGATCCACAGGAGCAGGCGCCTCGGCGGCTGCAATGCCGTACACCAGGCTCGCCTTTGGATCTGCCTGCACTCGACGGGCATAGCGCCAGACGTGATGAAAACCGATGGCCAGCAGCGGCAGGAAAATGGCGAGCCGTAGTGCCAACCCGGAGCCCGGCTGCAGCCCTGCCACGTTCTGGGCCACCAGAACCGTGAACGGATTGATGGCCGCAGCGCCATAGCCCACGCCGTAGCCTACGGCCACGGTGCCGACGGCCGTCATGGCATCGAGTCCGAGACCGCGGCAGAGCGTCAGCAGGATCGGAATGAGCGCGATGTATTCCACCGCCATGCCGAAGGTACTCGACGCCACACCGAACACCAGCATGACGCTGAAGATCAGCAGGCCGGCACGATCGCCGAAGCGATTGAGCATGCGCCCCACGGCCGCATCCAGGGTTCCGGTCGCCTGCACCACGCCGAGCACACCGCCGACGATGAGAACGAAGAAGATGACGGCTTGAGCGTCAGCAAGCGCCCTGGGAATCACCGTCAGCACCGCCAGCGGCGACAGAACCGGTGCATCGTCGATGATCTGCCACGTGCCGGGGACGACCACCTCGCGACCGGTCTCGTCCGGTGCAGTATCGAAGGCGCCGGCCGGCAGGACCCAAGTCAGTAACAGCGCAACGACGATCATCGCCGCCAGCAGGATCAGGGTATGGGGAACGCGCACGCACCCTCCGCAATCAAGCCCGAAACCCGGCGGATCATACCGGGGTGGCAACCGGTCCGCCGTCTGCGTTCATATTCCATCTCGTGCTCATGCCCGCGACTGGAATGGAAGCGCTACGCCAACGAAACGAAGGCTCAGCGCTCGAAGTACGCTCGAGGCGCCTCGATGTCCTCGGTGTACTGCAGCGCCAGCATGAGCAGGATGCGCGCTTTCTGCGGCGGCAGGTCACCGGCGAAGGTGGCACCGGCCGCCGCAAGCGCCGCCCCGCCACCGAGGTAACCGTACACGGGTGCGACCGGACCCTCCGGCACCCGACTCGCGATCACCACGGGGATGCCTGCTTGCATGGCGCTCTCGATGGCCGCAGCGATGGCCTGATTGACGTTGCCGAGCCCCAGTGCCTGCACGACGATTCCCTGCGCGCCGGCAGCCACAGCGGCCTCGATACCATCACCGGTGGCGCCCGGATACATCGCCACGATATCCACTCGAGGCAGCTCATCGAGCAGCAGCGGCACGTGCTGCCGCCACTCGGTACGCCTGCGGAAAGTGAGCGTATCCGCAGTCACCGCCCCTAACGCACCCGCCCCGCCGGAGTGGAAGTCGCCCTGTGCTGTGTGTCCTTTGCGGACTTCCCTCGCGGCGTGAATCGCATCGTTCATCACCAGCATCGCTCCACGGCCACGGGACTCAGGGCTGACGCACACACGGGCCGCGGCGAGCAGGTTGCGCGGGCCATCGAAATCACGCACCGATGCGTCGCGCATCGCGCCGGTCAGCACGACGGGCTTGTCTCCGCCGACGGTGAGATCCAGAAAGAAGGCCGTTTCTTCGAGCACATCGGTGCCGTGCGTCACGATGACGCCAGCCACATCGTCCCGGTCCAAGGCACCGCGAACTGCAGCATGCAGCGCCATCCATCGTGCTGGACTCATGTGTGGTGAGGGGACACTGAACAGGGTCTCCACTTCCATGCGGGCGATGGCTTCCAATTCAGGGACGGCCGCAAGCAGCGTATCTCCGGAATCCGCAGGCACCGGTGCGCCGCCCGGTTCGGCTGGGCGCATGGCGATCGTGCCTCCAGTCGCGATCATCTTGCACACCGGAAGCTCATCGGCAGCACCGGTCACCGCCACCACCGTCAGCAGAAGTCCAACAACGCAGCCTTTCATGCCATCCGTTCTCCGATTACGCTCGACGCCGAGGACGGCATCTGACGGTCCAGTCGCTCCCCTTGGGATCTGTCCGAAATTCTGAAGAAGGAGGAGCCATGAGCCGCATCATACGCAACGGGCGCGTGCTCGAATGCATCCAGGACGACATCGCACGGCAGACCGACATCGATGCCGTCGTGAACGCAGCCAACGCTCAACTGCAGATTGGCGGCGGTGTCGCCGGCGCGCTGCACCGAGCAGCGGGACCCGGGCTCGCCGAGGAGTGCGCCTCCATGGCACCGTTACGGCCAGGCCAGGCCGTCATCTCAGGCGGTCACGGGTTGCCGAATCCTTATGTCATACACTGCCTTGGGCCCGTCTACGGCCAAGACGAGCCTTCCGAACGACTGCTGGAGGACTGCTACCGCAACGCAGTTCGTCTGGCGGAGTCCCATCGCCTGCGCTCTGTCGCCTTCCCTGCCCTGTCCACGGGGGCATTCGGCTATCCCATGGAAGACGCCGCGCACGTGGCATTCAGGACGCTGCTGCGAGAGATGCCCAAGCTCGAGCACGTCGCGCTGCTCCGCTTCGTGCTGTTCTCGCAGACCGATCTCGAACTGCATACACGGGCACTCGAAGCCATCAATAAAGAGGACGCCAATCATGAACGATGAGCTGGAGCGAGCACGCTCCGGGTGGAAACATCGAGGCGGCGAGCGCCCGCCCTTCGCCCAGGTGCCCAAACGCAGGGAAGAGTCGGTATGGGACTACCCGCGCCCGCCCGCGCTGGTGGAGGACAGACGCGAGGTCGTCGTCCGGGTCGGGAAGCGGGAGATTGCCCGCACTGCCCGCGCCGTCCGAGTCCTTGAGACCGCGAGTCCGCCCACGTTCTACATAGCACCCGACGACGTCGATACCGAGTGCCTGTTTCCCGCTCCCGGCGGCTCCTTCTGCGAGTGGAAAGGAAGTGCCAGCTACTTCGACGTACAGACGCCAGAGCAGACGGTCTCGGCTGCCGCCTGGGCCTATCTTGAGCCTTTTCCGGAATTCACCTCCATCGCAGGATGGCTGGCGTTCTATCCGAGCAAAGTCAGCTGCTTTGTCGCTGGCGAGCTGGTTCGCGCCCAGGCCGGCGGATTCTACGGCGGATGGGTCACCCGCGAGATTGTCGGGCCGTTCAAGGGTGAGCCGGAAACGAGCGGGTGGTGAGATGCCGGTACCCGAGCGGGTTTTGCGCTTCCGTTTCGGCGGCACATGGGCTGGATACGTGGGCCCGGCTGGAGATCAGAGTGGGCTGATGAAGCATCCGCTCCATCAGTCCGTGGAGATGCTGCGGCGCATGACGCGGCGGGGATCGGCGCCGATTCCGCCGGCCACGCGGCCGCCATGACGTCAAGGCTGCGCAATCTGGTGCCCGGGGCGGGACTCGAACCCGCACTCCCTACGGATGGGGATTTTAAGTCCCCTGCGTCTACCAATTTCGCCACCCGGGCCTGACGGGCCGCAGGATAGCACTACCACGGCTTTCCCCTCTCGGCCCGAACGGGCAGAATCTCTTGCCTGATCCAGAGGAGGTGACGCATCGATGTATAAGGAACTCAAGCAGGTGCGGGCCAAGTTGACGGGCCCTGGCGGGGACTTCGAGGTCGTGACGGTGGACGTCCGCGGCAATCCGACCCGAACCTACAAGACCGGTCCTCAGAACCTGCGGGAGCTCTGGCTTGCGTCGATGGCGTTCGCCGATCGCGAGTACCTGGTGTACCTGAATGAGCGTTGGACCTACGCCGAGGCCCACGCCGAAGTGGCGGCGATCGCCAGCTGGCTCAAGGCCCAGGGCGTTCAGCCCGGCGATCGCGTCGGCATCGCCATGCGCAACTATCCGGAGCACCTGCTCTGCTACTGGGCCATCGTGTCCATGGGCGCCGTGGTCGTGGGCATGAACGCCTGGTGGGTAGGACCCGAGCTGGTCTATGGCATTCAGGACTCCGCACCTAAGGTGATCTTCTGCGACCAGGAACGCCTGCAGCGCATTCTTGAGCATCGCAAGGAGATCCCCGAGCCGCTGCTGGTCGGAGTACGCCTCGAAGGCGACTTCCCTGCCGAAGTCGTCTCCTACGAAAACAAGGTGAAGCCCCACCAGGGCAGCCTGCCCGACGTCGAGATCGATCCGGACTCGGACGCCTGCATCTTTTACACTTCAGGCACCACTGGAAAACCGAAGGGTGCCCAGCAGACGCACCGCGGCTGCGTGAACAACGTCATGAACATTCTCTGTTCGGGTGCGGTCAATGCGCACGTTCAGGTCATGACCGGCAAGCTGGACCCGAAGGATCTCGAGAATCCGCCCCAGGGGGTGTCGCTGGTCACCACGCCGCTGTTCCACGTCACGGCCATGAACTGCGTGGCTCAGGGAGGCACCGCCACCGGCGGCAAATTGGTGCTGATGTACAAATGGGACGCAGGCGAAGCGCTGCGGCTGATCGAGGAAGAAAAGGTCTCCGGCATGAGCGGTGTTCCGACCATGGCCCGGGAACTGATCGCCCACCCTGACTTTCCGAAGCGGGACACCTCCAGCCTGCTGGTCCTTGGTGGCGGCGGAGCCCAGCTGCAACCGGACCTGGTCGGTCGCATCGAGAAGGACGTCGCCACTGCGCGCCCCAACACCGGCTACGGTATGACCGAGACCTGCGGGATCATCACGTCCATCGCCGGCGACTTTTTCGTGGACCGCCCCGACAGCTGCGGCCCGGTGTGTCCGACCTTCGAGGTGGAGATCCGCGATCCCGAAGGCAAGGCCCTGCCGGTGGGCGAAGTCGGCGAGCTTTGCGTGCGCGGGGCGCCAGTTATCCGCGGCTATCTCAACCGGCCCGACGCCACCGCCGAGACCATTCAGGACGGCTGGTTGCGCACCGGAGATCTCGCCCGCCTCGACGAGGACGGCTTCATCTACATCGTCGACCGCCTCAAGGATATGGTGCTTCGCGGTGGCGAGAACGTGTACTGCGCTGAAGTGGAGAGCGCGTTGTTCAGTCATGACGACGTCGCCGAGTGCGTCGTCTTCGGCGTAACAGACGAGCGCCTCGGCGAGGAAGTCGGCGCCTGCGTGGTACCCAAGCCCGGAAAACAGCTCACCGCGGAAGCCTTGCGCGCACACTGCGCGAAACAGATCGCGAAACACAAGATCCCGCGCTACATCTGGCTGCGCAACGAACACCTGCCACGCAACGCCAACGGCAAGTTCCTCAAGCGTGAACTGCGTGAACAGCTTGCAGTGGGCGACGCCGCGTGAACGCGCCCGCGACGATCAGACCGGGGACGCCCAAGCCGAGCCTCCGCGCGCTCGAGAAAGCGATGGACAATGCCACCACCTACGAGGAGTGGAAGCAGGCGGCGCTGGCCCACGACGAACGCAGCGGTGCGGCACGCTGGAAGCAGGAAGCTCGAAGTTCCCGCTACGGTTACGACCGGGTCCGTCGGCGCCTCGATCGCCTGCGTACGCTACGCGCGGAAGACGATCCCCACGAGCTTCTGTTCTACCTCAATGAAGGTATTCACGGAAACATGGACGGGATCGGGAAGCCCGCCCTGTATACCGAGAGCAAGTTCGGAACCAAGGAACTGATCGAGTCCTACGTCGCCGAGCTCGACGATGCGATCGAGCAGATCGCCGCGACGTCAGACGACATCATTCCGTTTGCAGACAAGCTCGACTTCTTCCGTCGCGCGAGCCATTGCTACGGTCGTTCGGCACTGATGCTGTCAGGCGGAGGCTCGCTCGGACCGTTTCATCTTGGCGTCACCAAGGCATTGTACGAGCAGGATCTGGTGCCCACGGTCCTGTCGGGCTCCAGTGCGGGATCCTTCGTTGCCGCCGTGCTCGGGACACACGATGATTCGGAACTGAGCGCACTGCTCGAGGACGACAGGGCCGTGCACTTCTCGCCAGGCCCCGTAGGTCAGCGTATGACCATCGAGGATGTGCAGGAAACACTCGAACGCCTGATTCCCGACATGACGTTCCAGGAGGCATTCGAGCGCACCGGTCGCAAGATCAATGTTTCCATTGCCCCGAGCCGGCTGTATCAGACGTCCCGCCTGCTCAACGCCATCACATCACCCAACGTCTTCATTCGCGAAGCTGTACTCGCGTCCTGCGCGATTCCCGGCATCTTTCCGCCGGTCATGCTGATGGCACGGGACGCGCATGGGGGCCGCAAACCGTACCTGCCGGCCAGCCGCTGGGTGGATGGTTCCGTCAGCGACGACCTGCCCGCCAAGCGCCTGACGCGCCTGTACGGCGTCAATCACTTCATGACCAGCATGATCAATCCACTGGTTTTGTGGTCGGTGCGGGATAGCGAATGGGACGGTGGATTGCTGTCCCGGGTCTGGAATATCTACCAGCGCGCGGGCAAGGAGATGCTGCGGGCCACCTATCCCCTGACCATGAGCGCGGTGCGAAACGTCTATCCGCTGAACATGGCGCTGCGCATGTGGTACGGCGTGGTCACCCAGGACTACACGGCGGACATCAACATCATTCCCCGCCAGCGTCTTTGGAAACCGAGCATGCTGCTGTCGATCCTTTCCGAAGATCAGACGCAGCAATTGGTGCAGGAAGGCGAGCGTGCCACATGGCCCCGCATTGAGATGATCCGCAACTGCACCTGCATCAGTCGCACGCTGGATCGCATTCTCGACCAGTTCGAACTCGAACACACCAACCGCTTCGGCCACGTTCATGCAGGAGCGCACCTGACCCCTTCGGGACACGCCAACGCGTGATCCGAAGACGGTCAGCGGCTACAGCCGGCTGATCTCTTCGTTCAGGTGATAGGACCGGTCGGTGACGATGGACTCCAGCGTCCCGACCCGCTCCTTGAGATCACAGATTTCGGCTTCCAGCGCTGTCACAACGGCCGGATCCGGCCCGCGGTGGCTCTTTTTGTATGCCTTGAAGGCGCTGAGCAGACACCCGGCGATGACTGCCAGCGCAGCGAGTTCAAATGGGCCCATGTCGGAGGTCCTCCATCCAAAGGATTAGCGTCTCGGTGCTTCGAGCGTGACCTGCCGCAGTGTTCGCGCCTGCTCGATCTGCGCATCGGTGAATGGCAGCCGCAGCCACTTCCCTTCGCTGTACAGCCGGGTCTGATCCGCATAGTGCGGTGAGTCCGGCTCTTCCGACTGCGAGTAGGTGAGGATGGCCCGGGCATCCGGAGCACCAGAGTCATCCCATGTCACCACCTGAATGTAACTGTTGCCATGCGTGACCGGCGTATAGCCCTCGCCCGGCTGCAGCCGAGTGACGATCATACTGAACGCCCCCGCCCAACCTTCGCCGCCCGGAATGCCGATCTTCTCGCCGTTGCGCATGACGTACTGGATTTCACCCAGCGGGGCATCCAGCGCGATCTCTGCTTCGTCGAGGGTCTCCACGGCACGCGTCAGGGCGTCCGTCAGGCCCGCCCGCACTTCCACATCCTGGACCCGCAGCCCGGCCGGCGTTGCAACGGGATCCGCGGGGTCGAATCCCACCACCCAGGGATTCTCCATGCGGCCGGCATGCCGCCAGAACTCCGTCCAGACGTGCGCACCGCGGCTGTCCAAGGCATGCCGGCGGTCCCAGCCTGCGAGGACTTCGCAGGCCCGCGCAGGCGTGCCGTCCAGGTCCTTGCAGAGCTCGAGAAGATCATCGAGCAGCAGAGACGCGCCAAAATTCCGGTGTTCAAACAAAATGTCCTGGACGATCTCCGGGGTGAAGCGGCGATCCTCGTAGAGCACCTCTTCGAGGAACACCAGACCGGCCCGGGTGCGCAGGCTGCGCTGGGCACGCTCGTCGCCAATGATGGGCGAATAGCCTTCAAGGGGCGCCTTTGGGCTCGACAGCCAGTGACTGTCGTTGGAATTGGAGACGTATCGCTGCGTGATCAGATACGGCAACTCTTCAGGAGGCAGGATTCCCGCCTGCGCGGCATCCGGAGCCTCGCGCCAAGCGCATTCCGGTCGGCTGCCATCCAGGGTCACCGCCCGAGACCATGGTCCCGCGTTGTCCAGGGTCACGCCGCAGTCTTCGATCAGCGTCCGATCCACGTTGGGCACCACCGTGATGTCCGCGTACAGTGCGCCTCCACGCCGATCCGCTGCGACGGTATTGGTCCAGGAGACGCCCTGTACGGCCTGCAATGCATCACGCATGTCTTCGACGCTGCGCGCGCGCCAAAAGCGCAGGTACTGTTCACCAGCGCGATTGTTGCGGAGGTTCACGTCCCGGAGTGCGAACGCATGTTCGCTGCTCCAGGGCAATTCCGAGCTGGCAAGGACTGGCCCGTGATGGCTGAACCAGATCGTGCGTCGCTCCGGTAGGAGTTCGCCGTCCGGGCTGAGCACCGGCACCTCAACATCGCGGGACGTCATGTTGCGGATGTCCTCACCGTGCCGGTAGCGGGTCGAATCATCAGGGTCGAGCTCCAGCCTGTAGAGCGTGAAGCGCAGCGCCGTCGATACCGTATGGGTCCACGCCACGTGCCGCGTGAAACCGATGGCAACCGCGTTGGTCGTGTAAAGGCCGACGCCCATCACGTCGAGCTCGCCGGGTATGCGCAGGTGCTTCATGTGAAAGCGTGACGAGCCCCGCCAGGGGTAGTGTGGATTGCCGAGCAGCAGTCCGCGTTCGTTCGCGGTGAGCTCACTGCCAATGGCGTAGGCATTGCTGCCAAGCTCGGCATGATCGGGCATGTCGCCCAGAAACACGACGGCGCCAGCGGATGCGGGCTCCGCCCTGGACGCTGCCGCCGGTTCGGCGTTGACGATAGGTTCGGCGGCGCGGCCGAGCCCGTAGCGTATGCCGACCCAGATGCCCATGCGGGTCACGTCTTCATCGGTCATTGGACGCACCCACGGCTCACCGGCACAACGCGCCGGCAGATGGTGCCCGTGATCCTCGAGCCAGCGGTTGTAGCCATCCCGGTAGCCCCGATTCATGGCCGCAACTTCCGGAGGTGCGCCTGCACGATGATGTGCCACCACGTCCTGGTCGATGATCGCACGCTGAAAGACGTCGTTCGCGATGTTGTCGATGCCGTCGGAATGAGCGCCAAAGTAGCGCGCGCGTTCGCCGCGCACCGTGACGATTTCCTCTGCCAGCACGCAAATCGCATCCTGCGCCGTCGCGTAGGCGAGTCCGTAGCCAAGGCTCGCCCAGTCGGCAGCGTCGATGTGGGGGATGCCGTAATCAGTCCAGCGGATGTCGACCCGGTAGACGTCCGGATCCGTCAGCGATGCGCCTTCGTCCTGACTACATCCCAGAAGCAGACAGACCGAGAGCGAAACGATGGCCACCCTGTTCATGTGGTCTCCCCCCATTGCGTCGCCAGCATACGACGACGTCCCGCGGCAACGATCAGCGCTGCCACCACCAGACCCAGTCCGGACACCAGCAGCGCCCAGTGTGGAACACCAAGCATCCCGCCCCCGGGGGCAGCGAGCAAGAGTCCCGCGACGAAGATGGCTGCACGTACGATCGACGCCACGAAACCGCGGCCGAGATCGCCAAAGCCGAGCAGGTAGCCCTGCAGTGCCGCCGAGACCAGGGCGACGCCGATCATGGCGGTCACGAGGACGGTGATGATCTCCCCTGCCCCACCCTGCATCAGCAGCGCCGGATTGAACACGAAGAAGAACGGAATGAAGTAGATGATCGTGCCAAGCCGCATCGCCTGGACCCCAGCACGCATGGCCGAGACCTGAGCCACCGATGCGGCGGCGAATGCTGCCAGAGCCACCGGCGGCGTGATGAAGCTGAGCATGCCCCAATACATGATGAACATATGGGACGCCAGCGGGTCGAGGCCGGCGTTCACCAGTGCCGGCGCCAGCACGATGGCCAGGAAGATGTAGGCTGCGGTGACCGTCATGCCGATACCGAGAACAAAGCTCGTAACGGCACCCATGATCAGCAGGATCACCACGTTCTCGCCGGCAATGTAGACCAGATCATTGGCCAGCGTACCCGCCATCCCGGTCACCGCCAGCGACCCGACGATCAGACCGATGGCCGCCAGAATACCGGCGAGTTCCGCCATCAGCTGGCCGCAGGCGGCCACCAGACGTTTCAGGCCGGCCCAGTTGAGTCGATGACTTGTGAACTGGTTGATGATCAGCAGCAGACCCGTGGCGAGGAACGGCGCCGTGGCTTCCCGCTGCATGTAGACGAGCAGCACGATCAGCAAAACGAACACAAAGATGAAGTACCAGCCCTCTCGGAACACCTCGCCGAGCCGGGGAAGCTCCTCGCGCGGGAGGCCATGCAAATGATGGCGCGCCGCATACGCATCGATCTGCATGAACAACCCGAAGAAATACAACAGCGAGGGGATCACCGCGGCCAGGGCCACGGTTACGTAGCTGACGCCGAGAAAATTCGCCATCACGAACGCGGTCGCACCCATGATGGGCGGCATCAGCACGCCGCCGGTGGACGCACACGCCTCGACGCCGGCTGCGTACTCGCGTGAGAAGCCGATCCGGCGCATGGCCGGTATGGACAGCGGCCCGGTGGTGAGCGCATTGGTCACCGGCCCGCCGCTCATGGAGCCCATCAGGCCGCTGGAAAAAATCGCCACCTTGGCCGGCCCGCCGCGCATATGACCCAGCAGCGCAAACGCAAAATTGATGAAGAAAGGGCCGCCGCCCGTGAACCGCAGCGCCACGCCGAACAGCAGGAAGCCGAATACCAGCAGCGCGAACGCCTGCATCGGGATACCGAACAGGCTCTCTTCGCTCAGGACGTGGAAGATGGCCGTCTCCGGCAGGCGCATGCCGATACCTGCCACCACGTCGGGCATGCGGTCGGAGTACAGCGGATACAGCGACAGAACGCCGACGATGACGAAGATCGGCCAGCCGCCGGCACGACGGCCGGCTTCCAAAACGATCAGCCAGGTGATCATCGACAGCACGATGCCGATTGGTGGCGCGATGTATTCCCAAGCCTCGAGCACGATGCGCTCGGCGTTCCAGGCGAAATAACCGAACACGACCACGATGACGGTAATCAGCAGCAGGTCGTACCAGGGCACCCTGTCCTGTGCGCCCCAGGCGCCGGCCGGGAACGCGATGAACACCATACTCAGCATCAGCCCCGTGATGATGTAGAGGTAGCGGCCATCGAGCAGCACTTCGCCGAGGAAGAAGCCGAGGTTGAAGATCTGGTTGACGGCCAGCACTGTGGCGATGGCGGTGGCCGCTGCCATCACGCCCTGCCAAAACGGCGTCAGCACCCGATAGCGGGTGGCCCCCTCGTCGTGCAGCGCCGGCTCAGTCATCGGCGATCGTCACCATGCCCCGTTCCTCCAGCGCGGCCCGGCGGGCCTTGAGCCAACCCTGCTCGAAGGTCTCAGCGTCACTGGGCATTCCTTGCATCCAGGCTGCCCATGTCGCGCGCAGTGCTCCCAGCCAGCCGTCCTCCCCGGAAGGTGCCGTATCCCTGACCACCTGGCTCTGCCAGGCGACCCAGGCTTCCTGGAGCACGGCTTGGCGTTCCAGATTCTCCTCATGTCGGGCCTGGGCGGCGTCCGTCCAGGCGCCAATCTCTCGCCAGTACCTGATTGCGCCCTCATGGTAAGGCACGAATGCGCGCTCGAAATGCTGCCGCTCCAGCGCCCAACCGTTAGCCCCCGGCGCATTGTCCTTGTAGCGGTCGAAGTGAACGTGTAGCGCCTTCACCACGCTGTAGACCAATTCTTCCGAGGCATCCGCCATGGACACCAGCATCGGATACGGTGACGTGAACACCTCCAGCCCCTCATCTGGAATCGTCGGTCCCTCGGTGGTGAGGTGCGGGATGTACCAGGGCAATCGGTCGAGTACCCTCGCGACCGCTTCCTCGTCGTCATGGGGCATGCGCAGGAAACGGAGTCCACGCGGCGATGCCTCCAGGCGCAGGAAAGGAGGCGAGTTGCAGCCGCCGCCCACCACGTCAGCGCGATTGTTGATCACCGCCTCGATGGAGGCCGGGTAGCCGCCCACTTCAACCTTTTCAACGTCATCCCAATCGAGGTCCGCATAGGCGAGCAGCGTCCGGCTGCCGTTGTTCAACGACGGCGCCCCCTGCACCCAGGTCAGACGCCGCCCGCGCATGTCAGCCACAGTTTCGATTCCGGAGTCCGCCGCGGCTGCGAATGAGAACGAACAGCTGTCTGCTATGGACCACATGGCCAGGCGCAGCGGCTGCGGCCCCCACAGAGGTGAGGCGAAGTTGAGCAGCGCCTCCTGGGCATAAACCGCCTCGGAACCGCCGGCGGAGAACTGCACCCGCCCCGCTCGCAGCGTCGCGAGGCGAGAGACGTCGTTGCGGCCGGGCACCACACGCAGATTCGTGCGGTACTCCCGCTGCAGCACACTGCCAATGGCCACCGCCTGGCTATAGCCCTGGGTCCCGGTGGGGTACGCCGACCAGGCCAGGGTACGCGGCAGCCGCATGCCATCATCCGGCGCGCCGTACATCGGCAGCGACACCAGCAGGACCATGGCCAGCACCGGCCGCATCATGAGCGCCCCACCCCATGCGCTACGGACCCGATCTGCTCGGACCACGCGCTGCGAGACACCGACACCCGGTGCGTTAGCGCACAGCGAATCACACTCCGGCACTGCATGCTTTCCCCCCTCTACTGCTCGGCGTATGGTGCGCGGCATCGCCGCCCGATTCCAAGGACAGCTCCCGTGATCCGCTACGCTTCCCTACTGTTCAGTCTGTTTCTGCTCGCCGGTTGCGCCAGCCTACCTCAGCTCGAACCTCCGGCCATCGCCCTGGAGCGGGTCGAGCTGCTGCAGCTCGGCTTCGCCCAGCAGCGATTCGGCCTGGAACTGCGGGTGCAGAACCCGAACAACGTCCCGCTGCCCGTGACCGGATTTCGCTACGGGCTCAGCCTTGCCGGCACCCAGCTCGGCAACGGTCAGAGCACCGAGCGCCTGCGTATTCCCGCCGGTGGCGAGTCCCGGGTCAAGCTGGAGCTGAACCTGGATACCATCCGGCTGCTCGGGCAGCTCAGTGAGTGGGCACGCCAACCGCCTTCCGAAGTCAGCTACCTTCTCGACGGTGAGATCGACGTGGATCTCTGGCCGCGGCCACTGCAGTTCAGCCGCGATGGTCGTGTCCCGATCGAAATCGCGCCCGGCGCGTTTCAGTTCTGAAGCTTCATCGCGGCGGCAGCAGGCCCTCCTGCTGATAGGCATTGAACCACTTACGCAACATCGCTTCCGTGTCCATGCACTCGCCGAAACCTGACCGACGCAGGTGGATGGTCGAAACCAGCGCCGCTGCCGTACGCTCCGGCGCATCCGGCGTGAACGTGAAGTCCATGTAGTGATGGGATTCGCCGACAAATGGCTCGAGTGGCGGAGCACGTAACCCATGGCGCTCCCGAATCGCGTCCCATGACGCCGCCTGAGCCGGCAGGGCCTGCGCCATCGACTGAGGCCGCTCCTCGCCGACAGTCATGCCCAGCGCATCCGCGACAGCCGGCCACACCTCCCGCCAGACGAACACGTCACCATTGGTGACGTTGAAGATTTCGCTCGCGGCCGCCTGCTGGCCGGCCTCGTCGCCGGCCCAGGCCATGGCTCGCGCGAGCAGGTCAGCGTCCACCGCTTCGATCACGAACGTGGACGCCCCCCCGGGATAATGCAGCGGCTCGCCCTGCTCCCGCAGCAGCGCCGCGTAGACCCCGATGGGCGGGATCAGGTTCATGGCTGCCCCCAGGGCCATCCCGAAGATGAGCTGCGGGCGAAAGATCGTCCAATGCCAGTCCTGACCCTGCTGCCGCTCGCGAATGTAGCGCTCCTGTTCCCAGTAGAAGTTCGGCTGCGCGTGCAGCTCGTCCCTGTGCTCGCGGGCCGGGAGCGGAATCTGGCGGACGTGGGCGCCATAGGCCTTGGTGCCTTGCAGCAGGGAGACGTGCCGCAGGCCCCCGGCTGCCGCACTCAGCGGCTCGAACAGGTTTTCGAGCATGCGCCGATTAGTGTCGATGTGATCCGTCTCGATCCAGCCCGGCATCAGCCCCGGCTTTTCATAGAGTGCGGCGTAGACCAACCGCGTCACGTCGGTCATGCGCCCGAAGACTTCGCTGCAGGCCCGCGCATCCTGCAGATCCACCGCTACATGCTCAGCACCGAAATCATGCAACGGCGGACGCCGTGACACCGCGGTGACGCGGCAGCCGCGTTCCGCGAACAGCTTCATGGCGGCATAGCCGACGACGCCGGATGCCCCCGCCACGACGATGTGCTCCCTGGTCATGGTCCCTCCCCTCGCGGACGAGGAGGCAAGCTATCACAGCCTGTCGATGGGCACCTTCAGGTAGACGACGCCGTTGTCCTCGGCCGGCGGCAACTGACCCGCCCGGATGTTGAGCTGAATGGACGGCAGGATCAGACGCGGCATATCCAGGGTGGCATCGCGGGCATCACGCATGGCGACGAACTCCGGTTCCGAGACGCCCTGGTGGACGTGGATATTGTGGTGTCGCTGCGCAGCGATGGTCGTCTCCCACTGGTGACTTGGGCGGCTTTCCGGCGGGTAGTCGTGGCAGACGAACACGCGGGTCGCATCCGGCAGCGCCAGCAGCTTCTGCACCGAGCGATACAGGGTGGCAGAGTCGCCTCCGGGAAAGTCGCAGCGCGCGGTGCCTGCGTCCGGCATGAACAGAGTGTCGCCGACGAACAGGGCATCCCCGATCAGGTAGGCAAGATCCGCCGGCGTGTGGCCGGGAACGTGGATCACCCTGCCCTCGATGTCACCGATATGAAAACGGTCTCCGTCCGTGAACAGCCGGTCGAACTGGCTGCCATCAGGCAGGAAGGATCGTTCGAGATTGAACAGCTCCCGGAAGATCGTTTGCACGTCGCGAATGTGCTCGCCGATGGCGATCCGACCGCCAAGCTGATCGCGCAGATACGGCGCCGCTGAAAGATGGTCCGCGTGGGCGTGGGTCTCCAGGATCCAGTCTACCGCCAATCCGTTCACACGTATGAACTCCAGGATACGGTCGGCACCTGCGGTCGCCATCCGGCCCGATGCATAGTCAAAATCCCGAACTGGATCGATGACCGCCGCATGCCCTCCAGGCGCGTCGTAGATGACATAACTGAAGGTTTCGCTGTCGTCATCCAGAAAAGCTTGCACGTGAGGTCGCATCGTAGGCTCCTATCAGATAGCTTGATTACATAATATATATGTTTATAATGTTTTCAAGCCAACTATTTGAGCAGCCCATGCCCGTCACCACCGGACTCGACATTGAGCACATGCGCACGGCAGCAGCGGAGGCCACTGGGGCCCTGCGGGTGCTCGCCCATGAGGATCGCCTGCTCCTACTGTGCCAGCTGAGCCAGGAGGAAATGTGCGTCAGCGATCTCAAGGACCGCCTCGATCTGCAGCAGCCCATGCTGTCTCAGCAGCTCGGGGTCCTGCGCCGCGAGGGCCTCGTGGCGACACGCCGGGACGGCAAGCGCATCTATTACTCCATCGCGGACCCGAGGATCCTGGCTCTCCTCGAAACGCTCTACGTTCACTACTGCGAAACCTGAGGTTGCGACCATGACCGTCGACTGGACAGCTTTTACGCCCTACTCCGCTCTCCTCGGGGGCGCACTCATCGGCCTGGCCGCCGCCCTGCTGGCCCTGCTCAACGGCCGCATCGCCGGCATCGCCGGCATCGTCGGCGGCGCGCTGCTGCCTAAACGCGGCGAACTCGGCTGGCGGCTTGCGTTCGTGGCCGGACTCCTGCTGGCACCGGGCGCGTGGCTGCTCGTGGCCGGATTGCCCGAGATCCAGATCGACGCCAGCCTGCCCATGCTCGTGGTCGCGGGCCTCATCGTCGGCGTCAGCACCCGTTACGGCGCCGGCTGCACATCCGGCCACGGCGTCTGCGGCATCGCGAGGCTGTCACCCCGTTCCCTGGTCGCGACCGCTGCATTCATGAGCACGGGCTTCATCACCGTGTTCGTCGTCCGTCACCTGTTCGGAGGCTGAGGCCATGGCCCGTTCCCTCGCAACCGCGTTGCTGGCTGGGCTGGTCTTCGGCTTTGGCCTGATCCTCTCCGGCATGGTCAATCCGGCCAAGGTGCTGGCCTTTCTCGACCTCGCCGGCGACTGGGACCCGTCACTGGCCCTGGTGATGGTGGGAGCGATCGCCGTGTCCTTCCCGGCGTTTCGTTGGCTGGCCGGTCGCACCCGGACCGTCCTCGCCGAACCCCTGCATCTGCCGACCCGACGCGACATCGACGCGCCGCTGGTTCTCGGCAGCCTGGGCTTCGGCATTGGCTGGGGCCTTGCCGGCCTGTGTCCCGGACCCGCCCTCGTCGCCCTCGGGGCCGTCCGCATCGAAGCGCTGGTGTTCGTCGCCTCGATGCTCGCGGGTATGGGCCTGTTCGATCTCATCGAGCGCCAGCGCAAAGCATGAAGCTGCCAGGCTGGCTAACCGGCTACCGCCGGGAGTGGTTGCCCAACGACCTGATCGCAGCGCTGGTGGTGACCATGCTGCTGGTGCCCCAGGGGCTGGCGTACGCCACGCTAGCCGGGTTACCGGCCCATCTAGGCCTGTACGCCAGCATCCTGCCCGTGATCGCCTACGCCATCTTCGGGTCGTCCATGGTCCTGGCAGTGGGTCCGGTGGCGATCACCGCATTGATGACCGCCTCGGCGCTGACGCCTCTGGCCGCGCCGGGATCTCCGGAATACATCGCCGGCGCCATCGTCCTGGCGCTGCTGTCCGGCCTGATGCTTTTCGTCTTCGGTCTCCTGCGTCTCGGCCAGCTGGCCCGCCTGCTGAGTCATCCGGTCATCAGCGGCTTCATCTCCGGTGCCGCCATTCTCATCCTCATCGGTCAGCTGCGGCCCCTGCTCGGCATCCATGCCACAGGCAACACGGCACTGGAACTGCTGTGGAACCTAGTCCCGCAGCTGCTTGAGGCCGAACCGCTCACAGCTGCGATCGGTTTATCCGCATTGATCCTGCTTGGACTGGCCCGGCGGCGCCTGCCGCAGCTCCTGGTCCGGCTGGGGCTGGCGGGCACTTCTGCCACGCTCCTGGGGCGGCTTGCGCCGATGGTCGTCGTGCTGCTGGCAGCGGCCTGGGTCGCGCTCGCCGGGCTCGAGGCGCGCCTGGACGTGGTGGGTGCGTTACCGGCGGGGCTGCCGCAGCTGGTGCTGCCGGACCTGGAGTGGCAGTGGCTGGGTGCCCTGTGGCTGCCGGCACTGATCATCAGTCTGGTCACTTTCGTCGAGAGTGTGGCCATCGCCCAGGCCTTCGCCCGCAAGGATGGCGGTCGCATCGACCCGGATGCGGAGCTGCGCGGCCTGGGTGCCGCGAACCTGGCCAGCGCCTTCTCCGGCGCGTTTCCTGTCACCGGTGGTTTCTCACGCACGGTCGTCAACGCGGAAGCCGGCGCCCGGTCACCCCTCGCAGGCATCCTGGCGGCGTTGCTCATGGTCGTTGTGCTTCTGTTCGCCACCGGGCTGTTCCGAACGCTGCCAAACGCCGTTCTGGCCGCCGTGATCATGGCCGCCGCGGTGAACCTCGTGGACTTGAAGGGATTGCGCCATGCCTGGCGCTTCGATCCTCTGGAGGGTGTCGCGTTCGCCGGTACCGCTCTTGGTGTGCTCGTGGCCGGCGTCGAAACCGGCGTCATGTTCGGCGTCGTGTTCTCGCTGGCGCTGCTGGTCTGGCGCGCGAGTCATCCTCATCTGGCCGTGATGGGTCGCGTCCCCGGAAGCGAGCACTTCCGCAACGTCCTGCGTCACCCGGAGGTGGAGGTGGACCCGGCGCAGGTGATCGTCCGGGTGGATGAAAACCTGTTCTTCGGCAACGCCGAAGAAATCGAGACGCGCCTATGTGCCATCGTCGAGTCCCACCCCGAGGCGCGTCACCTGATCCTGGTCATGTCGTCGGTGAGCCAGGTGGATGCGACGGCCGCCGACATGCTCGAGTACCTGAATGCGACCCTCGCACAGCGCGACATCCGCCTGCATCTCGCGGAGGTGAAGGGACCCGTGATGGATCGGCTGCAGGCCGGCACGCTACTCGGTCATATCAGTGGAGAGGTGTTCCTCTCCACCCACGAGGCCGTTGCCCGCCTCGGTTCCACCGAGACATGATGCGCCGGCCTGCCGCCCTGCCCACCTCCGATCAGCCGGCAGCCTCCAGCGCCTGATCGATGTCCGCGAGGATGTCGTCGATGTGCTCGATGCCGACGCAGATCCGGATCATTTCCGGACGCACGCCCACCGCCACCTGCTCCGCTTCGCTGAGCTGACGATGGGTCGTGGACGCGGGATGGCAGGCCAGGGTCTTGGCGTCACCGATGTTCACCAACCGCTTGATCAGTCCAAGCGCGTCATAGAACTTCACGCCGGCCTCGAAGCCGCCTTTCAGGCCGAATGTGAGCAGCGAGGACGGACGCCCGCTCGTATAGCGTTGCGCGAGTTCATGGTAACGGTCTCCCGGCAGACCGGCATAGCTGACCCAGTCCACCTTCGGATGCTGTTTAAGGTGCTGCGCCACGGCGAGGGCATTGTCGCAGTGTCGCTCCATTCGCAGCGGCAGGGTCTCGATGCCCTGCATGAGCAGGAAGGCGTTCATCGGCGACAGGGCGGAACCGGTATTGCGCAGCGCCACCGTCCGCACCCGCGCAACGTACGCCGCCGGACCGAAGGCATCGGTGTAGACCACGCCGTGATAGGCGGGCTCTGGCGTGGTGAACATGGGATAGCGGTCCTTGTGGGCGACCCAGTCGAACTTGCCGCCGTCGACGACGATGCCGCCGAGGGTCGTGCCGTGTCCGCCCATGTACTTGGTGAGCGAGTGCACCACGATATCGGCACCGTATTGGATCGGTTTCAGCAGCGCCGGCGTCGCCACCGTGTTGTCCACGATCAGGATCACGCCATGGCGGTGCGCCATGATAGCGATGGCTTCGAGGTCGACGATATTGCCGGCAGGATTGCCGATGCTCTCGCAGAACACGGCCTTGGTGCGGTCGTCGATCAGCTGCTCGAGGCTCGCGGGGCTGTCATCTTTCGCAAAACGCACGTCAACGCCAAGCTCCGGCAGCATGTGCGCAAACAGCGTGTACGTACCCCCGTAAAGCTGAGGTACCGTTACGATGTTGTCGCCAGCCCGGGCGATGTTGAGGATCGAGTAGTGCACTGCCGCACTACCGGCGGAAAGGGCCAGGGCCGCCACGCCACCCTCGAGTTGTGCGACCCGCTCCTCGAGAATGCCGTTGGTGGGATTCATTATCCGCGAGTAGATGTTGCCGGGCACCGCCAGGTTGAACAGGTCGGCGCCGTGCTGTGCGCTGTCGAATTCATAAGCCACGGTCTGGTAGATCGGCGTGGCCACGGATTTGGTGGTGGGATCGGTGGTGTATCCGGCGTGAATCGCCAGCGTTTCGTCGCGCATGTGCCTGCTCCTTGCCGACATCAGATCTGATGATGTGCCCGGGCCGCGTCGCGAGTTCTCCGCGCAGCCGGCCCCTGGGCACCCTGCTCCGGACCTCGCGCAGCGGTATCGGGTTCCGCCGCAGCTGGTCGCGCGGCATCATGGAAGCCCAGAGCGTTTACGGCAAGTGATCGACGCCATCGCAAGCGCGGTAACGGCCGAAACGGAGACTCAGGTTTCCTCGTGTCCGGCCCGGGCCCGCTCATGCAGCCACGCCGCGTGCTTCGGGGCGCGTTTGGTCCGGCTCCACTCTTCGAGCATGGCCGGTGCAACCTCGTGCAGGCGCTCGAGGTCCGCAGCAGATCCCTTGTTCACCGCCAGTTCCAGGCGATGACCGTTAGGGTCGAAGAAGTAGATCGAATCGAAGATGCCGTGATCCACCGGGCCAAGCACCTCCACACCGGCTGCTTCCAGGCGCGCACGAATCGTGTTTTGCTCATCGAGCGACCCCACTTCGAACGCAATGTGCTGCACCCACTCCGGCGTGCTTGGATCACGCCCCACGGGCGGTGAGTTCGGCAGCTCGAAGAAGGCGAGCACGTTGCCCATGCCGGCATCGAGAAACACGTGCATGTAGGGATCGGGTTCACCCGTGGAGGGCACCTGGTCTTCGGCAATGGCGAGCTGGAAGTCCATGCCAAGCAGGTCCCGGTAGAACGTCACCGTTTCCGCTGTGTCGTTACAACGATAGGCGACATGATGAATGCGTTTGAGGCTCATGACGTCGTCTCCAGAGCGCCGCGGCGCAGCTGATCCCGTTCCATGGATTCGAACAGGGCCTGAAAGTTGCCCTCGCCGAAGCCCTCGTCACCCTTGCGCTCGATGAGCTCGAAGAAGATGGGTCCGATCAGCGGCTCCGAAAAGATCTGCAGCAGCAGGCGGCGCTCGCCGTCATTAGTGCTGCCATCGACGAGGATCCCGCGCTTGCGCAACTCGGCGATGGGCTGGTCATGGCCGGGCAGGCGCTCTTCAAGCACCTCGTAGTAGGTTTCCGGAGGTGGCTCGAGAAAGGGAAGTCCACGCGCCGAGAGCGCATCCCAGGTGGCGATGAGGTCGTTGCAGGCGAAGGCAATGTGCTGAATACCCTCGCCGTTGTACGCCATCAGGAACTCCTCGATCTGGCCGCTGCCGCCGGCCTCCTCGTTCAACGGAATGCGGATCCTGCCATCCGGCGCCGACATGGCCCTGGACGTGAGGCCCGTCTGTTTGCCGCGAATGTCGAAGTGACGGATCTCGCGGAAGTTGAACAGGCGCTCGTAGAACTTCGCCCAGTGATCCATGCGACCGCGGTAGACGTTGTGGGTGAGATGGTCGATCTCCTGCAAGCCACAACCCTGCGGCCGGGTGTCCACGCCGGGCAGGAGCTCGAAATCGATGTCGTAGATGCTGCTGCCTTCGTGATAGCGGTCGATCAGGTAAAGCGGGGCACCGCCGATGCCCTTGACCGCCGGTAGACGCAACTCCATCGGCCCCACCGGAATCTCCAGCGGCTGGGCACCAAGCTCCAACGCCCGGCGATAGGCGTGATGGGCGTCGTGCACCCGGAAGGCCATGCCGCAGGCGGAGGGCCCATGCTCCTCAGCGTAGTAGTCGGCGAGGCTTTTAGGCTCGTAGTTGACGATGAAGTTGACGTCGTTCTGGCGCCACAGCGCCACGTCCTTGGAGCGATGCCGTGCCACCTGCCGGAAGCCGAGCAGCTCGAACACGGGTTCGAGCACACCCGCCTCCGGGGCGGAGAACTCGACAAACTCGAATCCATCGAGCCGCATCGGATTGTCCTGGGATGGTTGCATTTCGATCCTCCGCAACGACGCATGTTGACCCCTTCATGCTACCGAGGTCGCCGCGCAAGAAATTGTCTATCTTTGCGACTCCGGCCACTTTGGAGCAATATTCTTTCTTGATACGTCTTTTTATTGAAGAGTTCTTCCACAAGGAGCCAACAGTGGAACTCGATACCATCGCACGCCAGATCCTGGGACTGCTGCAGCGCGACGGCCGCCTGTCCAACGTGGCCCTCTCAGAGCAGGTGGGGTTGTCGGAGTCGCCCTGTTTCCGCCGGGTGAAGCGGCTCGAAGAGAGCGGAGTGATCCAGGGCTACGCCGCCGTCCTGGACCAGCACCTGCTCGGCCTGACGGTGACCGCCTTCGTCCAGGTTTCACTCGAGCGGCAGCCCGATACCACAGCGGAATTCATCCGCCGGGTGGTCGACGAAGAGCACATTGTCGAATGCCACGCCACCAGCGGCGCCCACGACTACCTGATGAAAGTGGTGGCCCGGGACGTCGCCCACTTTTCGGAGCTGTGCATGGAGCGGATCCTGCGCTTCCCCGGCGTGCGGCACGTGGAGTCCAGCTTCAGCCTCAAGGCGATGAAGGACAGTCGGATGCTACCGGCGTGAACTCGACGCCCGCCGCACGGCCCGATCCACCCAGATGGATTCCGTCGCTGGCTGGTAGCGGGCATAGAACGGTCGCGCCAGAGTGCGGCAGTAGGCCTGCATGCGTGCCTTGGCGTCCTGCAGGGAATCGGCGACGAAGTACACCGGCTGATACTCCGTGATCGGGAAGTCCTGCTCCGCAGCCGCTGCAGGATCCCAGTCCCGCAGCTCCGCCTCCTGCCCCGCACACGCATACTCGAGCTCGCCGTAGCTGGACAGCAAACCGGCACCGTAGGCCTTGAGGTCACCCTGCTCACGGACCAGGCCGAACTCCACCGAGAACCAGTAGCAGCGTGCCAGATGCTCGATCTCCGCATCGCTGGCACCCAGGCTGGCCAGGCCGATCTCCTGGGAGAGATCAGCAAAGGCCGCATCCGCGAACATGGGCGCGTGGCCGATGAGTTCGTGGCAGACGTCCGGTTCCGGGGTGTACAGCGGCGCCGAGTGATGGCGGATGTACTGGGTCGAGAAGAAGATGCGGAACGCGAGCCCGTTGAGAAAGTCCCGCGGCGCCAGGAGTCCCGCAACGGGACGCAGCCGGAAACCGGTGCGGGACTCAAGAAAGGCACTCACCTCCGCCGCCTGGGGAATATTGTCGGCGGCATAGCTGCAGGCTCGAGCCATGTGCTCGAAGGCCTCGAGATAGGCGGCGCAGCCGCGCTGCTGGTGAAGCTCTGCGAGCTTGCGATAGACGATGCCCCAGGTCTCGATCTCCTGCTCCGTGTAATCCACCCGCGGAATAGGCGCGCCATGTACGTGGTTGCGCGCCAGGCGGTCGATCATGGCGCGACGGGCGCGGTAGTCCGGATCCTTGAAGCCCTGATGGCGCGCTTCCAGCTCGGCACCAGCGTCCAGCGTGTGGCTGGCGATACGATCGAGTTCCGACACCTGCCGAGGAAACCAGGGCACTGTGCGCTGGTCGAGAACGAGCAGCGTTTCCGACTCGTGTTCAAGCGCTGCAATCACGGCCTCGATCGCTGGATCACCGCGCTGACCTTCGCAGTCCACGTAGAAATCGAAGCGACCGTCGCGGGCGGGGCGGGATTCGATGTGGGTCAGGTTCACCCCCGCCACCGAGAAGTGGTGCAGCGCTTTCTCCAGCGCGCCCGGCCCGTCCTCGAGTTCGATCAGAAGGGATAGCCAGCGATCCACGCCTTGCTTGTCGGCCGGCATGTTCGCGGCCTCCCGCCACCTTAGGTGAGCGTCGATGGTAACGCGGACGCCTTACGCGGTGCATTTGCTCGGCGGGCCCGTTCCCAATAGACTCCGCGTCCGGCCGCGCCAGGCGCTTGTCGGCATTCAAATCCCAGGCTCGCCAGAGCCGCTTCATTCCGCCCGCTTCGGAGCTGCCGTTGCTTCGGCGGGACGCGCGCATGTTGGCTCGGGCACCACTCGTCACATCCGCCCACCTGCGGTATGCCAAAGGCGCTCTACCCCAGCGATGAACACGCTACGCCAGGACTGGCTTTCCAATATCCGCAACGACCTGCTCGCCGGCCTGGTGGTGGCGCTGGCGCTCATCCCCGAGGCCATCGCCTTTTCCATCATCGCCGGCGTCGATCCCAAAGTGGGGCTCTACGCCTCCTTCTCCATCGCTACGGTGATCGCCTTCACCGGCGGCCGGCCCGGCATGATTTCCGCCGCCACCGGTGCCATGGCGCTGCTGATGGTGGTTCTCGTGCGCGATCACGGGCTGCAGTATCTGCTCGCGGCCACCGTCCTCACCGGCATCCTGCAGATCATTGCCGGCTGGATCCGGCTCGACCGCTTGATGCGATTCGTCTCGCGCTCGGTCATCACCGGCTTCGTCAACGCCCTGGCCATACTGATTTTTCTCGCCCAGATCCCGGAATTGACCGGCGTGGCCTGGCCCGTCTACGCCATGGTGGCCGGTGGTCTCGGCATCATCTACCTGTTGCCCATGCTCACCCGTGCGATCCCGTCGCCGCTCATCGCCATCGTCGTTCTGACCGCCGTGGCCATGGTCTTCGGCCTCGACGTCCGCACCGTCGGCGACATGGGTGAGTTGCCGAGCAGCCTGCCGGTGTTCCTGTTCCCGGACGTGCCGCTGAACTGGGAGACGCTGCAGATCATCTTCCCGGTCGCCGCCACCCTGGCCGTGGTCGGCCTGCTGGAATCCATGATGACGGCGACCATCGTCGACGATCTCACCGACTCCCCGAGCAACAAGGCCCGCGAATCCGTTGGCCAGGGCGTGGCCAACATCACCTCCGGTTTCCTTGGCGGCATGGCCGGCTGCGCCATGATCGGACAGTCGGTGATCAACGTGAAATCCGGCGGTCGGGGACGCCTGTCCTGCCTCGCCGCAGGTGTCTTCCTGCTGGTGATGGTGGTGTTCATCGGCGACTGGGTGGCCCGCATCCCCATGGCCGCACTGGTGGCCGTAATGATCATGGTGGCCATCGGCACCTTCAACTGGGACTCGATCCGCAATCTCAAGGAGCACCCGAAGAGTTCCAGCGTGGTGATGCTGGCTACCGTCGTCGTGGTGGTCCTGACCCATGACCTGGCCAAGGGTGTCGCCGTGGGCGTTCTGCTCTCTGGCTTCTTCTTCGCCCAGAAGGTGGGGCGCATTCTGTTCGTGACCTCCCGCACTGAAGATGAAGGGCGCGTGCGCACCTACATCGTCACCGGCCAGGTGTTCTTCGCCTCCGCCGACAGCTTCATCGACGCCTTCGATTTCCGCGAAGTGATCGATCGCGTCCGCATCGACGTCAGCGGGGCCCACTTCTGGGACATCACGGCCGTGAGCGCTCTGGATAAGGTGGTCATCAAATTCCAGCGGGATGGCACCACGGTGGAAGTCATCGGGCTCAATGAAGCCAGCGCCACCATGATCGACCGCTTCGGCATCCACGATAAACCCGATGCCGACATTCGATTGCTGGGACACTGACGGGAGCGCAACCGATGCCAAGCGAAAGCCGGGTTCTGGCCTGCGTCGATCAATCGCAGTATGCCAATCACGTGGCGGATTACGCCGCCTGGGCGGCCCTGAGGCTGTCCCTGCCGCTGGAATTTCTGCACATCCTGGATCGCCATCCGGAACGGGCAGTCGAGGTGGATCACAGCGGTGCCATCGGTGTCGATGCCCAGGAGAAACTGCTGCAGACTCTCGCTGCCGAAGATGAGGCCCGCAGCCGCGCTGCGCGGGAGAGCGGCCGGTTGTTCCTCAATCAGCTCCGGGAACGGGCCGTCGCCGCAGGCGTAGCGTCCCCTGATGTGCGCCAGCGCCACGGCGAACTCGAGGCGACGCTGGTCGAGCAGGAGGACAGCGTCAGACTGTTCGTCCTCGGACGGCGCGGTGAATCAGCCGAGACCACCCAGCGCGACCTCGGCCGCAACGTCGAGCGGGTGGTCCGTGCGCTGCACAAGCCGATCCTCACCGTGACTCGGGATTTCCAGGTGCCACGACGCATCATGATCGCCTTCGACGGCGGCAACCTCACCCGTAAAGGCGTCGTCATGCTGGCAACCAGCCCATTGTTCGCAGGACTGCCCATCCACTTGCTGATGTCCGGCAAACCGCGCAAGGACGCATCTAAGCAGCTTGAATGGGCGCGAGAGACGCTGGCGCAGGCGGGCTTCGAGGTGGAAGCCCACCTGCTGCACGGCGATGCGGAAACCACCGTGGCCAAGAAGGTTCAGGAATTCGATATCAACATGCTGGTGATGGGCGCCTTCACCCACTCGACCCTGCGGCGGATCTTCTTCGGCAGCCGCACCCTGGATCTGCTCCGTGCTGCCAGCATTCCGGTGCTGCTGCTGCGCTGAAAAAGAAGCTGGAACAGGAATTTGGAGGCTGGGGGTCGGTAGCGAACCGGGCCTCGCAGGCTGCTCCGCATGCGGCGGCGGAGGTTCACCTAGGCCGCCCGCAACTGCGATATCTGACGTTCGAAGCTGGAACAGGAATTTGGAGGCTGGGGTCGGAATCGAACCGGCGTAGGCGGATTTGCAGTCCGCTGCATGACCACTCTGCCACCCAGCCCAGGTGAGGCGCGAATGATACTGATTTGAGCGCCGGTTGCCAGCGCCAGTCTCAACGTGGCACCCGTAGAACGTCAGGGGGCCGCGTCCAGGTAGGCCTCACGCAAGGTGGGCCAGGCCGCCCGCAGATAAGCGACCATTGACCAGAGGGTCAGGACCGCAGCCACATAGAGCAGACCGTACCCCAACCAAACCAGGCTCAGAGACAGGTCCGCAGGATGCGCCAGCAGCACCAGGATGGCGATCATTTGCACCGCAGTCTTTGCTTTGCCCACCCAGCTGACGGCCACCAGACCCCGGCGCTGCATTTCCGCCATCCACTCCCTGAGCGCGGAAATCGCCACTTCGCGACCAATGATCACGACGGCGGCCAGCGACAGCCAGATGTTCGCGTGAGCCCCCGCAAGCATGACCAGGGCGCTCACCACGATGAGCTTGTCGGCGACCGGGTCGAGAAAGGCTCCGAACTGGGAGATCTGTTTCCAGCGCCGTGCCAGGTAGCCGTCCAGCCAGTCGGTGATGCTGGCAAGGGCAAAGACTCCAGCGCCGAGCAGATAGCTCCACGTCCAGGGTAACAGAAAGGTCAGGATCAGTACCGGTACCAGACCGATCCGGACCAGAGTCAGCAGATTGGGTAGATTCATGGTCCGGACCCGTAGTGCGACGATGGTGCATTGTAGCGGCCACCTGGAGAGCCACAACCGCAGTCTGTCAGGACTGCTCCCAGACATCGATCCGACACAGAGGCTAAACTCTCGCCTGCCTCGCTACCAGCCATCGGAGTCCCATGCGCCGCGCTGTCATCTTTGTGCTCGCTTTTACCGGCGGCTTCACCATCATGTCCGTCGAACTGCTCGGGGGGCGCATCCTGGCACCCTGGTTCGGCTCCAGCGTGCACGTTTGGGGCTCGATCATCACCGTCTTCATGCTGGCGCTCTCTTTCGGCTACCTGCTCGGTGGACGGCTGTCCCTCATGGAGCCGAACCTCACCCGGTTCGGCATGCTGTTCTTCGCCGGTGCGATCCTGGTCGGCCCCCTGCTGCTGTTCGGAGACGGGATGATGACCTGGGTGTTCGCGCGCATCGAGGACCCGCGCTATGGCTCCTTGGTGGCGTCCGTTTTTCTGTTCGGCTTGCCCACGGTGCTGCTGGGCATGATCTCGCCCTACTCTGTGCGCCTGCTGATCCGGGACACGCACCACAGCGGACAGGTTGCGGGCCTGTTGTATTTCGTCTCGACGCTGGGCAGCGCCATCGGCACGCTGGGGACCTCGTTCTACTTCGTCCTCTGGTTCGCTGTGGACACCATCCTGATCGCGCTGATCGTGCTGCTGCTGTTGTGCGGTACGCTTGCCCTCGTTGCTGACAGGCGCCTGGAGCCCGCGCCATGAAGCCCAAGCTACTGCTGCTCCTGCTGCTGATACCCGTGTTCGGCTCGGCGCAGGTCATCCACGAGGAGCGCTCCCTGTACCGCAATATCCTCGTCCGCGACCAGGGCGGCGTGCGCTGCCTGTTGTTCAGTGAACGACGCAGCAGCTCGCGCCAGACCTGCATGGACCTGCAGAATCCGGACCGACTGGTGTTCAGCTACGTGAGAATGATGTTCGCGGGGCTGCTGCTGAAGCCTGAACCGAGCCGAATCCTGGTCATCGGGCTTGGCGGCGGCACCATGCCAAGGGTGTTCGAAGCGCTGTTTCCCGACGCCGAACAGGATCTGGTGGAAATTGATCCAGCCGTGGTGAAGGTCGCGACACGCTACTTCGACTTCACACCCAGCGCAAACATGCGCGTCCACGAGCGCGATGCGCGCGTGTTCGTGAAACGGGCGTTACTTGCGGGCGAAACCTGGGATCTTATTCTACTGGACGCCTTCACCGCCGAATACATTCCCGAGCATCTGATGACCGTGGAGTTCTTCGAGGAGTTGCGCGGCGTGCTTGCGGACGACGGCGTGGTCGTGGCCAACACGTTCGCGACCAGTCGGCTCTACCACCACGAATCCGCGACCTATCGTGCCGGCTTTCCCACTGTCGCCACCTTGCGTTTGCAGGACAGCCACAACCGCATCTTCATCGGCATGGAGCGGTCCTGGCCGGATGCTGAAACCCTGAAGCAGCGCGCGGCCGCGCTGGCACCCCGGCTTGCCCCCTATGGCGTCGCCATCGAGCGCTACCCCGGCGCGCTGCGCACCGAGTGGGACTACGATCGGGACGCTCGCATCCTCACTGACCGCTATGCGCCGGCGAACCTCCTTCAGGGCCGATCCGTCATCGGCCCGCTTCAGAACGAGTAGCGCAGTCTCGCCTGGGCCTGGGTCCGTTCGGTGGATGCATCCGCACGCAGCGAGAGACCGAAGTGATCGGTGAAATTGAACACACTGCCGATGCTGAGGCTGATGTCCTGTCCGAAGACGCTGTTGTCGTAATAGGTCACAAACGTACTCAGTTCCAGACGACCAAAGAAGATCGCTCGCGCACCCACTTCCGCAAGAAAGTCATCATCGGTCTGGTCCGCTTCGGAGCGAAAATAACCGGCCCGGACGATGAAATCGGAGCGATGGTCGATGTAGGAATTGAATCCGATCGCCACTCGCGTGAAGTGTGCCTTCACGCCACCCCCCCCGGATCTGGTCGTAATCCGCAACGAAGTGAACGTTGGGGTACACGGCGATGGAGCCGCCGACGCCGGCACCATCCTCCGATGGAAAGTCGTCAGGGTCGAGATAGGTGTAGCCGACTTCGGCATAGTTGTAAGACGGTCCGGAAGCCGCGAAGGCCGGCGCAGCGATCATCAGCAAGGCCAGCAGCAGCACGAAGATTCTCGCCATGGTGAGCGCTCCCAATATCCCGGCGCTCATGTTACCCGGACCCAAGCCGCGCGGCAGGCCCTCGAAACGGATTCTGCACGACCATTTCATTCGAGGCGCACACCCAGCCGCGGCCAGTCCGGGCCCGGCCTTCGACCTCACCGGAGCTCTCGCAGCCCGAGGCAGTCGCCAAGCCAGCACAAGCCTGAGCCCGGCACGGGAGCATGAACCACACTGGCCTGATTCCTTTTCATTAGGCAGCATGCTTGCGAGGGGCACCGGCAGGAGACTCTGGACAGGTCACGACGTTGGCCACCGCCCGGTCAACCGGACGCACACGCGGACATCGCTTATCAATTCGGAGAACGAGCTGCATGAATCGGTTAGATGCGAAAGTCGCTCTGGTGACGGGCGCAGGCGCAGGAATCGGTCTCGCCACCGTACGCGCACTGCTGGAGGCAGGCGCCAGGGTCCTGGCCACGGATAAGGATCCGAACGCCGAGGCGGTCCTGCACGCAGCCATGGGAGCCACCGCCGACCTGGACTTCGTGGTCCACGACGTGACATCGCCTGCGGACTGGTCGGCGGCCATCGAGCGCTGTAACGCCCGCTTCGAGCGCCTCGACATCCTGGTAAATAACGCCGGCATCGCGGTCCGGGAACGTCTCGACGAGATGGATCTCGCCACCTGGCGGAAGGTACTGGACGTCAACCTCGATGGTGTCTTCCTGGGCGTGCAGGCGGCGGTTGCGGCCATGCGCCTTAACGGCAGTGCCGGCGGCAGCATAATCAACGTGTCATCCATAATGGGCCTCGTGGGTGGCGCTGGCCCCGCCTACAACGCCTCCAAAGGCGGTGTCCGGCTCCTCACCAAGTCGGTGGCCGCCTGGTGCGCCCGTGAGGGCCTGCCGATACGGGTCAACTCAGTTCACCCAGGCTACATTCGAACCAACCTGATCGAGAACGCATTTTCTCAGGTGGACCCGATCACGGACGGCTACACGCCGGAAGAGATCCGTGAAACCATTCGCGCCCTGCATCCCATGGGGCGCTTTGGCGAACCGGAGGAAGTGGCACGGGGCATCCTCTTTCTGGCATCTGACGATGCCAGCTTCATGACCGGTTCCGAACTGGTGATCGATGGCGGCTACACGGCCGTATGAGCATCGATCCGAGTCAGCCCTACGCATCCGAACGCAGCCCAGTCATCGGGCGCAACGCAGTTGCCACATCCCAGCCCCTGGCGGTGCAGTCCGGCATCCGTGCGCTGCGCGCCGGCGGCAATGCAGTGGATGCTGCGCTCGCCACGGCGATCACGCTGGCAGTGGTGGAGCCGAACAACAACGGTCTCGGTGGCGATGCATTCGCCCAGGTGTGGGATGGCAGCGCTCTGCACGGAATCAACGGTTCCGGGGCTGCGCCCAGGGCGTGGCTACCGGAGCGTTTCGACGGCCGCAAGACTATGCCGAGCCGCGGCGGCGACGCCGTCACGGTACCTGGCGCGGTCTCAGTATGGAGCGCGCTTTCGGAACGATTCGGGCGGCTGCCGTTCGCGCAGCTGTTCGAGGATGCACTGAGCTATGCCCACGACGGCTTTCACGTCGGGCCCAAGACGGCGTTCTACTGGGGCCTTGTACCGAGACTCTACGCAACGTTCCCCGACTTCGTGGACCACTTCTGTCCGCAGGGCCGGGCACCCGCCGCCGGAGAACGATTCGTTCCCCGCGGGCTCGCCACGACGCTGGCGCAGATCGCCGCCGACCGCGGCGAATCCTACTACCGAGGCGACCTCGCGCAACGCATTGCAGCCGCGGCACAAGCCCATGGCGGAGCGTTGAGCAGCGAGGACATGGCCAGCCACGCGCCGCTTTGGGTGGAACCCCTCGCAGTGGACTTCGCCGGCGCCCGGTTACATGAGTTACCCCCCAACGGGCAGGGACTCGGCGCCCTGATCGCCGCTGCCGTGCTGGAACGGCTCGACAGCGGCCGGTTTGCCCTCGACAGTGCCGATGCAGTCCACCTCCAGATCGAGGCCAGCCGGATCGGGATCCGCGACGCGTTCAGCTTCGTCGCCGATCCCGAGCACCTCCTGCGCGATCCGCGGGAGCTGCTCGCAGCGGAGCGCCTCGACCGTCTGGCGGCGGGGATCCGCCTGGACCGGGCGGATCAGCGACCCCTGCAGATGCCCACCTCGCCGGACACGGTCTATCTGTGCTGCGCCGATGCAGACGGCATGGCCGTCTCCTTCATTCAGTCCAATTACCGCGGCTTCGGTTCCGGCGTACTGGTGCCCGACACGGGCATCGCACTCCAGAACCGCGGCGAGGGATTTTCTCTCGAACCCGGACACCCGAACCGGGTCGGTCCAGGCAAGCGCCCCTTCCACACCATCATTCCCGGCTTCGCCACCCGCGGCGGCAAAGCACTGCTGGCCTTCGGCGTCATGGGCGGCCACATGCAGCATCAGGGGCACCTGCAGATGCTCGAGCGCATCGTCCTGCGCGGCCAGAACCCTCAGGCGGCGTCCGACGCACCACGCTGGCACGTACGCGAGGACGGCACGCTGGCACTTGAATCAGGCTTCGATCCGGGCGTGGCGGCTGACCTCGCTGGTCGCGGCCACACCGTAGAGCGGGAATCCATGGAACACGTATTCGGCGGCGCCCAGATCATCCAACGGCTGGGGGATGGCGCATGGTGCGCTGGCTCCGATCATCGCAAGGAGGGGCACGCCGCCGCGTTCTGATGCCCTGCCCCAGACCTCCCGCGCTGCGGTCAGGCCGACTTCTCGTTCTCCCGCGCCGCGAGCCTGAGCGATGCCGAATTCATGCAGTAGCGCAACCCGGTTGGCTTGGGTCCATCCGGGAAAACATGCCCGAGATGGGCATCACACTTTGCGCACAGCACCTCGGTGCGGCGCATGAACAACGAGCGATCCTCTTTCTCCGCCACCGCCTCGGCGGCAATCGGCGCCCAGAAGCTCGGCCAGCCGGATCCTGAGTCGTACTTCGTCGAGGAGTCGAACAGCGCGGCGCCACAGCACACGCAGTGATACGTCCCCGGGGTCTTCGTGTCCCAGTAACGTCCGGTGAATGCGCGCTCGGTACCCCCGCAGCGGGCGACTTCATACTCCTCGGGAGCCAGTTCGGCCTGCCATTCGCTCTCGCTCTTTTCGACCTTACTCATGTTCGGCGCTCCTGCTATGATTCCCGGCCATTTCGACCTCGGGGACCCGAAATTCTAGCACCGTCCGGCGACGGTCTCGACGCGGTGCCCCTCTCGGGACCGAGCCATGCGTGAAATCCTCAAATCCCACAAGCTGGATTCCGTCTGCTACGAGATTCGTGGACCCATCCTGCGGGAGGCGCGGCGGCTCGAAGAGGAAGGGCACCGGATCCTTAAATTCAACATCGGCAATCCAGCCCCGTTCGGCTTCGAAGCCCCGGACGAACTGATCCAGGACGTGATCCGCAACCTGCCCCAGGCGCAGGGCTACTGCGAATCCAAGGGCCTGTTCTCAGCGCGCAAGGCCGTCATGCAGTACACCCAGCAGATCGGCATTAGGGGCGTCGAGATCGAGGATGTCTTCATCGGTAACGGCGTCAGCGAACTGATCGGGCTCGCGACCCAGGGTCTGCTCAACAACGGTGACGAGGTGCTGATTCCCGCGCCGGACTATCCCCTGTGGACCGCGGCGGTGACGCTGGCCGGCGGTCGACCGGTGCATTACCGCTGCGACGAACAGTCCGACTGGTTCCCGGACCTCGATAACATCCGCAGCCTTATCACGCCTCGCACCCGGGCGCTGGTGATCATCAACCCCAACAACCCCACCGGGGCGGTCTATTCGCGTCAGGTGCTCGAGGGCGTGATCGAAATCGCCCGCGAGCATGAGCTGGTGCTGTTCGCCGACGAGATCTACGACAAAATTCTCTACGACGGCGCCACCCACGTGCCACTGGCATCCCTGTCCGAGGATCTGCTGACGCTCACGTTCGGTGGCCTGTCCAAGAATTATCGGGCGGCCGGTTTCCGCACCGGCTGGCTGATCGTCTCCGGTGCCAGATTGCGGGCCCGGGACTACCTGGAAGGTCTCGAGATCCTCGCGTCCATGCGCCTGTGCGCGAACGTCCCTACCCAGTTCGCGGTGCAAACTGCTCTGGGCGGCTATCAGAGCATTCAGGACCTGGTTTGCCCAGGCGGCGTTCTGCACGATCAGCGCGATCTGGCGTGGTCGCTGCTGAATCAGATTCCGGGCGTGAGTTGCGTCAAGCCGAGAGGCGCGCTGTATCTCTTTCCGCGCCTCGACCCCAAGGTCTACCCGATTCGTGACGACGAGCAGTTCGTCCTTGACCTGCTGCTGCAGGAGAAGATCCTGATGGTGCAGGGAACCGGCTTCAACTGGCCTGAGCCTGACCACTTCCGCATGGTGTTCCTGCCGCGTCCTGATGACCTCCGCCATGCGGTCACCCGGCTCGGACACTTCCTGGAGCATTACCAGCAGTGAAGCGACCCGTGGCCCCAGCGCCACGACGGAGCGATTCGTGTCCGATTTGCACATCGACGACTTCTGCAAGGACATCGCGCTGGTCCTGAATCAGCTCTATCTGACGTTTCCGCGCAAATCGACGCTGTTTGTCGAGGACATCTCCGGGCCGGACGAACCGGATGAGTACGGCCTGCATACCGCGCGCCATATGTCCTGCCTCGGCGCCATCCTCTGGCTTGCCGAAGAGGGCTACATCCGCTTCGAGGATACGATCCGCCAGGAAGCAGTCGATCAGGCCGTACTCGGCGGTCGCATGTTCAGCCTGCTGTCCGCAGTGGCTGGACAGGTGACGCCCTTCGAGACTGACGACTTCGGCAATGGCATTCCGAATCGCATGCGGGAACGGGTCCGCGAGGGCTTCGGCAACGACGTGCCGAGTTCGGTACTGTTGAACCAGCGCAGCCACATCAACCGTCTGCGGCTGGCCCTTGGCAGCCAGTCAAGCGAGCGGATCCGCGCCGTGGTGCTGGACGTACTCGAGCGGGCCCGGGGCTGATGTTGCGACTGGGAATCGTGGTCAATCCCCTGGCCGGAATCGGCGGGCCCACTGCGATGAAGGGTAGCGACGGGGCCGAGGTAATCGCCGAAGCCCAGCGTCGGGGTGCGGATGCCCGTGCCGGAGAGCGGGCCCGCCGCACGCTGGCAGCGCTGATCGATCGCCGCGAAGACCTGTCCATACTCACGTGGGACGGCGCCATGGGCGCAGATGCGGTCCGAGCCGCGGGCTTCGAGCCGGAAGTCCTGGGAGCCCCGAGAGCATCTGCAACCCGCGCCGAGGATACCCGTGCGGCCGTTAAGGCCCTGGCCGAAGCGGAGGTCGATCTGCTGCTCTTCGTTGGCGGAGACGGTACCGCCCGCGACGTCTGCAGCGCACTGGCCGCGCCGCGGCCGGTACTCGGCATCCCCGCGGGCGTGAAGATGCACTCGGGCGTCTATGCCGTGACGCCCGAGGCCGCCGCTGCCGTGATCAGACAGCTGCTTGACGGTGAACTCGTCGGTCTGGAAACCGGTGAGGTCCGCGACATCGACGAGGCCGAGCTGCGTGCCGGACGCGTCAACAGCCGCTGGTTCGGCGAACTTCAGGTGCCGGCCGAGCCGCGCTGGGTCCAGCAGACGAAGATCGGTGGGCGCGAGTCCGAACCGCTGGTGCTCGAGGAGGTGGCGGCCTGGATCGCCGAACTCATCACCACCGCACCGGCAAGTGATCTATGGGTGATCGGACCAGGCAGTACCACAGCCGCCGTCATGGCCCATATGAACCTGCCGAACACCCTGCTCGGCGTCGACCTGATAAAGGGCGGCGCCTGCATTGCTCAGGACCTGGATGCGCGCGGACTGCTCGCGCAGACGCAAGACGCAACCGTCTGGATCCTGATCACGTTCATCGGCGGCCAGGGCCATCTGCTGGGTCGCGGCAACCAGCAGATCGGCCCGGAACTTGTGCGCAGAGCCGGGCGGGAGCGGCTGATGGTGATCGCCACCCGCAGCAAGCTCGCTGCCCTCGACGGCCGACCGCTGCAGGTCGACAGCGGCGATCCGGATCTGGATCGGGAACTCGCCGGCTACCTGCCCATCTTTACTGGCTACGACGACCGCGTCCTCTACCCCGTGGCCTGACGGGCGCCTTCACAAGCGCCCCAGGACAGCCTCGGCAATGGCCAGAGAGGCCGTCAACCCGGGCGACTCGATCCCCAACAGATTGACGAGGCCGGGCATCCCGTGCATGTCTCCACCATCGATGCGGAAATCGGAAAACGCCGTCTCCGGCCCGCCGAGCCGGGCCCGAATACCGCACTGGTCGGGACGCAGGCGCTGCGGATCAAGCTCGGGAAAGTACCGTTCGATGGCTGCGACGAAGTGCGCGCGATTGCTGTCGTCGAAGGCGTAGTCCTCGCGGTCGATCCAAGCCACGTCCGGACCGAAGCGAACGCGACCGGCCAGATCCAGGGTCTCGCGCCCCGATCGCGCCAATGCCCGGCCGCAGGCCAGACCAATGACACCGGCACCGATAACGACCGCATCCACTCGTCCTGCATTCATCGGTGCCCACCGTCCCGGAAGAAGGCCAGCAGCGCAGTCCGGAAAGCCGCCGCCCGGGGCGGTAAGCCGACCCGCAAGCGCCGTGCACGTTCCCGTTCCAGCGCGGCGGCGAAGCGCTGATGCGTCGCGCTGCCGGCTTCGAGGTTGTCGACGCTGGCCCGGAACGGATGACCTGCGGCGTCGGCGAACAGCCACTCCAGCGCCTGGGGCGCCACTTCCACCGTCTCGAACGCAGCCTGAGCCGCGGCATCCCGACCATCCGGGGCATACCAGTACCCGTAGTCCGGACGGCGCCGTCGCGCCTCGCCCGCCAGGCACCAGTGCGCCACTTCGTGCAGGGCGCTGGAGAAGTAGTCGGCACGGAAGTGAATCACGGCAGGTCCGTGCTCGGTCGCCGGCGCATAGAACGGCTCCGCGGCGCCTCCGCGCAGACAGACGCAATAGCGCCGCTCGAACAGACCATCGAACAGCCAGACCAGATCTGCGCTGTGGCGGTCAGTCACTGACGTCGGGGGCAGGATCGGCGACCGGCCATGCAGCCAACCGCGCGTGGTAGGCGTCACTGAGCCAGGGCCTGCCGGCCAGCAGATGCGCCAGATAGGCGCGTTCAGGGCGACCGTTCGGGCGCCGCCGGGCGGGATTGGCAATGTAGGTCCAGGCCACTTCGCTACCGCCGGCCGTCATCACACGCACCACCTCGCGGCTGTAGTTCACGGGCGTCTGTTCGAAGGGATCCATGAGCAGAATCTGCTCGGCGCCCACGAGCCGGTAGAGCACACCCTCCACCGCGTCGTTCTGAGCCCAGGCAATATTGGCATGACCGCTGCCCGGATGCTCCGCTGCGGACTTGTCGAACACCAGGGCAAAACCTTCCAGGCGCGCGCCGGTGATCGCCTCGAAGCGCAATCCCCGGGCGCGCACACGCTCAGGATTCATGTTGCTGCCGAAGGCGAAATAGTGAATCACAGGATCGCGCATGTCATCGCTGTCCTTTGCAGAACAGGAATCGAAACTCGCCTGCCGCCTCTTCCCGCGCACGGATGGCGTGACCGAGAAAGCGGCTGTACTGCTCGAAGTCGCGCACCGACGCCGGGTCCGTGGCCACGACATAAAGCAGCGTACCGGGCGCCAGGGTGCGCATACGGTTGCGCAGCAGCATCAGGGGCTCAGGGCAACGTAAGCCACGGGTATCGAGCGCATCGTCGGCTTCGAGCCGCCATGCCGGTTCTGAGGAATCGTTCATGGTCACTCCAGGGGTACCGCAACCATTTTCAAGTTCGCCTGTCCAATAATCCAGCGGACCAGTGCGTGGTCCGCATGCACGCCCCTTGACAACGCAACAGCGGCAGTCGTCAATGGGGTCGAACGGGTTTGCACCCGGAGGCCACCGGGTTGCTCGTCACCCGGACTGCGCCTGGTATAGATAACGGGTTGGAGTCCAGCAGGTTCTCCCGGAGTGCCCGATGATACGCCATCAAATTCGCCCCGCCCTCGTCCTTCTCCTTGCACAAGGGATGCTGGTACCCGCAGCCCTGGCTGAGACCAGTGACGCTGCTGATCCGTCCCAGCCACCGGCAGCGGGCCCCTACGCGCCAGTCGCCGGTCCGGAAGGCATGGGCAGCGGAGAACATGGGGAGCCCGAGGGGCCCGATCGCTTTGCGCTGGAGCTGTTCGGAGACGCTCGCGGCAGCGGTAACAGCATCGATGCGCTGTTTGCGCTCGCCCGGATCAAACAGGAAACCGGCGAATACCGGGAGGCGCTGAGCGCCTGGGAGCAGGCCCTCGATCTCGTCCGCGAGCAACATGGCCGCTGGGACCAGCGCAACGTCACCGCCCTCGCCGGCATTGGCGCGAGCTACCGTGGTCTCGACGACTATCAGGAAGCGCTCGAACACTACGGTCAGGCCGTATACGTGAATCGCATGAACCAGGGTCTGCATGACTCGAGCCAGCTGACCTACCTGGACCGCATCACGGAACTTCACGCCCTGCGCAGCGAGTGGCAGGAAGCCACGCAGCTGCAGGAGTACTCGTACTACGTCAGGCAACGCGAGCTTGGCGAGGATGCTCCTGAGATCCTGCCGGCCCTTTACCGGATGGCGGAGTGGTATCAGCGGACCGGCGCGATCCTGAGCGCGCGCGGGCTCTACGAACGCGCGGTCGAGATCGTCGAGAAACACTACGGCAATGATGACATTCGTCTTGTCGAGCCGCTGCAGCGCCTTGCCAAGACCTACCGCATGGAGCGCTATCCACCGGCTGCGGCGGCGCGACGGGAGGAGCCCTCGTTCCGGATCACCTCCGGAGGCCCCCCCCCTGATCGTGATCTGCACATGCAGCAGCGCCACACCCTGAATCCCTACGGCGTCGGCGAGCGCGCCCTGGTCCGCAGCGTCAGATTGCAGCTCGACCACCCGGACATCGAAACCGACGAACAGGTGGAAGCACTCGTCGAACTTGGAGACTGGTACCTGCTGTTCGACAAATGGAATCAGGCCATGGCCACCTATGGCCAGGCGCGGGAGCTGCTGCGCCGCTCAGGCGCACCCGAGGAGCAGGTCGAAGCGCTGTTCGGAGCGCCCACGGCCCTGGTGTTCCCGATTCCGCCGGCACCGAATCCGCCACCGTGGACCGAGGGCATCCGCACCCACGAAGGATTCGTGGACATGGTGTACGACGTCACGGACCGTGGTCGACTCCGGAATCTCGACATCACCGACGCCGAACCGGAAGGACTGCTCGACTTCCGCCTGCGGCGCTCCGTACGTGCAGCCCGGTTCCGTCCCCGATTCGTGGACGACCAACCTGCCGCAACCGAGGGCATGCAGTATCGTCACCGATTCGTCTATTACACCGAGCCTCGCCAGGAAACGGCCCGCAGCGACGATCATTGACACTCGTTCACGGACTGCGAAACCTGACGTTCGCAAGCGGGTCCAATGACGTGGAGTCCGACGTTCAGGGGTCATTCATTGCCCTCTGGCAGGCTCGGAGTATTGAGGAGGTGCCCATGTCGACCCGCCCACGAATCCTTCAGGCCGCGCTCCTGCTGCTGGGCGCCCTGAGCTTCGCCGGTTGCCAGAGCCCGAGCCATTCCGGTCCGTCGAGCCCGATGCCGCCGAGTCCGCCCAGTGCGCCCTCGCCTTCGAGCCCGTCGCCGCCGTCGAGCCCTTCTGCGCCATCGAGCCAGCCGCCGAGCCCGTCCTCGCCGTCAGCAGGACAGCCGTCGCCGCAGCAGCAGCCAGCCGGGCAGCCCTCGCAGCCGACGGCTTCTTCCGATGGCGCTCAGTCACCAACCGGGGGGGAACCGGGCGATGCCGGGAGCCAGACGGCTGATGCCGGCGCTGCGGAAGGCGGTGACGGAAGCGCCGGAGCCGGCGCATCCGTCGACGACGATGGGGTCCTCGCCGAGGCCATCGAGGTGTTCCGGCGCTCGGCCGCGCGCAGCCGCAGCAGTGAGGCCCCCAGCGAAGGAGACGGCGCCGACGGCGGCATGGGCGCACCGGCTGGCAGCCGGCCGGCCGGAAGCGATGGCGACGCGCAGGGCGATCTCGACGACCTGGTTTCGGGTGACCTGGACGACATGATCGCCGGGGGTGGTTCATCCAGGCAGAGCCCGGATGCTGCGGCCGAGGGCACTGAGCCTGGCGGCGATGTCGCTGCCGGGGGCGGCGCCGGTGGCGAGGACGCAGCGGGCCCCTGGCACCAGCCAGGTGCATCAGGAAGCGGCCGTGCCCCCACGTCGGAAGAAACCTATGGTGACGCATCCGGCGCAGAAGACGAGGCTGGAAGCGGTGCTGGCAGCCAGACTGCCGCCGAGCGCCACGCAGAGCTCGAACGGGTTCTTGCCGACGCCATGGGCGACTTCGATGGCCGTATTCTCGATGAACGCGCCACCATCCTCGCCCGCCGAGGCAACGCCCCTGGGACCATCGAAGCCGCCGGGCGCAGCGATGGCGGCGACGAAGGTGAAGCGGATCGCCGCGGCGGCCGCGACACCGCCGGACGCCGCCCCGTGCCCCCGCCTCCGGCACCCAGCAGCCAGCAGCAGCCTGATGGCCAGTCCGGCAGCGGAACCAGCAGAGGCTCTGTCGGCGGCGGTGAGGTCCTCCCCGTTCCGGAGGACATCGGAGACGGCGCCAACGATGACGTCGTGGCACGGCAATTGCGGGAAGCCGCCATGGCCGAGACCGATCCGGAACTTCGGGAGAAGCTCTGGGATGAGTATCGACGTTACGTTGCGGGCCGGCGCTGAACAGCATGCAGGAGTGGCAGCGATGAAAGTACGCCAGCACGACTTGTTCCCGCGCGCGATCGGCGCGCGCATTCTCGGCCTGCTGCTCGTGGCCGGACTGCTCGGCGGCTGCGTGTCCCAGACCGTCAAGCGGGTGGACACTACGCCGCCCCGTCAGGCCAGTGAACCCATTCCGGAAGCACTGCTTCTCGACGTGGGCATCCAGCTGTTCGAGCCCAATATCCCAGAAGAATGGCGCGCGAGAGAACGTGACGGCATTCTGCCTGAGGTACGGCGGGCGGAGGCGCGCTTCATGCCGTTCCTGCTCAAGGACACGCTGGAATCCACCGGCAACTGGGGTGCTGTGCGCGTGGTCCCGCGGCACACCCACGCGGTCGACGTGACAGTGGACGCCAAGCTGCTGGAATCGAATGGTGAAACCCTCAGAATGGAAGTCGAAGTCGCCGATGCCAGCGGCCGACGCTGGTTCAAGCGGGAGTATGGCTACCAGGCCAGCCGCTACGCCTACGACGAAGTCGCGCCGGCAGGGCTCGATCCGTTCCAGCAGCTCTACAACGAAATCGCCAACGATATGCTGGCCTATCGGGAACGCATGAGCGCCGCCGAGATTCAACAAACCCGCGAGATCGGCCGCATGCGTTTCGCGCGCGAATTCGCGCCGGAGGCCTTCGACGGCTATCTGGAGGAGCGGCGCAATGGCCGCTTCGAGCTCGTGCGGTTGCCCGCAGAGAATGATCCGATGATGTCCCGGATCGGCCGTGTCCGGGATCGGGAGCACCTGTTCATCGACACGCTCGACGCCCACTACGGGCAATTTGTAGCGGAGATGGACACCCCTTACACCGAATATCGGCGCCACACCTATCGGGAAGCGGTGGCGCTGCGGGAAATGCGCGAGTCTGCTCGCAACCGGACCATCATGGGTGCCCTGGCGGTGGCCGGCGGTATCTACGCGGCCAGCCAGAGCGACAGCCCTTATGGCCGGGCGGCCGGACATCTCGGCATCATGGGGGGCGCCTACATGGTGCGTGACGGGCTTGCACGCCGTCAGGAGGCGGAACTTCACGCCCTGACCCTGAACGAGCTCGCCAACTCCCTGGAGCAGGAAATCACGCCCAGCGTCATCGAACTCGATGATCGGACGATTACTCTGACCGGTACGGTCGACAGTCAGTACGACCAGTGGAAAGAGATCCTCGAGGAGCTCTATCGTTCCGACGTCGGGCTGCCGGTGGCCGGGGACGGCTGAACGGATGGTTTACGGGCGGGTCCAACCCGACCTGACCCGGTGAGGCAAGGGCCGCGCAGCCATTGTAAGCTGCCGCCCCTGCCGAACCTGACTGCAGCGTCGCCGACATCGCCATGACTGATCGCAAGACCGAAAACGCCCAGGACGACTTCGAGACCATCGCACCGGCGGAGGTCGCCCTCACACGCGAAGCCGAACTCACGCCGGCCGCGTCCGATGGCCGCCGTCGCCTCCTCACCTGGAGCGCAGTAGTCCTGTTCGGCCTGCTGTTCGGCGGCTTGCTCGTCATGCTCCCCAACGCCCTGCGACCGGACCTTGAACGTATCGCCACGGGTGCCGAAAGCCCCCCACCCGGCGCCCGCGAACGCAGGCGGGAAGCTGGACCCGCCCAGCAGGCTGAAGAGGAGAACGGTGACCCGGTAGCGCCCTATCAGCAGAGTCGTCTGGAGCGGGAACGGCGTGCAGTGGAGGATTTGATCTCGCGCCTGCTCGATCTGCAGGACGATCTCGAATCCCGCGCCGTCGAGCGCTGGGGCGCCGACCGTCTCGCCGCCGCCCGTGCGCTCGCTGCCAGCGGCGACGACGCCTTTATCGAGGAGCGATTCGACGAAGCGCGGCAGCGTTATCAGGACGCGGTGAGCGCTCTGAAGGAGCTCCAGGGCACGGCCAAAGATGCCTACGAGTCCGCGTTGCAGCGTGGCCTCGATGCGATCGAGGACGCCCTGAGCGACGAGGCGCGGGATGCCTACGAACTTGCGCTGGCCATCCGTCCGGATTCGAGTGCGGCGCGCCGAGGACTGGAGCGAGCGGAGGTCCTCGACGCTGTTCTGAGCGCTGTCCGCGATGGCGAAGGACACCTGGCGGCGGGTGAGCTCGAAGCTGCGCGCACCCAGTTCGAAGCCGCCCTGGAGCTGGATGCGGAGACCGTGGCCGCCCGCCAGGGTCTGGCCGAAGCCCGCAGTCGGATCGTCACCCGAGCCTTCAATGCTGCGCTGTCGCGGGGTTATGGCGCGCTGGCATCGGGTCACCTGGACACGGCGCGTGACGCATTTCGCGAGGCACTTCGGTTACGCTCCGGGTCATCGGAAGCCGAGGAAGGCCTGCTGCTGGTGGAACAGGCCAGCACCGACCGCCGCATCGAGTCGCTGCGTCAGGAAGCCACAGCACTGATGGAGGACGAACAGTGGACCGAGGCCGCGCAGCGTTACGACGAGGCGCTGGAGCTGGACGGGGCCTTGAGCTTCGCACGGCAGGGCCGCAGCAAGGCGCGCCGTCTCGCCGCCCTCGAGGAGCGGATGCTGGAGACGCTGGGCCAACCGGATCGTCTCAGCGAGGACGTGGTGCTGGCTGACGCTCGTTCATTGCTGCGGGAGTTGCGTGCAGTCGAGCATCCGCGGCCGGGGTTCGCAGCACACGTCGCCGAGCTCGAGCAACTGCTCGAAGTCGCTGCCGCACCGGTCACGGTGCGACTGCGCTCCGATGGCGCCACCGAGGTGACGATCCTGCGCGTGGCACGGCTCGGCAGCTTCGAGGAACGCCGCATCGAACTGCGGCCCGGGCTCTACACCGCAACCGGCAGTCGCCCAGGCTACCGCGACGTGCGGCTCGAGTTCCGGGTCGCCGCGGATGGCTCCGGCAATCCGGTGATCATCCGTACCGAGGAGCGCATCTAAGTGAACGACGAGCGCTCCCGGCCGGAGGCTGATGAAGACATCATCGAACCCGCCGTATTCCGGCCCTCGGACCCTCAGGAGTGGCGCGCCGCGACGCGCTGGCGTCCGGCCACGGTTATCTCCTTCGCGGTGCTTGCCGGGCTCGCCATGGTGGCGCTTTTTCTCTTCACCTCGCGACCTGTGTTGCTGGAGTTCACTCCGGATGCCCAGTCCGTCCGGGTAAGCGGTGGCATCACATTGCCCGTGGGGGGCCGCATACTCATGCGCCCAGGCACGTTCCGAATCGAGGCCGACCTCGAGGGCTACCACCCCCTCGACGAGGAGATCCGGGTGGCACGCGGCGGGGAGTCCCGGTTCGAGTTCGAGTTCCGACCGCTGCCGGGCTTGATCAGCATCAACTCCGAGCCCGTCGCCGGCGCCCGGGTACGGGTCGACGGTGCAGACGTCGGCGCCACGCCACTCGCTGACCTCGAGCTGGAACCCGGAACCTACCAGATCAGCGTCGCGGCCGATCGCTACCTGCCACAACAACAGGAGTTCGAAGTCGAAGGCCGCGGCGTCACGCAGCGCATAGACGTGGAGCTCGCACCGGCATGGGCAGAGCTCCGCCTGGATACCGAGCCCCCCGGCGCCGAGATCAGTCTCGACGACGGCACCGTGGTTGGCACCACGCCCGCCGAATTCGAGCTTTTGCAGGGGGCGCACACGCTCACCGCCAAGCTCGAAGGCTACAAGGCCTGGCAGACGCAGGTGCAGGTCGTGGCGGGCGAGGACCAGGTGCTCGATCCGGTGCGGCTCGAACGCGCCGATGGACTGCTTATGGTCAGCTCCCGTCCTGCAGGCGCCACGGTGACCGTCGACGGTAACTTTCAGGGCCGCACGCCCGTGGAGGTCCAGCTCCGACCCGGCCGCGACTACCAGGTGGACCTGTTCCGACCCGGTTACAGCCGGATTCGGCGCCAGGTCCGGATCGTTTCCGGTGAAGAACAACGCCTTGCGGTCGATCTCCCCGCAGAACTGGGTGACGTCCGCATCGCGGTCCAACCCGAGGATGCCGAGGTTCTGGTCGACGGTCGCGGACAAGGCCGCGCCAATCAGACGCTGTCGCTGCCGGCTGTCGCCCATCAGATCGAGATACGCAAAGACGGCTACGTGCCCTACCGCACCAGCGTGACGCCCCGGCCCGGTTTCCCCCAGGAAATAAGCCTCTCCCTGCAGACCGTCGAGGAAGCGCGCAGGGCCGCCATTCGACCCGTCATCGAAACCGCCGCCGGACAGGAGATGCGCCTCCTGCGTCCCGACGACTTCACCATGGGCGCGTCCCGGCGCGAGCCCGGGCGCCGTGCGAACGAGGTGCTGCGTGAGGTCACCCTGACACGACCGTTCTATCTCGCCGTCACGGAGGTCACCAACGCCCAATTCCGACAGTTCGCAGCGGGCCACAACTCCGGCGAGTGGGAGTCCCACAGCCTCAACGGCAATCGTCAGCCGGTCGTAAACATCACCTGGCAGGAAGCGGCCCTGTTCTGCAACTGGCTGTCGGAACAGGACGGGCTGCCCAAGGCGTATCTGGTGCGGAACAATCGCGTCGTGGGCTTCGACCCTGAATCCACGGGCTATCGGCTGCCTACTGAAGCAGAGTGGGAGTGGGCGGCACGGGTGAAGGACGACGGCAGCCAGTTACGCTTCCCCTGGGGTAACGACATGCCGCCCCCGGAACGTCATGGCAATTACGCCGACCGCTCCATCGCCAATCTGCTCGGCCGTACGCTGCTCGGCTACACAGACGGCAGCATCGTGTCGGCACCGGTCGCCAACTACCAACCCAATCATCGCGGCATCCACGATCTCGGCAGCAACGTGGCAGAATGGGTGAACGACTTCTACGCCGGAACCAGTGAGGATCTGCCATCGAACGTGGTGGACCCGCTGGGCCCCGACAGCGGCGACTACCACGTGATTCGTGGTGCGAGCTGGATGCACGGGACCCTCACGGAACTGCGCCTGACATTCCGGGACTTCGGCCGCGAGGGCCGTGCAGATGTCGGCTTCCGCATTGCCCGCTATCTGGAGTGAACGTGGCCCTGAACGTGATCGAACTGAACGACGCCGGGGTGCGCATCGGCAACGAAGCGCAGCATCTGGCTGAAAGCCCGGGCTACGCGCTGCTGCAGGGGGATCGGCTGCTGCTCGGGATGCAGGCGCGCAGCGAAGCGCGCTTGCATCCACGCCACACCCACACCCAGTTCTGGTCACGCCTGTCCACCGACACCCTGCCCCAACCCGGGCCGCGGGCGCGCACCGTCGCGGATCTGGCCTATGCCCATCTGCTGGATCTTTGGTCCCTGGCAACCAGTAGCCCGGACGGCGGCACAGACGAGGTGGTGTTCGCCGTTCCAGGACAGTTCGATCGCAACCAGCTCGCACTCCTGCTCGGGATTGCACGCGAATGTCCATTCAAATCCGTCGGCCTCGTGGATCTCGCCGTCGCGGCGGTGGCTGCCGATGGCAGCAGCCCAGGCGCCGTGCTGCATGTCAGCGGACAGCTCCACCGCACCGTGATCACCCGCGTCACTGCCGGCGACGAGCTGCAGCGGGATCGCGTCGATGACACCGCAGCCACCTCGCTGCTCGGACTCCAGGACACCATGGTGGGTTTGATTGCAGATGCGTTCATCCGTGAAACGCGCTTCGACCCACTTCACGAAGCAAGCAGCGAACAGCGGCTGTATGACAATCTCGGTGGCTGGCTCATCCAGCTCCAGCGCGATGGCGAGGCTATGCTGGAACTGGACACGGGCCGCAACAGCTTCCGCGTCAACCTCCACCATGACGCCCTCGTGGAGCGGCTGCGCCCCCGCTATGAACAGCTTACGGAACGGCTGCGCTTACTGTCGCAAGGGCAGACTGTCATCCGCCTGGATGCGCGCATGGCCGCTCTCCCCGGGTTGGTCAGGACCCTGAACGGGCTGCTCGAGGAGCCTTCCGTGGAACTGGAGACCGATGACGCGGTGCGTCGCGGTACTCTGGCCTGTCTGGCCGAGGTGCGCCGCGAGGGTGAGCGGCTGGCATTCGTGACGCGCCTGCCCAATCGGCGTGGACATCAGACGCTCAAGTCAGCAGACTCGAGCTCACCGCCAAGGCCCGCTGAGCCAGCAAGGCCTCCATCCGAGGCGCCAACCGCGGCGACCACACGACCCACCCACCTGCTGCTTGGCCATGAGGCCTGGCCGCTTCGAAGCGCTGTGCTAACCATCGGAGGACCTGCTGGTGAAGGAACGCTAGCGCTCCCCGGCACCTCGGAACCCGTCTGCACTATCCGGGTCCAAGAACTGGGCATTCGGCTCGATCCGGAGGTCAACGCTCAGATCCTCCAGGACGGCGTGACCGTGGAAAGGGCCGTCCACCTTGCGCCAGGAGACGAGGTCCTCATCAACGAACGGATCCGCCTCACACCCATCGTGGTGCATCCTGGCGCCTGATCTTCAGATCACGCCCATTGGGCGCGACCCTGGGAAGTGTTAAGTTCGGGTTAGGGCTGGCCGCGGGTGCGTCGCGGTTCATGCCTGACGAGGATCCAGCATGCAGTACCGGGTTCCTTCGACAACTGCATTGACCACTGGGAGTGAGTCCCGCGGCCCCTATGCGTCCACAGGCGCCCTCCTGCTGCTGAGCCTGATTCTGGTCGGCTGCGGCACGACAGCCGTTCAGGTCACCAGCGGCGACTTCCCCTCCCCAGTCGTCGACCCCATGCCGCTCCAGCTCGGCGTTCACTTCACCGAAGAGTTCCGGCGCTTCCGGCTCGAGGAGTCCGTCCCTCAGCGCGGCGATTGGGCCATCGACATCGGTGTCGCCCAGGTGAACATGCTCCTGGCCGTGCTCCCCGGCATGTTCGAGCGCGTCGTGGAAGTCGACAGCATCGAACCGGGGCAGATCCCGACGTCCCTGCATGCAGTGCTCGTTCCGGAAGTCAAGGAAATGCAGTTTGCCATTCCGTTCCAGACCCGCAGCAACTTCTTCGAAGTCTGGATTCGCTATGAGATGCGCCTGCTCGAGCCGTCCGGCGACTTGATCGCAAGCTGGCCTGTCACCGCTTACGGCAAGACGCGCAGTCTGATGCTCGAAACCGCCGAAGCAGCTGTACGCGATGCCGCCATCAACGCCCTGCGTGATGCGGGGGCATTCCTGGCCATTGGATTTCCGAGGCAGGAAGAGCTCCGCCCCTGGCTCGAGCGCGAACTCGCCGCGTTCGACGCCTCACCCCGAGGAGAATGATCATGTTCAAGATCCTGTTCCCAGCCTTTACGCTGTTCCTGCTTGCGGGATGCGTCAGCTCCACGGTGGAGGAGGTTCGATCAGGAGCGACCGGTATGCGTGACACAGACAACGTGGTGGTCCTCGGCCGTCGCCACAACAACGGCTACGAAACGGAACCAGACTTCGTCTCCTGCGTCGGCAACAGCCTGGCAAGCGGCCGCAATCGCATCTCGGTGCTGCCCGAACGGGAGTTCGTCGACACCCTGTTCCCCTGGTTCGAGCCCCGCACCGCCCCCATCGAGATTCGCGACCTGCCCGGACTGATGTCGAACAACCTTGTTGCTGAGCGCCTTCAGGCCGCCGGCGTGCGTTACCTCGTCTGGCTCGACGGCTCCACCAGCACCAACGACACCTCCGGCTCCATGACCTGCGCCGTATCGCCCACCGGCGGCGGCTGCTTCGGTTTCGTGACCTGGGATCGGGATTCGTCCTACGAGGCGTCGATCTGGGACCTGGGGTCGATGAGCAAGGTCGGCAAGATTTCAACCGACGCCTCAGGAACCTCCTACATGCCTGCAGTGATCGTCCCCGTACCGCTCATTGCCCGGGTACAATCCTCGGCCTGCGGCGGCATGGCCAATCAGCTGAAGGCTTTTCTCAACGCCGGAAGCTGATCCCTTTCAGCCTCGGTTAAGCGCCGAGCCGGCATGGTCTGTGACGCGATCCTGCCGAGCGGAGATTTGCCCATGCGCGTCCTCATCCTGCTTGCTCTGCTGCTGCTGCCGCTCGCGTGGATCACCGCTGACGAGCCTGCCGAGGCGCCTGATGTGGAATCTGAGACCAGTCCGGAAATCCCCGCGCAGGAGCGGGAAGCGCCGGTGTCAGTCGTCCGTGACGACGACGGTTTCCTGCCCACGGACCAGCTTCGCTACGACCAGGAAGTGGATTACCCCACCGATATCTGAAGCCAGGCTTTCGCGCCAAGGATCCTCATGAAGCAGAATTTTCCGACCGAATTCGTCTACCAGGTGGCGTCCCTGATCCTGATCGTCATCGTCATCCAGATTCTCTATACCGGCCACATCCGCCCCACCGCCTTCGAGATCCTCGAAGCCCAGGAAATCCGCATGGGCCAGGATCCCTACTATGTGCCCGAGCGCTCGGTTTACGTGCTGGTACGCGATTTCGAGCAGCAGGTGTGCTTCATCCTGATGCTGTGGGCATTCTCGATCATGGGCTTCAAGGCCATGGGCTCCATCCGCGAGCGGGCCCTGCTGGAGCGTGATCTGGTCAACGTCCCGGAGGGGTTGCGCATTCTGCCGGAGGACACGCGCGACTATGCCCGCAACGTACAGGCTTTGCCGGACAAAGAGCGGAAGATGCTGCTTCCCCGGGCCCTGCTCGCGGCCCTGGAACGCTTCGGATCTACGCGTAACGTGCAGGACGTCTCCGCAGCGACGCGGGACCTGTGTCACGGCGAGGCCGATCTCCTTGAGTCCGAGCTGTCCATGATCCGCTACATCGCCTGGGCCATTCCGTCCGTCGGCTTCATAGGCACTGTCCGCGGTATCGGCGAGGCGCTCGGACAGGCCCACCGCGCGGTCGAAGGTGACATCACCGGGGTCACCACGTCGCTGGGCGTTGCGTTCAACTCCACCTTTATCGCGCTGCTCATCAGCATCGTCGTCATGTTTCTGGTGCACCAGTTGCAGCAACTCCAGGAGCGCCTCGTGTTCGACACCGAGACCTACGTGGACCACAACCTGATCCGCCACATGAAGTCCGACTGAGCGCGGTCCGCCCGCCGCGCAGGTTATTGCCATGGCCCGTCGCAGACGCCAGTTCAACGTCTTCAGTCTGTCGTTCCTCGACATCATGAGTTGTGGCTTTGGTGCCGTGATCCTTTTTTTCATGATCATCTCTGCCCAGATCGCGGTGGAAACCCAGGACACCGTGCGTGAAGACAGCGCCGAGATCGAGCGCCTCGAGGCCCGCGTGGCCTCCAGTGGCCGGCAGCTCGAACGTATCCGGGAAGCCCTCGCTGGAGCCATCGAGCAACGCGCCAGTTCCCGCGCCGAAGCAGAAGAGCTGTCCGCGGCAGTGCAGGAAGCCGAAGCCCGCATGTCGGAACGGCAGCGTACCGAGATCGAAAGGCGCGAAGAGCTCCGCCGCCTGCAGGAGGAGCTGCGCCAGTTGCAGGCGGAGACCCAGCAGCTTGCAGAAGAAGCGATGACGCGGGAGGAAGCCGGGCGCCAGATCCGTGCGCTGACAGGCGACGGCGACCGCGCCTATCTCACCGGTATGCGTATGGGCGGAGACCGTATCCTGGTCCTCGTGGACGTGTCCACCAGCATGCTCGATGAGACGCTGGTGAACGTGATCCGGCGCCGCAACATGCCCTTCGAGCGCAAGGTGTCATCGGACAAGTGGCAGCGGATCCTGGCGACCATCGATTGGATCACCGCCCAAATCCCACCGACCAGTCAGTTTCAGGTGTATCTGTTCAACGACCAGGCTCGCCCACTGATCGAGGGTACGGAAGGCACCTGGTTGTCCGCCTCCGATGAGGCGGGTCGCCTGACCGAGGCCGTCGAGAAAACGCGTCAGCTCGATCCAGGCGGCGGCAGCAGCCTTCACGCCGCGTTCGGCGTCATACGCGAGCTTGCGCCCAGGGCGGACAACGTCTATCTGATCACCGACAGCCTGCCCACGGTAGGCGACAGTCCGCCTGCGCGGAGCGTGATTTCGGGTCGTGAGCGTGTGCGCCTGTTCGAGCTGGCCGTACGCACCCTCCCCACCAACGTACCGCTCAACATCATCCTGTTTCCGTTGGAGGGCGACCCCCGCGCAGCGCCTGCGTACTGGGACCTGACGTTGCGTACCGGGGGAACCTTCCTGAGTCCGACGAAGGACTGGCCATGAGACGTCGCCGCCGCGAAACCGACACCCTGAGCCTGTCCTTCCTGGACGCCATCTCCTGTGGCTTCGGCGCCATCATCCTGTTGTTGGTGATCGTGAAGATCTATGAACCGCAGCTGCGAGCTGACGTGGTGGACGACACGGAAGCCCGCCTCGCCTACCTGGAGCAGCGTCTGGCCGACATTCAGGACGACACCCGGACGACTTCCGAGCGCGTGAGTGAAACCGAAGCGGAGCTTGCCCGCGAGCGTGACCGGCTCGATCGCCTGCGCCGCGAACTCGCCCGCATCGAAAGTGCGACCGACGACACCCGCACCGACGCCCAGGTGATGGCCGAACTCGAGTCACGACTGCAGCGGGCCAAGCAGCAGCTCACGGAGGAGATGCAGCGTCTGCTGGCGGACTTCCGGCCGGCGCACATGGATCAACAGGTGGGCGGCATTCCCATCGACGCCGAATGGGTGGTGTTCGTGATCGACACCTCACCGAGCATGACCAACTACACCTGGCCGCGCATGATGCAGATCATGGAGGAGATCCTGGACGTCTACCCGCAGGTCAAAGGCATGCAGGTGATGAACGACATGGGAACGCATCTGTTCCGGGGTCGGCAGGGCGAGTGGATCGACGACACGCCGGCGTTCCGCCGCTCTGTTCTGCAGCGCCTGCAGACCTGGCGCCCCTTCTCCAACTCGAGCCCCGTGGAAGGCCTGATGGAAGCCGTCCGGCTCTACGGCCGCAACAACGACAACGTCAGTATCTATTTCCTTGGTGACGAGATGCACGGTCACGATCTGCATGGCGCGGCCGAGCGCGTGCGGGTGGCGAACAGGCATCCTGACGGTGGAACATGGGCCCGCATCCATTCCGTAGGCTTTCCTGTGATCTTCGACTACACCGGATCGGTGCAGGAAACCGGGCTGCGATTTGCAGTGCTCATGCGCATCATCTGTGAACAGAACAACGGCACCTTCGTCGCGCTGCATAGTGGCCGTAATCGCCGCTGATGGCGCCTGCCGACCCGGGATATCACGGCTTTCGCGCCTGACCAATGGATACAAGTGCCCTGACTGTGACTACACTGCCTACACCGACTGGATACCATCGCGAAGGGGCATGCATATCAAATTGGGGCGCTGCAGATGTTGAAATCGAACCTGGCCCGGGCTTTCCTGCGTCTCTCTGGCTGGGCCTTCGAGGGCGAGCCGCCCGCTCACCGGCGCTACGTCCTGATCGCTGCGCCGCACACGTCCAACTGGGATTTCGTGTTCATGATCGCGATGGCCTGCTCGCTTGGCCTGCGTCTGAACTGGATGGGCAAGGCCGAATTGTTCGAGTCGCCGATCGGTGGCCTCTATCGTGCGTTGGGCGGGATTCCAATTCAGCGGGACGTCCGCTCGAATCTGGTCGAGCAAAGCGCGGCGCGATTCGCGGGACAGGACGATCTGGTGCTGGCGGTTCCCGCGGAAGGCACGCGGCGGCTCGGAACCACCTGGCGGTCGGGTTTCTACCACATTGCCCGAATGGCTAACGTGCCGATCATCCTTGGCCACCTTGATTACGCGCGCAAGCGCGGTGGCCTTGGCCCTGCAGTCATCCCAAGCGGCGACGTCGGTGCCGACATGGACCGCATCCGTGCCTTCTATGCCGACAAGATCGGCCGCCACCCTGGCCAGTTCACGCCCCCTCGCCTCGCGGAAGAGTTCGAAGTTCACGTCAACTCCGATCATTGAAGCCTGCAGACCACCACTCCAAAGTGGAGGCCCCGCAGCGGCCAACAAGCGTTGCCAGGTTCTTTCCACAGCAGCGGCTCGAAGTGCGCATCAAACCTCGTGGCAGCTACGGCGGAAGGTTACAGTCGAACCGTTTCGAGAATGAGGCGAAGCCCATGCAATCCCTGCTCCCCATCCTGCTGACTTTGAGCGTACTCCTGCCTACCGCAACGCTGGCCGACAGGCCCGGCGACAACAGGGCCATTGCCGGCATGGAGACCGGCCGCATCATGTGGGACATCACGATCGGAGATCCGCAGCATCTTATAGGCCGCCTCGCCGTGATCGAACAGACCTTTGATGACATGGTTCGTCAGGGCTTGAAACCGGAGATGGTCTTAGGCTTTCGCGGCGGTGCGGCCGGCCTGATCGCCGCATCTCCCGATCATCGGGATGATCGCGAGGCGTTTGTCCTGCGGCAGGTGCATGAGCGCCTTCAGGGCCTGCTGCAACGGGACAGCGTTCACATGGAGGCGTGTGGCCTGGCCACACAGCGCTTCGATCTGGCGCAGGAGGACCTGCTGCCCGGCATCCACCTGGTAGGGAACACGTTCCTGTCCATCATGGGCTACGAAAACCAGGGTTACTCAACCATACGACTCGACTGACCGTGTTCAGTCCGTAACTGATCAGACGCATCCCCGGGCTGAGTCGTAGTGGACCTGCCCATGTCGACCTGCGCCAGCACATCAACCAGCAGCACCCTTTGCAGCCAATAGCTCGGTGGCTGCCGGGCCTATTCCTCGAGCAGCCGACGCAACGACTTTTCACGTGCTAAAGTGGCCGCGCTCCAGGGGAGTAACCGTCCCGGTTTGAACGAATCGGGAGCCCTGTTCAACACAATTGGCCCGCATGGGCCATGGACAGGGCAGCCAGCGTCTGCTGCGCCCCGGCCTGGTGAGACCTGTGGCATGACTCAGCGATCCGGGCCGGACGTTGCGTCATGCTGCATGGCTTTCACCGAATCCGGCCCGCACCTGGAGTTTGCATGAGCAGCCTTTGGCTGACCTTCCTGGCCATCGCCCTGGCTGAACTGGGCGACAAATCCCAACTCGTCACCCTGTATCTCAGCGCCCGTACGCGCCGACCCTGGGCCGTTCTTGCCGGCATCTGTCTGGCGACGGTGGCGCTGGCCGTCATCGCCGTGACCCTCGGTGCCCTCATCGGGCAATGGATCGACCATTCGGCACTGGACTGGATCGTGGCCCTGGCCTTCGTCGGCATGGGTCTGTGGGCCGGCCTCCATCCAGGCGAAGACGACGCCAGCGAAGCCCTGCCAGCGGTGTCGCAGCGACGGGCGTTCTGGGGCACGGCGAGCCTGTTTTTTCTGATGGAGATGGGCGACAAGACGCAGTTGGCCACTGTTGGTCTCGCGGCCGGCCTCGAACAACCCGCGATGATTTTCTTCGGATCCGTGCTGGGAATGATGGCGATCAACGCCCCGGTGATCTGGCTGGGACACCGCTATGCAGCCAGCCTACCGCGCCGTCGCATCAATCAGGTTTCGGCCGGCATGTTCGTCCTGATCGGCCTGGGCTTGATGGGCACGCTGCTGCTGCGCAGTCCGTTACCGTGACCCTCGTCATAAGGCGGCTGATCATTGTCGGCCGCGCCTGATCGTCGTGATCCAGTAACGGCCCTCTCCAAGCCTGGGTGTTCATCATCGAGGTGGCGGCGCGTCATGAACATTCGATGACAGCACAGACTTTAGGGTTGACGCCAGCTGGTCATCGGTTAAAGTCCCGGCGCTTATCAGCAACCGAAAGAGGCAGGCTTTGAGTCTTCAATCCGACAGCGACAGTTGTCCTAGCCAGCACTCGCGGTAGCCTTCCCCCTGGTCGTCTGCCGCGAGTGCTCGCGAGACGACCGTCCAGCACATTTAGCATACCCGCTCGCGTCGCCGACATGGCGATGCTTTGCAATCGTATGCACGTGTGTCACCAAGCTTGGTTGATGACCGGCCCGCCGTCACATTCAGACGGAGGTCGATATGCAGAAGCACAAGCTCGCCGCATTGATTACCCTTGCCACGGTCACCGCGCCCGCGTGGTCGTCAGGCGGACACTACCCCATCGATGACGCAGAACTCGCCGAGCCCGGCGTGCTGCAGATCGAGGCGTGGGACGCCGGCTTCGCTGGCAGCGCCTGGGCATTCGCTTTGCTGCCCGCCATCACCCTGCAGGGCCTCCCCCTGAAATGGACAGCGGACCATGTCCGGCTCGAGAACTGCGGCGATCGCGTTCGTCCCTTCGAATCCGGCGCCAATTGGCCGTTGATTGGCCATGAGAGCCGGGTGAACACATGTACATAAGCACCATCAAGTACCTCAACGCCCTGGCCGCGTGAATCGCGCTGTCCGGGCTCCTGCTGCAACTCAGAATCCAACCTGAAGAAAGGAGGTGACACCATCAACGAGGAACCCCCAAGTCCAAACCTGACTGAAGATCAGACAGAGAAGATCAGGAAGCGAGCCGCGCCCCCACCCAATTGAGCCGTGTGGCGTTGTCGTGGTCCTCCCTGACGTAAATTCTTTTTGGAGTAGACACGATGACGAAAAGTGACCCATCACGCACCGCTGCTGCAGCCGCGAGCACCCAGACCTATTTCTCCCACACCACGCCCCAGCGGCGCCCCCTGGCGGTGGCCATCGCTGCAGTCGTAGCGCTGCTGTCCGCGCCTCAGGCCATCAACGCTCAAGCACACGGCGGCGCAGACACCGGTGGCGAAGCGCATGCCGAACCTGTCCGCGAGCAACGGCCTAGGCGGGCAATCGAAGAGGTGGTCGTGACCGCCTCACCGATTGCCACCGTGGGCAACTATCAGCCTGTCAGCTTCTTCGACGAAGATCAGGTATTTCAGATGAGCGCGACTTCAATAGGCGAGATGCTCGACGGCCAGCCCGGACTCGCCGCGCGCTCGTTCGGCGGCGCACCCGCTCGCCCAGTGATCCGCGGTTTCGATGGAGAACGCTTGGTCGTGCTCGAAAACGGAGAGCGGATGGGCGATATCCAGGCGACGGCGCCGGACCACGCGGTCACCCTCGATCCGCTCGGCATGAACCGTATCGAGGTGGTGCGCGGGCCGGCAAGCCTGCTGTACGGCTCCAGCGCGCTCGGTGGCGTCATCAATGTCTTCACCGAGGATGCGCCTCGCAGCTGGGACGTCGGTATCAGTGGTGGTGTTGCTGCGCATGCAACCTCGGTGAACGACGGCCTGGCCGGTTCCGCTGCGCTGCTTTACGGAAGCGATAGCCATGCCATCAAGGGAAGTTACACCTACCGCACGAACGACGATACGCGGACTCCATCCGGACGCCTCCAGAACACACAGCTGGACAGCTACACCGCAGCCCTTGGATACGGCTTCCAGAGTGAGCGATTCCGTGGCGGGATCTCCGTTCGATACTACGAGAACGACTACGGGGCACCCGAATTCGCAGCGTTCACCGATCCCGGAAACCCGAGCCAATTCATCGAGGAGGAGCCTGATCTCGAAATTCGTATCGATCGCTGGAACAGTCAGGCCTTTGCAATCTGGGCGCTCGGTGGGTTCTTCGACGAGCTCGAGCTGCGCGCGAGCTGGTCTCAATCGCTACAGGAGGAGGGCGAGCCGAATCCTCCGCCCGAGGATCTCGAGCTTGAGATCAAGACCCGCACGCTGGCGGCCACCATGCTATTGCCTCATGGCCCTATCGGGCCATCGGATGTGGGCGTCATCGGTATGAATCTGCACTATCGATACCAGGAGGTTGAAGGTAACGAGGCCTACAATCCAGGCGAAGACCTTGTCAACCTCGCGGTCTTCACCATGCAGGAGATCACGCTCACCGACACGCTCAGCCTGCAGGCGGGTGTGCGCTTCGAGCATGAGTGGCTCAAGGGGGTAGAGAACCGATTTTTCCCGCCGGAGGATCTGTTGGATGAGAACGTCTTCAACATCGCGGCCGCGCTGGGCCTGAGCTGGCGCGCCAGCGACGCGTGGACCCTGGGCGCGCAGCTTGCCCGAGCCCACCGCAATCCAACGGTGCTGGAGCGTTTTGCAGACGGTTGGCACGCCGGAGCAGCGCGTGTGGAACTCGGTGATTCCACACTGAGCAGCGAGACCGGCTACGGCCTTGATCTGTTCGGGATCTACTCCGCAGACCGGGCCCGTCTCGAAATCTCAGGCTTCTACAACAGGATCGATGATTTCGTTGCACTGCGGACCCTCGCACCGAACTGCGGCGATATCGAGTTCCGAGTCCAGCCGGACCGGGAATTCGCGTCCTGTATCCAGTTCTTCGGCGCTGATGCCGAGCAGTATGGCTTCGAGGTCAAGGGTGAGATGTTCCTGACGGAGAACCTGCGCGCCGTCCTTGTTTCCGACTATGTCAGGGGAGATCGGCGCGATGTCAATGAGCCCCTTCCATTCATGCCGCCGTTGCGGATGTCGGCGGGTCTATTCTACGAGAGTGATTCCTGGCGGATCGGTGGTCGCGTGCGCTGGGTGGACTCGCAGACCCGGGTTCCCGATAACGAACTACCCACCTCTGGCTACACGGTGGTGAACCTCGAAGCTGGCTACAGGTTCGACACCAGTCGTGGGCACCATATGTTCAATCTGCGGATCGACAATGCGCTGGACAAGAGCTACCAGGATCACTTGTCAGTGGTGCGTCGCTTCAAGGATCCAATCCTCGGGCCCGATAACCCCAGCCGCTTTGACCAGCCCGGGCGCAACCTTGTTCTGGGATATCGCTACACGTTCTGACCCAAAGCCCGTTCAGACGCGGTCGCGACAGTTCTGTCGCGGCCGCGTCAGCACAAAAATTGGCCCAATTACACCGTGCCTTGGAAGAGACGGCATTTGAATTGCCACCTCTACGAGGGGAGAAACGACATGGTTCTCAATGACGTCCGCTACACCGACATCGGCGTCGAGCGCACGATTCAGCCCGTGGCCCAGTGCATGAGTCAGGATTGCCTGAACATGCCTGACTCCACCATCGCCGCAGAGGCAGTCGAGCGCGTGCGCAGCTCGCAGTTGCCCAATGGGGCCGCAGGTTACACCTTCGCCCGCGGACTGGCCCTTGGCCACATCGACCCCAACCAGTTCTTCCGCAAGCATGTCAGGCGCGAACCCCTGGTCGGCCTGACGATGGGCGTGGTGCTGGCGACTATCGGCGGTCTGATCGCCTACTTCTAGCAGGGTGCGCCCAACGGCATGCCGCTGCTCGGTGTGGTCGTCGGTGTCGCGCTCATGTTCTCGGTGACGACGGCCTGCCTGCTTGGCTTCCTGCTGCCCTGGTTGCTGCTCAAGCTGGGCGTCGATCACGCACCCGGCGCCGCACCCTTCATCACCACGATCAAGGACTTCACCGGCCTCGGCGTCTACTTCCTCACTGCGGTATGGCTCCTTGAATTGACCGTGTGAACTCTTCGCAATCTGTTCGAGGCGGCCTGCATCCAACCAGCCAGGGATGCAGGCCGTCTACAAGGGCAGCGCGGCCAGACCAGACACGCTGCCCGCGTCGAGTTGAGAGCGATCTCCCGACAGCTCAGAGGTCTTCATGCTGGAGATTCTTCACGACCGCACCTTCCGCCACCTCTTCGCCGCGCAGGTCATGGCACTGCTGGGAACAGGGCTCGCCACGATCGCGCTCGGCCTGTTGGCCTACGAACTCGCCGGGAGCGGCGCCGCGATGGTCCTGGGTACGGTCTTCACCATCAAGATGCTGGCCTACGTGGGCATTGCGCCCATTGCCGGCGCCCTCGCCCAACGGATGAACCGACGCACCCTGCTGGTGGTACTCGATCTCGTTCGCGCCGGCGTGGCGCTGTGCCTGCCCTTTGTTAGCGAGGTCTGGCAGGTTTACGTGCTGATTTTCCTGCTGCAGTCCGCCTCGGCAGCGTTCACGCCGACCTTCCAGGCGACCATTCCTGATGTGCTGCCCGACGAGGCACGCTATGTCCGTGCGTTGTCGCTGTCGCGTCTGGCCTACGACCTCGAAAACATCGTGAGTCCCATGATCGCAGCACTGCTACTGGTGGTCCTGTCCTACAACACGCTCTTTCTTGGCACGGTCGCCGGTTTTGCAGCGTCGGCGTTGCTGATCATTGCCGTTGTTCTGCCCAGTCCCAGGCCGTCGAAAACGCGCGGCATCTACGATGGCATCACGCGCGGTCTGCGCATCTACCTGGCCACCCCGCGATTGCGGGGGCTTCTGGGCCTGAACTTCGCGGCCGCAGCGGCAGGCGCCATGGTCATGGTCAACTCTGTCGTCCTGGTTCGCGGAACGCTTGGGTTGCCCGAGAGTGCGCTCGCCTGGACTCTGTTCGCGTTCGGCACGGGCTCCATGACTGCGGCACTGGCGCTGCCAAAAGTGCTGGAACGGACGACGGATCGGCCGGTGATGCTGGGCGGGGCCCTTCTGATGATCGTCGCACTTCTCGGCATGGCTGCAGCGACTGCCGTCATGGGTCCTCGTTGGGAGACGCTGCTCGGAGCCTGGTGCCTCGCCGGCCTGGGCTATTCCGCGGTACTGACACCATCCGGGCGTCTGCTTCGCCGTTCCGCCCATGCGGAAGATCGGCCAGCGCTGTTCGCGGCACAGTTTGCACTTTCACATGCCTGCTGGCTGATCACCTATCCCCTTTCCGGCTGGCTAATGACCCGATTCGGAGCCACCCCGACGCTGGTCGGCCTGGCCGGGCTGGCCATTGTTGGCGCCGCGGTGGCGATGCGCCTGTGGCCCGCGGGAGATCCGACGGAAGTCGAGCACACGCATGCCAACCTTCCCGCCGATCATCCCCATCTTCAGGGACAGCGCCGACATCGTCATCCACTGGTGATCGATGACCAGCACCCCCGCTGGGGCACGACTTTGTGATCTGCCGGATGCGGACGCGGCGGCAGGCTTGCCAACCGTACACGGTCGAACCCAAAGAACCCCTGCAAGTAGGCGCGCCGCATGCGAAGCACGCGCCGCGACCTCACTGCTTCAGGACACCGCCAGATCGTCGAAGCGGCCCTCATCCAGAAGGACCATCGTGCAGGCGAGTTGCACGGGCACACCTTTCGCCAGCAAGGCTTCCACCACTTTCGAGTCCTCAGCGCCCGGATTGAGAATCACCCGCCTAGGCGCCAGGGTTGCGATGCCTGCCGCCAACGGCAGCATGCGGTCGCGGCTCTGCCCAATGAGCGTGACCGCCTCGAGCGACTCTGTCGCCACATCACGACGACCCGCGGGCGCAGCCCGCGATCTGCCTTCTCACTGCGGTATGGCTCCTCGACTCGGCTGTGTGAGTACCCCGCCCGATGTACACGAGGCGGCCTGCATCCAGCCCAACAGAGGTGCCGGTCGTTTCGCATACGCAAGCCCCGGGGCATCCGCTCCGGCATCAGGGCAACAGTGCCTCCGGCAGGTTAAGCTGGCGAGAACGCAATGCACGCACTGGACGATCGAGGAAGGGGCGATTAGAGCGATGGACGCATCACGCTGGAGCAGTCCCAGACCATCGCAGGGAGTTCGATGAATCCCATGGACAGCGAGTTGCCATCGCGCAGGGACCGCTACAAGGCCACCCGGCTGGCCACAGCGATCGGTGCGATCGTGAACACTCTGCTCGCCCTGACCCAGATCGTCAGCGGCTGGCTCTTCCAATCCCAGGCCCTGATCGCCGACGGCGCGCATACGCTGTCCGACCTCGTCAGCGATGGTGTGGTGCTGTATGCCGCGAGCAAAGCCTCTGAATCCCCCGACCGGAATCATCCCTATGGCCACGGACGGATCGAGACCCTGGCCACCATTATCGTGGGCGTGCTGCTGGTCTTGGCAGCACTCGGCATCGCCTGGGCGTCAGCCCAGCGTCTGTTGAGCTGGGAGACCTTGACCGGACCGGCCCCGGCGGCATTGGCCTTCGCGATACTGACACTGGTGGCCAAGGAGGGGCTGTACCAGTACACCGTCCGGATCGCGCGACGGATCGGATCGTCGATGCTGCAGGCAAACGCCTGGCACCACCGTTCGGATGCCATCTCCTCCCTTGTGGTGCTCGTCGGTATCGGCGGCGCGGTGGCCGGCTGGCCGTGGCTGGATGCTGTCGCCGCAATCGTAGTGGCCCTGTTCATCCTGACCATGGCCTGGAGACTGATCTCGAACAGCGCAGCAGAGCTCATCGACACGGCGCTGGAGCCGCAACAAGTGGCGAAGATCCACCAAGCCGTGAAAGGTGTGCCGGGCGTGAAGAACGCGCACATGCTGCGGACGCGCAAGCTCGGCAATGAGGCGGCGGCAGACGTGCATGTGCAGGTTGCGCCGCGCATATCGGTTTCGGAGGGGCACCAGATTGCCGACGAGGTCTATCGTGCCGTGCGGGCCTGCATGCCTGCTCTCAACGATGTCACCGTGCATGTCGATCCAGAAGATGACGAAGAGCAGGTGCGCACGGAGGGTCTGCCGCTCCGGCCGGAGGTGACCGAGCGCCTGAGCAAGGCCTGGGCAGGGGAACCAGAGCTGGCGATGATCGAGCACGTGGGGCTGCATTATCTGGCGGGCCAGGTTCACGTAACCATTACCCTGCGCCTGGACAACGATCGAACCGGCACCGAGTTGAACATGCGGGCGGACGCACTGCATGCGCAACTCCGGCAGCGCAGCGGGATGAACCAGACACTCGGTGACGTGGTTATTTTGTATCAGGCACGCACGATGACTGTTCACACATAGCTGCCGGCCACTGGTCACAAGCGCCTTGCACAATTCAAGAAAACGCGTGGAACCCTGTACTCAAGGGCCGCCTATCGACGGATCGCGCAGGCTGTTGAGCACGCACGCCCCCAATCCGGATGCACGGGTACGGTTGAGCCATCGACATCGCGGTGGTTCAGACAGAAGGTCCGTCATAGCCGTCCGGCACCCAGCTGCCGTGAAAGCCATAGGGAACACGTGCTGGCAACAGCACGCGTGCGATTGGCCCCTCAGCGGGCGTCCGCGCATCCAGCACCATGAGCTCGCTGGCATCGCGACTCTGATCATAGACGTAGTTGAGCAGATAACCGTCGTCCTCATCCTCGGCGCCCGCGCGCGGCACGAAGTAGGGCTCACCGGCGTGGCGACCTGGCCCTATATCGACCCGGGTCACCACACCCGTGTGCACGTCGATCTTGTTGATCGCCGGGAACGTGTCCGCTTCGACAGCAACGCTATAGCCGTAACGATAGGGTTTGCCGTTTCGCCCCGGGTGGCAGCGCGGGAACTCCTGAGCGCGCTCATCAATGCGTGTCTCGGACACTACACGGGTACGCGGATTGACGGTCCAGCGATCCAGTGTCGCCAGGCTGTCCCCGAACGGACCTTGCACATCTCGCTGAAACATCCGCTCGTAGCGGCAAAGATCGATGACCACATTGCCGTCGCCGTCCTCGTAGGCGTTCATCGGATGGAAAACGTAGCAGGGATTGACGTCACACCAGATCACATCCATTGCTTCACCGTTGCGTGGCAGCAGGCCTACGCGCGGCGCGTAATCCGCATTCCAGGCAAACGGGAACCGCATGCCGCGGCCAAGCAAATCGAAACTGACCGTGACAGGCAGATCGAACAGGACGACATAATGTTCCGTCAGGCTACTGTCGTGAATCATCGGCATCCCCGGCACCGGCACGTTGACCGTACGCTGCACCCGGCCATCACGACCGACGTGAACGTACTGCACGTGATCCCCGAAGTCGGGCCAGTGATAGGCCACGGCATGGAGGTCGCCGGTGTCCGGATCGATCTTCGGGTGCGCCGTGAAGGCGCGATCGGAAAGCGTGCCGAAGAATGTATTAACGCCTACGGTATCCAGTTCGTACCCGAGCTCCACCGGTGGCGTCCCAGCCTCCACAAGGGCCCAGGTCCGCCCGGCGTGACCAATGACATGGGTGTTGTTGACGCCGCTGACCGGCGCATCCGAAGGGATCTCTCCCAATGCCTTGATCGTCTCGGAATTGCGCACCCAGCGATTGCGATACCAGCACGCCCGGCCTTGCTCGAGCCGCACCCCATGGACCATACCGGCGCCGGTGAACCAGTGGTGGCGGTCCTTGTCCACCGCCCCCACCGGGTTGGGGCCGTTACGCAGATAGCGGCCGCTGAGCTCTTCCGGCAACGTCCCGATCACGTCCAAAGACGTCTCAGTGATCTCCCGGTCAACAGGCGCGAAGTTATGAGCCAGATATCGATCGATCATGACGGTGTCCCTGCCACCAGGAAAGTTCGAATGTGGACCGCCAAGTTGACATCGTCAACATAAAACAGCCCGACGGCCTGGACCGGCACCGCTGCCGCTTCGGCGCGGGTCGCCGTGTGCATTCGTTTCGGGCATGGTGACGCTTAATCGATATTCCTTAAAGGAGTTTGAGATGCTCGACAACTTGTTTTCCATCGCCGGCAAGGTGGCCGTGGTGACCGGCGGATCCAGGGGCATCGGCGCAATGATAGCCGCGGGATTCCTCGCCAGCGGCGCGAAGGTCTACATCAGCGCGCGCAAAGCAGGCGCCTGTGACGAGACCGCTAGGCGTTTAAGCGAGCAGTTCGGCGGCGACTGCATCTCCATCCCCGCCAACCTTGCCGAGATGTCAGGCATCGAGGCCTTCGCCACCGAGTTGTCGAAGCGCGAACAGCAGCTCGATATCCTGGTCAACAACGCCGGCGTGTCCTGGGGCGCACCGCTCGATGAGTTTCCCGAACTTGGCTGGGATAAAGTCATGAATACCAACGTAAAAGGGGTGTTCTTTCTGACTCAGAAGCTTTTGCCGCTGCTGCGCAAGTCGGCTTCCGAAGAAGATCCTGCCCGGGTGATCAACGTCGGCTCCATTGACGGCCTGAAGACACCCGTATTCGACACGTTTTCCTATGGGCCGTCGAAAGCAGCTGTGCATCACCTCACCCGTGTGCTCGCCACCCATCTGGTGAAAGAGAACATCCTGGTGAATGCCATCGCTCCGGGACCATTCCCCACCTACATGCTCAGCACCGGGGTTGGCGGCGGCGGCGACGTTGACCAGACCGATTGGGATGGGGTTGGTCGCGGCAACCCGAGAGGCCGCGTCGGCACCGCCGAAGACATCGCCGGCATAGCCATCTTCTTGAGTTCCCGTGCGTCAGCCTTCACGGTGGGGGAAGTGATTACCTGCGATGGCGGCTCCGTGGTGTCGTCTTGACGCGGCATCACTCACACAACCGGCACGTCCTCGAAGCGACCCTCGTCAAGCAGAATCAGCGTGCAGTCGAGCTGTACGGCCAGACCTGCGTCCTCGAGTGCACGCACCACTTCGGGATCATCAGCTCCCGGATTGAGGATCACTCGTTTCGGTGCCAACGCTGCTATATCCGATACTAACGGCAGAATCCGGTCGCGCTGGAGGTAGACGGTAATCGTATGTGGCGAAGGCGGCAGCTCCGCAAGTGGAACCGTAGCCACCCCCTCCACCTCAGCCAGGGCGGGGTTGACCGGAATCACGGCGTGGCCATACGCGGTCAGTTTTCGCTGGGCACGGTTCGCGAAGCGGTCGGGCTTGGGGCTTGCGCCCAATATGACGACATCCATGATTCAGTTCCTTCAAGGGACACAATGCAGGCCAGCTCACATGGCGTCGACCAGATTTCTCAGCTTCTCGCACTGCCTGATGCGCTCCTCGCGGCTGTCGCCGAACAGGGACACGTTCAGAGCGTTGACGCCGGATGCTTTCAGCGCCTGCAGACGTTCGCGGACAAACCCCTCGTCGCCGATGAGTGAAGCCTTGGCCAGATAGTCCTCTGGGATCGCAGCCTCGGCCTCATCCTTGCGTCCGGCCAGGTAGAGTTCCTGGATCAGCTCTGCTTCCTTCTCGTAGCCGTTCTTGCGGAAGATCTGGTTGTAGAAGTTCTTCTCCTTCGCACCCATGCCGCCGACGTAGAGCGCAATCTGAGGCCGCGCCCGATCACGCAGCGCCTCCATGCCCTGGCCGATCGCGACGGCGCCGCCGGCATAGATCTCGAGCGGCGCCCGCTTCGGATCCCGCTTCGCCCTGCCCTCGGCCAATGCCTGACCCCAGATCTCCGCTGACCCTTCCGGCATGTAGAACGCAGGCAGCCAAGCATCGGCCACTTCCGCGGTCATGGCCACGCTCTGCGGACCAAGTGCCGCCACGCAAATCGGAATGTCGTCGCGAACCGGGTGATTGATCAACTTCAACGGCTTGCCGAGCCCAGTACCTTTGTTCTTGGAAAGCGGTATCTCGAAGTGCTTGCCCGAATACTCCACCTTCTCGCGACGCCAAACCATGCGGCAGATCTCGATGGTCTCGCGGATATGGGCGACCGGTGCCTTGTAGGGAAGACCGTGAAAACCCTCCATGACCTGCGGTCCCGACGCACCGATGCCGAGCATGCAGCGGCCATCGGAAAGGTAGTCGATCCCCGCCGCCGTCATGGCCAGCAGCGTCGGTGTACGCGTATAAACGGGCATTATGCCCGAGGCGATGGTCACCCGTTCTGTTTTTGCCGCGAGGTAACCCATTGCGCTCGGCGCATCAAAGGAATACGCCTCGGGGACCCACACCGCATCCAGGCCGGCCTTCTCCAGCACAGCCACTTCCTCGGTCGCCTCGCGAAAACCGCCGGCGTAACTCAGCAACGTGCTGATGCGCATGTTCAAGGCTCCTTCGATGAATGACTCGTGACGTGCGGCTGCAGCCGCAGAATACGATCCGTGAAGATCCAGTCCACGTCGCGCGCCACTTCGCGACGCATGGCAGCGACGGTCTCTACGAAGCCCGTACCGACCCTCTTGCCTTCCGCGCGCAGTTCCCGTAGACGACGAGGCCCGAGAAAAACGAATGACCCCGACACCGCTCCGTGACCGAGCTCCCGATTGGTCGCAATGGTTTCCCCTGGATTGAACCAGGCGACATCCACGTAGGCCAATGGCGGAATGGATGCGAACCCCTCCAGATGGTCCGGGACCAGCGACAGGAGGTGAAAGTCCTGTTGCGGCTCCAGTGCTGCCAGGGCGCGGCTGACCACGTCGGGGACCTGCTTTCGTTCGCGCCAGGATTCCTTGATCTCCAGCATGAGGTGCATGCGACCGCCGTAGCGCTCAACGACTTCACTGAGGTGAGGAATCCTGGGCACTGCCTTGCGCAGGGTTGCAAAGTCCACTTCGGCGATGGCCAGATCCGGCCGACCGTACAACCGGCCGCAATGCGGATCGTGGTGGATCACCGGCTCCAGATCCCGGGTCAGGTGGACATCGAGCTCCACGCCCCAAACGCCGCGTTGGAAACACAGATCGAAAGCCTCGAGGGTGTTTTCGATAGCCGCGCCCTCCCCATGCGCGCCGCGATGTGCCACGAGGCGCACATCACGATCCGCGAGCGGCGTTCGCGCACCAGGCGCCAGCCCCCAGAGGTGGTTCGCGAGCGTGTTCAGGCGACTGACAAGATCGGCCATCGAAGACACTCTTGCAGAGTAACCGCTGGAGTCTTGTCGTTTTCGCAAGCAGGGTCAATTTCACCGGGAATCATGCCAGCGGCTCAGCGTAGGCTGTCACCTCTTCCCGATCATGGTAGAGATGACGCACTCGAAGACGGAAACGCTCCGACTCCGGGCCCAGGGTGCGGAAAAACCGCACTTCGGCATCCTGTACGGCATGCCAGCGGCGCCGCATCGGCAGTTTGAGATTGAACAGGGCCCGTTTCGCCCATCCCCGACGCAGCCACCGGGCCATCAATTCCACTACCCGGGCGGGCTTATCCACCAGGTCGCAGACCAGCCAGTCCAGCGCCTGCGGCGGCTCCCAGGTGAAGGCATCGGCGCGTACGTGGACCACGTCCGGGTCCAGCTTGAGTCCTGGCGCCAGCGCGCCGTTATCCACGGCAAACACGCCCACGCCCCACTGCCGGAGCACCCAGGTCCAGCCCCCCGGTGCAGCACCGAGGTCGGCCGCCGTCATACCGGAGCGCATCTGCAGGTAGCGCTCGCTCTCCCCCACCAGATAGCGCAGCGCCTCGTCCAACTTCAAGGCTGACCGCGAGGGCGCGCCACCGAGCCGCCGCAGCCGGGGGATGCCTCCCGGCAGAGGCGAGGAGAGACGCCGCGGCGCAACACCGACCCAGGCGCTGCTACCGGAATCCAGAACGACGTGGAGACGTGGCGCGAATGCATCGTCCGGCCGCCACAGTCCACGCTCCTGCAGCACCCCCTTCAAGGGTCCCTGCAGGCGCTGCACCAGCCTGCCGAGCTCCCGATGCCCTGCTCCTTCGGCGGTCTCCACCAGCGCATCGGCCACCGGTCGCTGCCAGTCAGCCAGCAGCGGACGCAAACGGTCCTCGGTGGGAAGGCCTTCGACCAGGGCCCCGCTGGCACAGTACTGCCGTGGGAAAACGGCATCGCGAAGCGTGTCCGCTTCCAGCCACGCCAGGGCATCGCCTTCGCCGGGGAACACTTCCAGCAGCCCACTGCCGTCCCGCGTCCGGGCGTGACCGTGCCCGCCCGCCAGGCCCAACCGGTGCATCACTTCGGCAGCCGTGTCGCCCTCGAAGCCGGGGCGGCACAGCAGAAGCCAGCGATCCATGCGGTTCACGGCCTTCAGAATTCCAGTTCCAGCGTCACATGCGCCCGACGCGGCTGACCGGGGAAGTAGCGGAAATTACCGAAGGCAAAGTCGGCCCGGTCGGCGTATTTGCGATCCGTGACGTTCAAGACCCTGAAGGAGAGACTGGCGCTGGGTCGGAACTGCCACGCCGCACGCAGGTTAAACAGCAGGTGGCCGGGATACGTCTGTGTGTTCTCGGCATTCACGAAGTAGCGGGCGAGATAGACCGCCTCCACTTCCGCGCTGACATCCTCCCGCGCCTGCCACAGCCACTGGGCAGAGCCGTGCCAGCGCGGGGCGGTGTCCACGTCGTCGCCCGCCGTGATGACCTCGCCGCCCAGATCCCGAGAGAAATCATAGCGATGCCGCGCCCAGGTCGCCGCGAGGGTCAGGCGATGTTCGGGAAGCGGCGTTACCACGGCATCGAGCTCGATCCCCTCCGCACGCGTTCTGCCCGCCGAGATGTTGAACCCATCCGCGTCGCGCAGGACTTCGTCCCGCTTGCGTTCGAGAAACCCGGTCACTCCGATGCGGGCCCGCTCTCCGCCCGTCTGAACGCCGATTTCCAGCGATCGCAGCGACTCGCTTTCCAGATCCGTCACTTCCTGACCCGACTGCAGCCGATAGAGTTCCGTGGTCTGGGGTGCGCGGAATCCAATTCCGGCCGTCAGCCAGGTACGGGTGCTCGCGCTGGGCCGATATTCCGCACCGATGCGCGTGGCGATGTCGGTGAAGCGATCGGAACGATCCGCCGGACGGGAATAGAGACAGCCTCCGAAGCCACATGCTGTCCCGTCATCCCGGGTGTTGCCCGTCAGCGTCCGGTTGTCGTAGTCGTAGCGAACGGTTTCCAGACGCAGGCTGTGGACCAGATCCACCTGCGGATGAACGTGCCAGGCGACATCGTAGAATGCGGCTGCAAGCCAGCTGTCGACGTCGTAGTCGTAGTGCACGCCCGGCGGACGGGTTGCCACCAGAAATGGCGAACCCATGGTCGGTCCATCCTGCGTCTGCTCCAGCCAGGTGTCCGCGTATTCGAGATGGCCGCCGATCGTCCACGACAGCACTTCACCGGCATTGCGCCAGCGGGCGATCACCCCCGCACTCCATTGACCGTTCTCCTCCAGCGGCTGTCCCGGAAGAAAGTGCTGCAGAAACTCCATGTCGCTGGCCCGGAGGTAGGGCGTCACCACCACTGCGGAACCGCCATCGAGGGGACGCAGCAGCTCACTGGACAGGCGCAGGGCCCAGGCTTTGCGATACGCCTCGGGATTCGGATTGCTGCTGCGCAGGTCCGGATCCTTGTAGGCATCCTCGCCGACGACGAACCCCCCCGTATCCTGGTCCAGGCGGGTGGCGGCAAGCAGCGTGTTCGCTTCCCAGGCGCCGAAGGACGTGTCCCAGGCCAAATTCAGTTTCTGCTGCTCGTGCCCCGTATCGTCGCGCCAACCGTCGCTGCTCGTAGCCTGCAGCAGCGCGCGAATCCGGCCCACGCGGGTTTCGGCGGACACATCCAGCGCAGCGCGAAAGTAATTCCAGGGCCCGGCTTCGAGCAGCACGCGATTCGGCACGCCCGCCTCCGCCGCGGGCGAAACCACGTTGATCACGCCATGCAGCGCGTTGCCTCCATAGAGGGCACTCGCCGGTCCGCGGATCACCTCGACGGCGGCCGCCTGCTCGACGTTGATTTCGAAGAGATTGTTGACGTTGCAGAAACCAGCCGGCCGTATCGGCACGCCGTTCTCCTGCAGCAGAAAAGCGCCGCAGGCGCCGGGGCCGGTAAGCACCGCCGAACGCACCGCGGTCAAATGCTCCTGCTCCGAACCACGGGATATCCAGACGCCGGGGATGCGCACCATGGTCTCGTGCGCATGGACGGCGCCGATGCGCTGCACGGTAGCCTCGTCGATGCGGGAGAAATTGCCGACGTTCTCGAATTCCGGCGCCAGGCTGCGCTGACCGACGACCCGCACCTCGTCCACGGTTTGCTCGGCCGCAACCGAAGGCATCGCCCCGACGCCGACCAGCAACGCGACTCCAGCACCCGACCCTCGCAACAGCCTTATCACCAGGTTCCGCTCCTTTCATCGCTTCTTCGCAGCCCATGCACGAGCGTCGCAGGATACCCGATCCAGCCTGCCCCGGCAGGCCGGGCTGCTGGTGCGCAAGCAGGCTCAGAGGCTGAAAGGCATCGCACCAAGGTAGTCACGCAGCGAGTGTTGGTCGACTTTCAGGCGGAAGCGCAGGAAGGGTCCCTGCGCGGTGTAGTGGGCGCCAGCGAAGTCATCGTCGCGGAAACCCTGAAAATTGTAGCCCAGGCTGATCCAGACGTTGCGCCAGGGCGTGTGGCCCAAGGACAGGCCGCTTTGATAGTCGATCACGTCAGCGTTCCAGGAATGCAGAGCGCCGCCGTGCAGCCCGATGTCCCAGCTGGCGTTCAGATCATGCCGGTACTCGAATCCGTACAGTGCAGTGACGCCGGAGAACCTGTCACCATCGATGTCGTCGACAACGTACTTCATGCCCCAGATCAGCGACAGCTGGTTGCGCGCGTTCGGCTTCCAGTTGGCATTGAAGTTGTTTATCAGCTTGCGCTGGACGAGATCGAGATCGATACCCTTGCGCTCCCTGGCAACCAGATCCAGGCGATCCAGGAAGGTCCAGGCACTGTGGCCAGGCCGCCAGGCCACCCCGACCCGCGCATCCGCAGAGCGATCACGGCCGTTTTGGCCATCGCTGTCCATGAACGTAAAGCGCACGCTGGCAATGCGGCCGTCGTCCAGCTGATGGGCATAGCCGGCAAGCAGGTTCCAGCGATCCTCCGAATCGGCCGTGCGGTACTCGACCCGCGATGTTGCCTCCCAGCGATCACGGGCGTAGCCGATCCCAACGAAGCCTGACGTGAAGTCATTGCCGTTGGAGCCGGAGATGGGAGGGACCCGCGGATTGAAACCACCGGGATTGCGTGATTCCGGCCAGGGTCCGGGCGGGGAGTCGAAGCTGCGGCTGTCCTTCAGCGTCTGCTCCCGGTCCATGCCCAGATCCATGCGCCAGTGTTGCGACAGGCGCAGGTTCTGAACCAGTCCGGTGGTCGCTGCGATGCGTTCCTGATCGTCGCTCAAGCGGCGACTGACGCCGCTTTCGAGCGTAGCGCCGGACCAGAGGCTGGAGCGGACGCCGATGCGCGTGTCTTCGGTATTACGCTCGTCACCGAAGGTGTACTCCTGACGACCGAACAGTCTCAGGCCGCTCCAGACTTCAAACTCTCCGCCCAGACCAAGGCGGGTCGGGAAATCGCTGTTCTCCCCCTTGCCGCCGCCGAGGTCGTATTCACCATTGGCATTCAGGCGCAGGCGACCGTCGACGAAGACCCGGCTCGCCCGTGCCGTGAGCAGATTGCTCTCTAGATCACCAGCAGCGCGCGACTCACGCACGACGCGCGCACCGGCACTGAGTTCGGTGACATCCTGCTGCCACCGGATCCGGGTGTCGCCGATCCGGCGCGTGTCACCCGAATCGAGGTTGTCCTCCTGCCAGGCCTCGGAGTCGACGCGAAAGTGACCGCCGAGATCCTGATCAACTCGGGCGCCAAAGCGACGCGTTCCGGTGGAGCCTGCGAACTGCTGACCGATGCCGAAACCCGATCGCTGCTCACGCACGTAGGCACGCGCGTTGAGTCCACCCGCCCCATGCTCAGCTTCGACCCGATAACCCCAGCCGGAATGAGTGTCGTCACGGTTCTCTGCCTGGCTCCATGCCAATTCCGCCTTCACCTCGGTCCGGTCACCGAGTCGGATCCGGGCGTCAAGCGCTCCGAGTTTCTGCTCGTTGTTCGTCGTACCGTCGTAGACGGCCGTGAGGCCCACCTCACTACCGACACCGTCGACCTTCCGCGCCACGCGCCCACCGACGATCAAATCCTGACTGCCGCTACCGTCTGTCTCGTACTCCACCACGACGAAGATGGGATTCAGGGCGTCGTCCTGACTGAAGATCGGCTCCTTGAACAGCAGGGTTCCGGCGTCGTAGTCGATGTTGTAATCGCGGAACCGGGTCAGCGCGCGCTCCTCGATGACGTTGTCGATGTCGAAGCGGTCGCGGGTCTCGATGCGGATGCGCTCGCTGTTCGCAATCACGTTGCGCGCCCCGAGCCGGTACAGCCCCGAAGTACCGTCACCGCGAATGTCGTCGCGCAGATAGGCCTGCGTCGCCTCGGCTCCAAACACACGGTAGCCCCAGTGGGCCCCGTCGTACTCGGATTTCATGCCGGTGAAGCGGCGGCTGTAGCGTCCGAGTTCGTTCACCGTCAGGCCCGTATCGAAGTCCCCGAACAGCGCATAGAAGGTGCCACGCTCGACGCGCAGATAGAGCTTGCGCTGACTTTCCGCGTCGTAACCCTGCTGCGATGCGTCTCCGTAGAGCGTATAGAACCGGTTCGGGTCGATCTGGCTGCCGAGCGCATCGGAACTTCCCGAAGAGTCGTAGGCCAAGGTCAGCAGGTACTTGCCCTGAACGGCACCACGGGCAAACAAGGACACCCGCCCGTCGAGGTGGAAACCGTCCTCCTTTCCGGCATCGCCTGCCGCTACCATGTTACCCCCGAGTGTTTCGTAGCCGATGGAACCCTCGGCGAATCCCACCAGGATCCACTCCCGCATGGCGGGAGTCAGTCGGGCGCGGATTTCATCGCGGCGGCGATCTGCAAACTCGAAATCGAGCACCACCTCTCCGGCCCGCGTGGTGGGCTGAAGCTCTATGAAGGCGATGCCGTCCTCGCGGACGACATAGCTGGCCCGGCGTGAGCCGGTGGAGGTGAGATTGATCTGGGTCAGTTCGCGTTCCGTCTCATATGCGCGGTAGGGTTTGCGCACGGTGAAGTCGCCGGTCATCCCGGGACGCACAGGCGAGCCCGTTCTGTCGTAGAGACGAATCGCGATGATCGGTGCTTCGATGCCATCGGCCACCGGCACCGAGCGCTTCGGGACCAGCTCGGCCCGAACCGGTCCACCGGCGAAGCGTACAATCCGGCTCGCCTCCCCCACCTGCTCGCGGCCCTTGAAGAACCGTACGTCCAGGCGATTATCTCCCTCGTTGAGGGGCACCCCGTTCCAGACCGACAGACCGAGGTCCCGGTCCTCGAACTTCCTGACGCCGTCGAACAGCAACGGCGACACGGGAATGCCGTTGATTCGCGCTTCGGCCCGGTGATCCAGAGGATGCTTCACGGCGAAGTGCACCGCACGGATCCGCGGCAGGAAGTCAGCCTCCGGCCAGACGATGCCATGTGCGCCTTCGATGGCGGCGAGTTCCTCGCCGCTGAACGTCGGCAGCCGCTGCTCCGGAAGCGCCGGAATCGGTGGCAGCGTACGCGTCTCCGGCCCGGTCCCGGGAATGTTCCCCGTGACGGTCACCTGCTGAGCGGCGTCCTCACCCGCGACGATGACCCGCGTGACGGCATCCGAACGGATCAGCCTCACATCGAGAATCTCACCCGGGGCACCCACGTCGCGCACAGCAATGATTTCCGGCGCGCGCCCAGTCAGGGATTCGACCAGGGTTGCGGCCTCGACGACGGAGGTGCAGCCATCGACGGTCCTGTGACCACAACCCGGAATCCCGTCACCCACGATGAGTTCCACCCGCAGATCCGGATCCGCATCCGCATCCCCAATGAGGCTCTCGACGTGCTGCCGGCTGATCCCCGGCGTACCGTCCTTCGTTCCAATGCCCGCAAAAGCGAACATGGCGGCAGGCTCTGCCGCGGGCGTGCTCGAGATCGTGACACTGGCCACTGGCAGCCGCACCCGCTCGCCCCTCGGAGAGTGGAACATCAGCATGGCTTGCACCTGCTCTGTCCGCGCCCGGACTCCTGCGCCAGGCTCTGCCAGAAGTTCGAGGGTGCGGCGCCAGTCCCGCGGCAGGTTGCCGAGGCGATAAGTCAGGGCACCGCTTTCATAGCCGTCGGGATCAGCCACGGCCTGGCCCTCGATGCGGCTGGAGCCGGGAACATAACGCCAGCCGTCCGGGAGCATAATGACCTGGCTCGCGTCCGTCAGCGGCAGCTGGCCGCCGGCAAGTTCGGAGCGAACGTGCATCCGTGCACCTTCGATGCGCCCATACAACTGCTGCGTCACCTCCGTCACCTCCGGCGGTCGCCAAGCGACGTGAAAATCGGCCCGCCACAGGCTGCCACCCTGCACATCCACGAACTGGCTGAAGGGTGTCCCGGCGAAGCGGGCGTTGTCGTCACAAGCGATGATCTGGTGCGAGGACGGCAGACTCGTTTCGTCGATCTGCACCACGTGGCCACCGGGCTTCACACCCTCGATGTGCCAGCGCCCCTCGCTGTCCGTGACGACGAAGGTGCCGTCTTCCATGTACAGCCGTACGCCAGCAAGACCCTTGCGCTCCTCCTCAGCTGCGTCGCAGGCGCCTTCGACCACGCGGCCGAGCAGCGTCGCCCGCGAGCGCAGCAGATCCTCGCGGACGCGGACCCGCGCTTGTGCGGTGTTGCTGCTGCGGACACCTGCACCCACGGCCGTCGCCTGATTGACGGCGATGCCCTGCCGCGCTCCCGCGGTGATCTCACTGACGTAGCGGATGCTGACGCGGTCGCCCGGCTCCAGGTTCGCTATGGGCAGCCGCAGCGTGCGACCGTCGGGTTCCACTTCTACATCCGCGACGCGTTCGGAGCCGATCCTGGCCGAACCGCTCTGATAGCGGAAGCCGAGAGGCATGAAGTCCAGGAGTTCCAGAGCACCCGACGCCATCGGGGACGGGTTTTCGACGGAGAGCTCGTATTGAATGAAGTCGCCCACCGCAACCGTGTCCGACAGCGCCCGCTTGCTGACGAACAGATCGACGACGATGGGATCCAGCGGCACGTCCTGCGCTGGCAGCGCGCCTGCGGCCACTTCGAAGGAGGCGCCACGACTGCCATCACCGAGCAGGAACGGCGCCGATGAGAGTTGCTGCAGAGCCGCGTCATCGGTCATGGAGGGGAAGCGGAAGCCTTCCGGCGCCGCGATCTCATAGCGATACGTGCCTGCCGCGACCATCGGGAAGCGGAAGCCGCCCACGGGCACGGTGACCGGGTTGCCGGCACCGTCGACGACCGTTGCACCGGTTGTCACCGTGGCGGGCCAGCTCGATACGCCATCCGCCGCGCGCACGGTCGCGGGCGCCCCGGTTGCGGCGTCGATGAGGGTGATGCGTACCCCTTCCAGCATCTCCCCGCTGGCCGCATCGAAGATGCGTCCCACCGGATCGATCAGCGCCGCCGCTCGGGACTGATCGCTGGGATCCTCCGGATCGCTGTAGTGCGCCTCGAGCCGTCCGTTGGTGACATGCCCGAGACGACAGTCGCCAGCCGCCGGCATGGCCGCGCCGGCCCCGATGAAGCCGGTGAAGACACCGGTGCTGGCCCCGGTCTCGCGCAGAATCAGCGTTTCCGTCTCATTCGTTTCGACAATGCGCAGCGTGACCCTCACCGTATCCGGCGCCGCAGGGTTTGAGTCCTGGTCCGGATCGATCAGGCGCACGAACACGGGCTCGCCCACGTTGAACGCAACGGCGGGCTGCAGCGCGACGGTACCCGGTAGATCGAGCAACTGGCCATCGCGATCCCGCGGCAGGTCGAGTTCGACCGGACTGCCGTCCGCGTCGCACTGGGTCCGCGAGATGAACAGCTCCTCGCCGTCATCCGTGCCGTTGGCCAGCGTGAAAAGCTCGAGGATGGATTCGCTGCGCTCGATAGGCTGCAGGTCCAGCGGAATGTCCATCTGTATTCCAGGACCGATCTCCACCTCAAACACCTGGCCGCGGGAAGCGGCATTGATGCTGTAGGGCCCGCCGGCCACGAGGTCGAGTTCAACTGCATTCCGAACCGAGGGAAAGCGGTAACGGTTCGGCGGCGTCACCTCCAGGCGATACCGGCCCGGAGGCAGGAAAGGAAAGCGGAACTGTCCGCTATCAAAGCGGTAGCGGATGCCGCCTGCATCCTCCACTTCACGACCGGATGCGATCTCGGCCGGGAAGGCAGCAAAGGGCATGTCGCCGAACACCCGCGCCTCGCCTCCCGTCGCATCGTCGACGATCCGGATCCGGGCATCGTCGATGCGGCGCCCGGTCTCACTGTCGAACACCACGCCGATGGGCGCCACGATGGCCGCGGCGGAAACGGTGTCGCTCGCATCCTCGGGGTCGAAGTAGGTGGCGAGGATCTCGCTGTCGGATTGAACGGCCAGCATGCAGTCGAACGGCTCTGCGGCGGCGCCGCCGGATCGAATCGTCCCGACGAAGAATCCGGTGTCGGGTCCGGTCTCCGTCAGACGGATGATTTCCCGGTCGCCCGTATCCGACACCGTGACCCTCACCTCCACCTGCTCGCGGACGGCAGGATCCTGGTTCGCATCCTGATCGTGCAGGCCGAGGAAGACCGGCTCACCCACCGCATAAACGGAGGTACGCCGCAGAGTGAGTGCGCCAGCAAGGTTCAACTCACGATCGTCGAGTCCGCGCGGCACGACCGCATCCTCGAAGGGCCCGGCAAGGTCGTCCACGGTCGCGCACTGGGTGATTCCCACATCCACCGGCACGCTGAGATCCGGCTCGAATGTTCCCTGGCTCGCCAGCAGGGACCTGACGTCGGCACCGATTGGGGGCGGCACCTTCATGAACAGCAGCGTAGCCGGGCTGCGCTCCTGTGCAGCAGTCCCGACGGTGAACGGGCGGGTCAGGGACTGACCGAAGCCGTCGGTGGCCGTGATGCGGATCGTCACCAGGGTGTTCGGCGGCAGGCTGACGCCCGGCGCGAGGCGCAACTCCCCGGCCACGATCACGAAGCGTGCGTCGTCAACGGTGAGCAGGTGTCCATCAGGCTGCGACGGGTCGATCACGGTGACGCTGCCCACCCGTGCACTCGGGGAATCGGCGGCGATCACCTCCTGCTCGAGCAGGATGACCTCAGGGCCGGATACGCCCGCAACGACGATGACCCGCACGCCCGCCTCGCTGGCCAGACGGCCCGCCGGCGTCCGCGGAATCGACTCGGTGACACGAATCAGGAGATCGAATGACGGCGCTTCAGCCAGGACGATCGCGGCACTATTCGCGACCGTGATGACCCCGCTCTCGGGATCGATCGCGAACGCACCACCGCCATTGCCGGCAACGATTTCGTGGAGCAACGTCACCGTCTCACCATCCGGTATCGGGCCACCGCCGAAGCGAGCCTCGACGACACCGACCAGGGTTCCGAGTGGCGCCCTCTCCGTGACCTGGAAAGTGCCTGCAGCGAGCAGAGGCGGCTTCGGAATCTCGAGCAAGGTGACGGTGATGGTCGCGATGCTGGTGAGCGGCATTGGATGGCTGTTCGTCACCGCCACCTCGAAGGTCCATATCGACCCCTGATCGAAACGCAGCAGCTCCGGTCGGGCCACCAGCACCGCGCCGGTTTCCGAGTCAATGGCGAACGCTCCGCGCAGATCTCCACCGACGATGGTGAACGTCAGCGGTCCGTCCTCGTCCATCGCTTCGATCACGCCGACCAGGGTCCCGCCGGGACTCAACTCCGGTAATGGATCGAAGACCTGGTCGGCGATGGTAGGCGGCGTGTTGGATTCGGTAACCGTGATGCGCACGCTTGCCGTGGTGGTCAGCACGCCGATGGAATCCGCCGCAGCGTTGTCGTCGCTGACATCAACCTGCAGCGTATAGACGGTACCTTCCCCTCCCAGCTCCGCGCCCGCAGCCACCCGTATCCTGCCGTTCGAGGCGTCAACCTCGAAGCGACCGTCACTTCCGCTGAGCAGGTCGAACGTCAGCGTGTCGCGCGCATTCGGATCCCGCGCCGGGATCTGGCCAATCACCGTACCGGCAGGTGCACTGCGAGCGACACCGATGTCCAGATTCTCGGCTTCCGGCGGCAGATTGCGGGGGGTGACCTCTAGGGTGAAGCGCCGCAGCACCTGCAGGCCGCCGTTGTCCGTCGCGACGACGTCGAGACCCACCTGCGGTTCCAGATCGAAATCGATCTCCAGATCGGGTGCCAGCTGCAGCACGCCGCCGACCACGACGAAGCGGGCATCCGATACCTCGAAGGTATGGCTGTCGTCGACGTCTTCGTCGACTACGGTCAACGCACCAACGGTCGCCCCCGGCGTGCGTTCGAGCACGCTGGACGCGTCGAGCAGAATGTCCGTGGGGGGCTCGTTCAGATCACGCACGGTGAGCCGGACCGGCTGCACCCGATGCAACGCGCCGTCGCGGAACACGGTCACATCGATGAGCACTTCCGGCTCAAGCTCGTGGTTCAGAAAGAGGGGCGTCCGCAGGCGCAGCACGCCGCTGGCCGTGACCAGGAAACGGGCATCGTTCGGCTCGAAGCTGAAGCTCGCGCCGTCCGGAACCTCGAACTGCCCAAGCGTCGCAGTGGTGACGTTCTCGCAAATGCTTGCATCTACTGGAGGCAGGATGGCGACGGATCCGTCCGCGCCGGGTGTCGGGCCAACCGCGTCGAAGCCCGACGCCGAGGCATCCGTGGCGCTCCCGGGTGGAATCGGCGCATTGCCGCTGGCCGAGCACAGCAGGGGTGTGAAGCGGAATGCAGGCTGCACCACGATCGGAAAGGGAACGGTGATGCTGTCGCCGTTCGGATCCGTGGCCGTCACCTCGATGACCCTGAGCGGCGCGTCGGCAAACGCCAGCGCGACGTCATCGACGAGCTTGAGCACGTTGCCCACGACCTCGAAGCGAGGATCGTTCACGGCGAAAGTGTGGGTCGCCTCCGGGTCCGGATCGAACACGTTCAGGTTGCCGATCACCGCGCCCGGCACGCCCTCATCCACGGACTGATTGTCGAGTTCGATGGCCGTGGGCGCCGAACCTTCCGGTGCCGCGATGGTAAAGCTCACCGGATTGGAAAGGAACGTGATCACGTCCGCAGCGATGCCGAGTTCTGCCCGGGCGATGTTATCGATGACAGTTCCGGGTGCTGTCTGGGCCCAGGCCAGACCCGGTGCAGTGCCGAGCAGCAGCACTGTGCAGAAACACAACGCCCGGCGCTGGCCACGCTCACGCATGGACAGCGACCGGCGCTGCACGTCGCTCCCAGGGGGCCCAATGGCCCCCTCGGAATGCCTTGCAAGCCGACCCTGATCCGGCGGCGAATCGTTCTCAACGCGTACGCACGTACGCTCCGCAGCCAAGAGGCTGCGGAGCGTGCACAGGACGCGAACGACTGCCGGACCGATCAACAGGAAAGCGCTTCCAGCATGATCAGTCGATCACGACGTAGAAGATGACGCTCCCTGACGCTTCCGCGGCACAGTCGTCGAGATCCGCCTCGAAATCGTCAGCGACCGTTTCGCTGCCCACCGCAAACTCAGCAGCCGAGCAGGCACGAATGTAGATATTCGGGAGCGCTGTCTCATCATCGCCGAACAGCGTTCCGCCGACGACCGCCGAGGTCAGGGCCGGAGGCCCGTCGGCGACCAGAACGCCGGTGGCCGTGGCTGCATCCTCGGCATTGGATACCGTCACCGTATACTCGATGACCGCACCGGGAATCCGCCTGGGATTGTTGCCGGTCGCACTGCCGTCGAACGGCGGCGCAGCGCCAGCGGCAAAGCCGAACCCGAAGCCGTTGATGGGATCCCACACCACGCGGCTGGACTTGGCGATCGTCATCACCGCTGCGGAAATCAAGAACTGGCTGGTAGCGGAATGCTGGCCGCCATTGGCCACATCGGCCGTGCTGCTCGCCGTATCAGCGACGAAGTCGTAGCCGAGATCGCCCGCGACGTCCGCAAAAACGTTCTGCACCACGTCCGGATCGTCGGCTTCGTCGACAGCCGCTACGCTGGATCCGAGCATGACCCGGCCGTTGCTGTCCACTTGCGCGAGCACATCGCCGGCACCGGGATCAGTCACCGCCGCAACCAGAGACCAGGCGTCGAACTCGCCATTGACGGCAACGGAAGGAATATCGAACTGCACCAGGATGCGCACCGTGTCATCCGCATCCACCGCAGGGATCCTGTAGATGGAACCGTTACTTCCCTCCGCCACCAGAGCCGTATCGCAAGTTCCGTCCGTATCAGCATCAATGCAGACGCCCTGCACCGTGGCTGGTGGATCGATGGCCGCCGAACCGATGGTGAAGACATCATTTGCTTCGTTTCGGGACAGACCCAGGAGGATGTCCATGGTGTCGTTGCTCTGATTGGTGACATCAAAGCTGAGCACCACACCCTCGGCCCCGGGCACAACCGACACCACTGTGCCATCGGCCCGCGTGACCAGAACGTCGAGCCTGCGGTCGACCAGGAAGCGCGAAGTGCCGTCCTGATCCGGATCAGCCGTCGAGATCTCGTCCTGAGCAACTCCGCCGACGCTGAAGTTCAGCAGGGCGTCGTTGAGGATCTCGGTTCCTGCCGGAGTCGCTGAGGCCAACGGCCCCCACCCCACCCCGAAAGCCAGGATGGCCCCCAGGGTAAACAGCTTGCCTGTGTGTTTCACATTCATGGTGGATGTCCTTCCTTTGTCGGTCGCAGTCGAACCCTGTATTCGTGGTCCGATCCATGCGCTGATTGCAGTCGTCGCACTCAACGTCTTGTCTACTTCCTTGCCTGGTGGTGCCGAACGGGCATGACCCCGGCCGCCCCTTCATTCATGTCCGGCCCTCTCGGAGCGCCTGCCATCAGCGCAGACGCACCCGAAAGAACACCGAACTTTCCTGGTCCGGCTGCAGCAAGGGACGGAAGGTCCAGCGTATGTGGCTGTATTCCTCGGCATCGGCGACGCGCGTCCGCCCGTCTTCGCCCGTGACCCTCAGGGCATCGGGTTCACCCCAGGTTTCGCCGCCATCCACTGAGAACCGCACGTCGGTACCCGAGCCGCCCGCACTGCCCTCCAGATAGATCGTGTTCTCCGGTACGGGGTTGGTGATGACGATGCTCCCCGCATCCACCGCCTCGTCACCTTGATTCGTGAACGTGACCGTGTAGCGCAGTTCGTCGCCGGGAATAACGCGTTCCGCGGCAACCAGGCGCCGCTCCTGCTCGCCCTGCTCGTTGACGACCGTTTCGACCTTCTGCACGGAGCTCACGAGCCGGATGGGCTCTTGAGACCAAGCGACCGTCGTCGCCGACAGCAGGATCAAGGCGCACAGCGCATGAATCGTCTTCATGACGGATCTCCTCTATTGGTTCACTGGATCTGGAACTGGAACGTGATCACGCTCTCGAACAGCGGATCGCCGGAAGTCGGGCCGAAATCAACCGTGATGCGTCGGTGGGGAACACCGTCGACGGTCACTTCGGTGACCGTGGTCAGATCGCCGTCAGCGGAATCGGTCTGGGCGGCACCGTCGACGACCACCGAGTTCGGAACGTAGGCGATACCACTGTCGCCGCTGGGCAGCGGGATGTCGTCGATGATGCGCAGATTGTCCACGCTACCGCTGCCGGCCACGGTGACGTCGAGACGATAGGTGACGATCGCATCAGGAATGAAACGCCCTCCATCCGCGGTGTTCGGCGGCCCGGTACGAAACCCGTCCGCCACCTCGGAAATGGACTTCACCACCGTGACATCGACGGCGCTGACCACGTACAGACCCTCATCCTCGTCACTGCCGTTGGCCTGGACCACCACAGCATCGACGCCCTCGTCACCGACCCCGGCCAGTGCGTCGCCGATGCCCGCACCATCCGCCCCCGGGGTGTCGGACTTCGCGCGCAGGACGATCAGCCCCTCTTCGCCATCTGCCGCGTCGGCAGGAATATCCGCCGGGACGCAGATCAGGATGGTGCCGCCAGAAGCGAGATCGAGTTGATCCGCCTCGACATCGAAGGCCCGAGACGCGGTAACGTCATCAGTGGTACAGCTGTCACCGACGGCCCGATAGACGAGGTTGTCGGAGGCAAAGACCGGGGTGAATGCTGTAGCCATGGGCAGCACTTCGAGGCTGAAGCGTTCCTGCCCGTTGCCCAGATTCGTAATCAGAAAAGGCTGCAGGCGCTGGCTCTGCCCCCCCTGTACCGTCACCGACGGCGTCTGCACGGTAACGTCCACCTGTATCCGCTCGTCGACGCTGAAAGTGTCCAGATTGGATTGCTCAATCACGGGATTACCGCTGATTGCATACTCGGCTCGAGCCTGATTGGAGATCACCGTTCCTGCCTGGGTACCCTGGGGACCCAAGCTGCCGGTCTCGGTGAACACCTCCGCGTAGGCTCCGGGCGACGCCAGCACAGCAGCGAGCAGGGCGACGGGGTAGCGCTTGAATCCGAACATGACTGGCTTCCTCGGCCGGAATGATTAAGGGGTAAGACGTTCTTGCATTCCGCGTTCGCGAAGCGCGCACGCAAAGCCTCACGAACCGGATGAGGGTCGCCCGGACCGTGGCGCTTCAATCGGGTCGCTGCTGCCAGCTCTGGTCAGCACGCTGGCGCCGAATACACCCCTGATTTACACCCCCTTTACACAAACAATAGTTCAGATCGGCAAAGGCCACCACCCCATAGATTCATTTAAATCAGGGCGTTGCGATCGGTTCTTGGAGGCTGCGTGAGGATAATCGCCCGGGCAGGCGCCTTGGCCTGAGCCATCACCAGCATTTTAGGGACACGATCGCCCGAAGTTGTGAGCAGTTTGTAAAGCAGATGCGACGCAGCCCATCACGACATCGAGCCCAGCACCAAACCACGCACACGGCTGCGCGCTGTCTGAGTACAGCGCCCCTGAGGGCCAGGCCCGACAGGCATAGCGTTCGGATTCGACTGTTCTTGCGGGCGGAGCGGCCACCGGCCATCGAAGCGCACAGCGGGGTGCCCTGGCCACAGGCCCAGTCTTCAACTGCAAGCCTGCCGCAAGTGTCCCGAACCCGAAGTTCGCAGTCTGTGCGCGAGCCTGTATGGCTGCCGGGC
>REEU01000065.1 GCA_007694905.1 Gammaproteobacteria bacterium | reverse complement strand
ATCTGCCGAAGGACCCCAAGGTCATGCGTGCACTGGTGCAGCACCACGGCGGCGACCTCGGAGTCTACGCCTCCGTGGTGCAGCCCGGCTCCATCGAGGTGGGCGCAATGCTCGAGCCCTGCTGAGCGCAGCCTTCACAGGGTTTTCTCGAGCACCGCGAATTCGAGGTCTTCGACCGTGGGAATCCCGAAGCGCGGGTCGGTCGGGAATGGACGCGTCTCGCCGGTGAGCGCGAAACCGCGTCGCTCGTAGTAGCGGATGAGCTCGACGCGCAGACTGATCACGCTCATGCGCAGGACCCTGCTGCGCCAGCGGCTGACCACCTCGACCTCCGCCGCAGCAAGAAAATGCCTGCCAAGGCCCTGCCCCTGGCGACCCGGGCGAATGGAAAACATGCCGAGCCAGGCCGCGTCACCATCGCGCTCGAGGTGCATGCAGCCGAGGAGGTCTTCGGCGGCTTCGCCAAGCAGGAAGATGGAATCCGCAGCGGCGATCAGCGCCGCCACGTCTTCGGCGTCAGTCCGCTGACCGTCGAGCAGATCGGCCTCGGTGGTCCAGCCGAGCCGGCTGGAGTCGCCCCGGTAGACCGAGTTGATCAGCCCGACCAGGGCCGGAACGTCCGTCTGCCTGCCGGTTCGGAACTCGACCACCGAAGGTGCCGCCGCGCTCACAGGGCAGCCGCCATAACCAATCGCAGTGGCCGTCAGTCATCACCGTAGTCACCGATGTCCACCACCGCACGCAGTTCACTGCGCATATCCCGCAGGATCGGCAGGTCTTCTTCGCGGACACCTTCGGTCATGCGCTGAACGCCGCCCATGGCCTCCTGCATCCGCTGCATCATCATTTCACGCATCTGCGGGGGCACGTTGGGGTTGTCCTCCATCTCACGCATGGCGCGCGCCATCTCGGCATCCATCTCGGGCGCGTTGTCGCTTATCTCCAGGGACAAAAGACCCATGGTGATGCGCGCGCTGACGTCGGCCCACTGGTCCGCGCTACGGAATCCCTGGGCCCGAGCGGCACTGCGCACTTCGGCATCACGGTTGTACATCGTCCGATAGATGTTCTCGATGTCGGTGAACGTGGGCATGCCTTCGCCATCGAAGAGTTCATCGTCATCCTCTTCGTCCTCGTAGGCCTCCACCCGTTCCCGGACGTTCTCGGCGGCGGCGATCCAGCGCGTGACGGTGTCCCGGTCCAAAGCGCTCGCGTGGGCGGCGGCTGAGAGCGCAAGCGACAGCAGCAAAGCGCAGAACATTGACAGGACTCTAGTCATGGTGACTCCTCCAAAACGATCGGGGCGCGATGGCAGCATGCTGCCCCAAAGACAGAACGACACGCGAGGAGGGTAACCCGCAAGGCAGGGCGGCGAAAGTTGAAAACTCTCCCACTAACCTGGTGGCGGTCCACGCCAGACCGTACGGAAACCCAGGTGCTCAGTGGAGTAGGCCTCGTCACCCGGCTGCCGGGCGGCAGGACGATAGCGGTGACAGAAGCTGTCCGAGCACAGGAACGAACCACCTTTGATCACCCGGAAACCAGGCCCGCTCCAGGGCTCACGGGTCCATTCCCAGACGTTACCGGCCATGTCGTAGAGCCCATAGCCGTTGGCCGGATAGCAGCCCACCGGTGCCAGACCGACGTGCCCGTCCTCGCCACTGTCACGGTAGGGAAACTCCCCCTGCCAGAAGTTGGCGCGGTAGGCGCCGTCCGGGCGCACCTCACTGCCCCAGACATAGGGCTGACCGTCGAGTCCGCCGCGGGCCGCGAATTCCCACTCCGCTTCCGTGGGCAGGTCGCGGCCGCGCCAGTTGGCGTACGCCACGGCATCCTCGAACGCGATCTGCACCACAGGAAACGCCTCGCGGCCTTCGATGGTGCTCGCACCCCCCTGGGGATGTCGCCAGCTGGCGTCCGGCGCATGGCGCCACCACTGACGGATGTCGCTCCAGTCCTGCGTCTGCGCCGCCGGGCCGAAGACCGCGCCGCCACCGGCCCCCGCGCCGTTGCGCTCTGCCATGGTGACGTAGCCTGTGGCCTCGACGAAGCGCTCGAACTCGGCGTTAGTCACCACGTGCACGTCGATCCAGAACCCGTCCACCTCGACTTCGCGCAGCGGCCGCTCCTCGGGAAAGAATTGCAGCGATCCCAACGTGACCGATCCGGGCGCAATCCAGACCATGCCGTCGCGGGCATCCGGCTCGCTCGGCGATGTGACGTCGACACATGCATACGCCGCATGCTGCTCGCCACACCCTCCAAGCGCTGTCGCTGCCATCGCGAAGACCAGCGATCGAACCACCGACATCGTTTCTCCCCAATCTTACCGAACACCGGACGGACTCCTTCGCGAAGGCTCGCCCCTACGCGGGCCTCATGTCCAGGCCAGCCGCCGCCTGACTCTGGGCCATGGTTGTGCACGCGGTCCACAATACCCGGTTCATCCACAAGAGAGGGCGCATGGTGACCCACCTGAACCAGGACGCTGCGGCGCAAGCCGAGATAGGGCAGGGGAGCTGTCTCTGCGGCGGCATCCGCTATCGACTACATGGCGCGCTGCCGGACTTCGAAGCCTGCCACTGCCGCCATTGCCAGAAGGCTCAGGGCGGCCCCTTCGTTGTGGTCGCGGCGATTGAGGAGCCTGCCCTACAGTGGCTTGCAGGAGAGGATCTGCTGACCGCCTACCGGGCGTCGCCCGGCAAGGAGCGGGTGTTCTGTCGGCGCTGCGGGTCGCCCATATTCAGTCGTCGCGAAGACGCACCTGGAAGGATCCGGCTGCGCGTCGGCACGCTGGACGGGGCCACGGGTGCCAGCATCGCCTCCCATGCCCACGTGGCATCGAAAGCGGACTGGTTCGCGATCGATGACGACCGCCCGCAGCACGCCGGCTCGCGACCTTCCTGAGCGACCCTTTGCCAGGACAGCTCGAGGCAGGCGTGCGACGGGCGGAGTGGCCCAGGGCGGATGGGGTCCGGATAATGCGCCCCTGCCCCGAAGCCCTACCGGCACGCGGGCAATGGATTCGGGAGCAGCGCGTGGCGGTGATCGAAGCGCGAGCACTGGTGAAGACCTTCGGTGCCCTGCGGGCGGTGGACGGGGTCGACTTCCGGGTGGAGCGGGGCGAGACCTTCGGCCTGCTCGGCCCTAACGGTGCCGGCAAGACCAGCATCATGCGCATGCTGGCCGGACTATCGCCGATCTCCGGCGGCCAACTGTTCCTGTCGGGTCTGAATGTGGCAGAGCAATCCCGCGCCGTGCGTGCCCGGCTCGGGGTGGTCACCCAGGCAGACGGCCTCGACGGCGAACTCACGGTGCGCCAGAACCTTGAGGTGTTCGGCTTCCTGATCGGTCTCAGCCGGCGTCAGGCGCGGGCCCGGGCGGACGAAGTGCTCGGATTCTTCCGCCTGCGCGACCGCGGCGATGCGGAGGTGGATGAACTCTCCGGCGGCATGCGGCGGCGGCTCGCCATCGCCCGGGCGCTGATGGGCGAGCCGGAAGTGATCATCCTCGACGAGCCGTCCACGGGGCTCGACCCGGAGAGCCGCATACGCGTCTGGGAGGAACTGGCAGAACTGAAACGCGCCGATGTCACCCTCCTCATGTCCACCCACTACATGGACGAGGCGGAGACGCTGTGCGACCGGATTGCGATCATGCACTCCGGGCGCATCCTCGACGAAGGCTCACCGCCGGAACTGATCAAACGTCATGCCGGCAGCGCCGCCCTGGACATCCGCCCCGACGGCGCCTCACGGGAAGACATTCGTAGCCGGCTCAGGGCCGCCGGCCTGCCCTACCGGGAGGTGGGCGCAATCATCCGCGTCACCGGCGGCAACGGCGGTGTGCCCAGGCTTCCAGCACTCGAAGGCGTGCAGGTGAGCGAGCGTGCCGCCAACCTCGAGGACGTCTTTCTGACGCTTGCGGGGCGGGGCCTGCAGGAGGATCAGCCATGACCATGGCCGCGACCACTCTGGTTCCGGAGACTGGCTTCATTCGCTGGCGATCCGTGCATGCCATCTGGTGGCGTCATCTGCTTGCACTGACCCGAGTCTGGCAGGTGGCGCTGACCTGGTTCGTGATCGAACCCGTCGTAGTGCTGCTGGCGGTCGCACTGGGCATCGGCCGTCTGGTCGGCGAAATGGAAGCCTACGGCAGCTACGCCATGTTCGTGGCACCGGGCATCGTCATCGGCACCGCCATGTTCCACGCCATCTTCGAATGTTCCTGGAGCACCTTCGAGCGCATCGGCCAAAGCTACTACGAGACCGCGCTCACCGCGCCGGTGACCATCCCGGAGATCATCCTGGCGGAACTGTCCTTCGCCATCACCCGGGCGCTGCTGTCCACGTTCGCGGTGGCAGGCTTCGCCATCGCGTTCGGCTGGATTCCATTCGTGGCGCTGCCCGGACTGCTGCTCGTCTCCGTCGGCGTGGGGCTCGTGTTCGGCGGCATCGGCCTGCTGTTCGCGGCGCTCGCACCGTCCATGCATGCGCTCTCGCTGGTGTTCACCCTGGTGGCGACACCACTTTATTTCTTCAGCGGCACCTTCTTCCCGATCTCGGTGCTGCCCGCGTGGCTGCAGCCGGTGGCCTGGGTCGCCCCGCTGACGCCGCTGGTGGAGCTGGCGCGCGGCTTTTCGGTCGGGCCGCTCGGCTCGACCCACCTGTATTGTGCGCTGTACGTAATGGCCCTGGCAGCACTGCTGTATCCCCTGGCCGTGGTACTGATGCGCCGGAGACTGATGAAGTGACGATTCAAGGACCCTTGAGCCGTGTCTGCTTCGCCGCGCTGCTGGCAGGACTGCTCGGCGCATGCAGCGCGGGAATTACGCTGGCGGAGCTGGAGGCGAGCTACCAGACGGCCCTGGAACGCAGTCACGGCCGCGCGTTCGCAGGCTTCGCGGATGACCCCGACCGGCTCGCGGACGCAGTCGCCGGCGTGGAGGCGTTCTTCCGCGATGCCTCGCCAGAATCGGTGCGCGAGCAGGCACGAGCCTTGTATGCACAGGATGCCTACCTGAACGATACGCTGGCGGCGATCGAAGGCGTCGATGCTATCGAGGCCTACTTCATCGATGCGGTTTCTGGAGATCGCGCGCTGCAGGTGACGTTCCTCGGCACCGCGGTCCAGGACATCGATGTCTACGTGCGCTGGCGCATGGCCATGACGGTGCCATCACTGAATCGGGGCGAGCCCATCGTCAGCCACGGCGTCACCCAGTTCCGTTTCGATGCCGATCACCGCGTGCTGCTGCACAAGGACTTCTGGGACTCCGGCAGCGGCCTCTACGAGCACGTTCCGGTACTCGGGCGAATCATCCGACGCCTTCGCCCCTCTCATGGAACATAACGTAGAGCGTTGATGTTGCGAGGCGTTTGCTTAGTACTACTGTGTCATTAATTCAGGGGTGCCGCCACAACATGGGCAGCGCTCCAAGGTTTGGATGATGGCCCA
>REEU01000098.1 GCA_007694905.1 Gammaproteobacteria bacterium | reverse complement strand
GGACCCAACGAGCGGGCGCGGCGACGCCTCGCGTACTTTCTGCTCGCGCGGCTGCGCCTGAAGCGATTCATGCGGCGCTTCGATCCGCGGACGGCGCTCGCTCTCGTCAGTGGCTTCAATGGCGCGCTCAGCGTCGCCCTGCTTGCGGGCATCGCCATGATCACCCAGGAACCTTTCATATTCCCGTCGGTGGGGGCCAGCGCATTCATCCTCTTCTACCGGCCGCTGGTGGCGGCCGCCGCGCCGCGTAACGTCCTGCTCGGCCACCTGATCGGCGTACTCTCTGGTTGGGCTAGCCTGTGGACGTTCGGCCTGCTCGGGGCCGGCTCAGCGTTCGAAATGGGTATGGATGGCGTGCGGATCGCGGCCACAGCAGTCGGTATGGGCTTCACCTGTGCACTGATGATCGGGCTCCGCGCCGCGCATCCGCCTGCGGCTGCTACGTCCCTGCTGGTGTCCATGGGGCTGATCTCGTCGCTGTGGCACCTTCCACTGCTGCTCGCGGGCGCCACGATCCTCGTGCTGCAGGCCTTTGTGATGCACCGGCTGGCGGGTGTGCGCTATCCGGTCTGGGCGCCTGCAGACCCGGAGCCGGACTGGCGTTGACGTGTCGGATGGCGGGGACGTCCGGACCCGCGTCGGTTAGAATTCGCGGCTTCGACCGCGGCCGCTGTCATGGCGGCCGCGTTTGTCTCGAGTTTCGCAGGAGCACGCATGCGTTACGTCAGTACCCGCGGTCAGACGCCGCCCGAGTCTTTCCAGGATGCCGTCCTGACTGGCCTCGCGCCTGATGGCGGGCTGCTGGTCCCGGAAACCATTCCGGACGTACGTGATCGGCTCGATGACTGGCGCGAGTTGTCGTTCCAGGATCTCGCACTGGAAATCGTCTCCCTGTTCTGCGACGACATCCCGCGCTCGGATCTTGCGACGCTGATCGACCGCGCCTACCGGAGTTTTGACCACCCGGAAGTGACGCCGAGCGTTCAGGTAGGCGACCAGCGGATCCTGGAGCTGTGGCACGGTCCGACGCTCGCGTTCAAGGACATTGCCCTGCAGCTGCTCGGACACCTATTCGAGTACATCCTTGAAGCGCGGGGTCAGTCCCTGAACATCCTCGGTGCGACCAGTGGAGACACCGGCAGCGCCGCCATCGCCGGTGTTCGTGGCCGCCATAACATTCACATCTTCATCATGTTCCCGCGTGGCCGCACCAGCCGCGTCCAGGAACTGCAGATGACGACGGTTGCGGATGCCAACGTCCACGCTCTGTCCATCGACGGGAGCTTCGATGACTGCCAGGCGCTGCTGAAGGCCACGTTCGGTGATCTGGAGATCAAGCGGGGCATGCGTCTCGGAGCCGTGAACTCCGTGAACTGGGCTCGCGTGATGGCGCAGATCGTGTATTACTTTTACGCCGGTTTGCGCCAGCGTGAACCTGTTGGTTTCGCGGTGCCCACTGGGAACTTCGGTGACATCTTTGCTGGCTGGCTGGCTGCGCGTATGGGGCTTCCGGTTGAGCGTCTGATCCTCGCGACCAACGAGAACGACATTCTGTCGGTGTTCTTCAACAGCGGGGTCTACCGGCGTGGCCAGGTGCGTCACACCATCAGCCCGTCCATGGACATTCAGGTCGCGAGCAACTTCGAGCGTTTTCTGTACTACCTTTGCAACGAGGATGCTGCGCGTCTGCGCCAACTCATGGCGGACTTCGCCGAGCGCGGCGAACTCTGCTTCGAGGCGGGCTGCACTGGACGCATCGATCCGCTGTTCCAGGCCATAGCTGTGGATGCGCAGACGACCCTGGCCACGATCCGGGACACGTGGCGCAGCCATCGCTACCTGCTCGACCCGCACACGGCCGTGGGTGTTGCCGCCGCGAATGCGCTCGCACCGGGCCAGTTGGTGATCTGCCTTGCGACGGCCCATCCGGCGAAGTTTCCCGAATCTGTGCAAAAGGCCGTTGGCGAGGACTTGGCCCATCATCCCGCAGTGGATGCGCTTGTCGGCAAACCGGTACGCAGCGTGGAGTTGCCTGCCGATGTCGACGCGGTGAAGGCCTTCGTGCGCGAACACGGCATTCGCTGAACGGCGGCGCCCCCGGCCACCCTGCTGGCCGGTACGTGTGGTGTTGCGGCCCGATGGCCCGGTGATCAGGACAGCAGCGACGGGAGTTCTTTCAGATCGCGGATCTCCCAGGTGGGTGTCAGATCCGCGAGGTCCCAGGGGATACCGCTGCGATTGACCCACACCGTGGCCATGCCGACCTGATGGGCGCCACGGATGTCGTCGTCCGCGTGGTCGCCCACGTGCACGGCAGCGTCGGCGCCGATGCCGGCTTCCTGCAGCGCCTGTTCGAACATTTCCGGGTGCGGCTTGCGCCGACCGACCCGCTCGGCGCTGAGGTGGAATGCAAAATACCGGTCGAGACCGAGGCGTGCGACATCAGCATTGCCGTTGGACAGGGCTGCCAGCGTGAAGCGACGGCTCAGAAGCTCGAGCGTGTCGAGCGCGTCTTCGAAGTACTCGATGTCATGCCGGGCATCGAGAAAAGCATCGAAGGCGCCGGCGGCCAGGGCCTCGACATCCGCGTAGCCGCAGACTCTGAGCGCTGCCTTCAGCACCTCCCGCCGCAGGGTGGAGATGTCGTGGAGTAAGGCTGACTGCTTTGCGAGAACCTCTTCCCTGATGCGCGCGAAGTCGTCGCGATCAAGCCGCCGGTATACTTCCGGTGCGTGGCTGTCGAGAAAGTCGCGCATGCGGTGTTCTGCGCGCACGATGACCGGCGCGACCGGCCAGAGGGTGTCGTCCAGATCGAAGGTGATCAGGCGGATCGAAGGGTTACCACTCAACGTGCTTCATTCCTCGCTCGGTTCCCTGCGCTTGGCGCGTGGATGGCTGCGGTCGTAGACCTCCGCGAGGTGCTGGAAGTCCAGGTGGGTATAGATCTGGGTGGTGGAGATGTCGGCGTGGCCGAGCAGTTCCTGCACGGCGCGCAGATCTCCGGACGACTCCAGAAGATGGCTCGCGAAAGAGTGGCGCAGGGCATGCGGATGCACACGGCCGTCGATGTGTCGTTCCAGGCCGCGCCGGTGCAGGCGTTGCTGGATGCTGCGCGGCCCGAGGCGACGGCCCTGGCGGGAGACGAACAGCGGTCCGCCGCCTTCGGCCTGGCTGCCCGGGGGCATCACATCCGCGCGCAGTGCCAACCAATTTCGGATCGCTTCGCGCGCAGGTCCGCCCACCGGAACGACACGGGTCTTGCGGCCCTTGCCCGTGACGGTCACCAGGGCATCGGCGAGATCCACGTCGAGCACGTCCAGGGCGACCACTTCCGCCAGGCGCAGACCGCTGGAGTAGATCAGCTCGAAGCAGGCCTGGTCCCGTTGTTCGAGAAAGTCGTCGCCGCTGCGTTCGAGCAGGTGTCCGACCTGATCCGCGTCCAGGGTGTGCGGCAGCCGGCGTGCGGACTTCGGTGACGGTACACCTCGGGCCGGATTGCGGCGCAGACCGGTGCTGCGCGCGAGAAAGTCGAACAACGCCCGCAGTGCTGATAGCGCACGGCGAATGGAGCGCCCATCCAGGCCGCGCCTGTGCTCTGCGGAGACGAAGGCGCGCACGTCGTGCACGTCCACCGCCTCCAGCGTGCGCGTCGCATCACGCTGGACCAGATGGGCCATGAAGCGCTCGAGATCCCGGCGGTAGGCGGCAAGCGTGTGCGGCGAGAGTTGTCGTTCCCGCTCCAGGTGGGCGAGGAAATGGAACAGCGCATCCAGATTGGCGGCCGGCGGATTCGGCGCCTCGTTGGACGTGGCTTTCACGCCGTACCGGTGGCCCCGGTCGCGCCTGGTGCGACCTCCTGTTCCAGCAGGCGGGCGATGGCGTCGCCAAGAAATCGGATGAACAACGTCCCCATGTCCGGCGTGAAATGATTCGGATCCTGGCTGCCCAACGCGAGCAGCAGCAGGCCGCCCGGGACTTCGACCGGCATCACGGCGGCTGACGCGACGTTGGTCTGCTGTTCCCCGAACAGGAAATCGAGCTCCGGTTCCCGAAGCAGGCCGCAGACGATGCGCCCGGGCCGCAGCAGATTGGCGACCGCGTCTATGGCCGCCGACTCCCTGGTGACGGGGACCGCTGCGCGCAGAGACGAAGGAAAGCCTTCACGCTCGATGCCATGCATGGCTACGGCATCGAGGTCGAAGCCGTGAGTCAGACCCTCGCCGAGGCTGCGGAGCCTCGCTTCGGCACCGCTTGTCTCCATCAGGTGCAGGGTCAGTTCCAGCGTGCGCTCGAACAAGCGGTGGTTGAAGCGTGCGGTGCGGACCATCTCGTTCAGGCGCCGGCGCATGCCCTGATTGCGTTCACGCATCAGGCTGAGCTGGCGTTCGACGAGGGAAACGGAGCCGCCGCTGCCGTGGGGCAGCAGGAGGTCGGTCAGCAGGGCGTCCCGGCCGATGAAGAACTCCGGATGGTCGCGGAGATAGTCGGCCACCTGGTCGGCATCGGGGGTGGCGCTGCCCTCCGGTAGGGCTGCCAGCCTTGGGACGGTTTTGTCCGTCATGACTCGATCCGACCCTCGAATACCGCAACCGCATCTCCGAGCATTCTAATGTGATGCCCGGGACCCTGCCAGGACAGTCTCAGCTTGCCTCCAGGCAGGGATACCTTGACCCGTTCGTCCACCCATCCCCGGCGGCGCGCGGCCGCCACGGCGGCGCAGGCGCCGCTGCCGCAGGCCCGGGTCTCGCCGGCGCCGCGCTCGAACACCCGCAGGCGCAGAAAGCCACGGTCGATGAGTTGGCAGAACCCGACGTTGACGCCCTCGGGGAACGCGGACAGCGCCTGAATCGCAGGGCCGAGTTCCGTCACCGGAACCGCAAAGATGTCTTCGCAGAACAGAATGGCGTGCGGATTGCCCATGGACACCAGCGCGAACTCGAGCGACGTGTCGCCGATCTGAAGTTGAGCCGTGTCGCCATTGAGCAGGCACTGCTCCGTGGCGATGCAGGGTAGCGCGGCCGGTTCGAAGCACGGCTCGCCCATGTCCACGTCCACCTGCCCGTTCTCGCGCAGCCGGCATTCGATGAGGCCGGTGTTGGTCTGCAGCGTGATCACGGGCTTCATCGTCAGTTTGCGGTCGTGGACGAAGCGCGTGAAGCAGCGCGCACCGTTGCCGCACTGCTCGGCTTCACTGCCGTCGGCATTGAAGATGCGATAGCGGAAGTCGGCTTCAGGATCGGTGGGTGGCTCGACGACGAGCATCTGGTCGAAGCCCACGCCGGTGTGGCGGTCCGCCATGCGTGCGATGTCGTCGGCACTCAAGGTGGCTGACTGAGTGACCAGGTCGATGACGACGAAGTCATTGCCGAGACCATGCATTTTGGTGAACTCGAGCAGCATCGCATTCCTACCGTCAATCACCGTTGGCGCGCCAGCTTGTGATTTCGCCACCGAGCCTCTCGCCACCGAGCCTCTCGCCACCGAGCCTCTCGCCA
>REEU01000066.1 GCA_007694905.1 Gammaproteobacteria bacterium | reverse complement strand
GTGGGTTTGCTCCACACGAGTTCGAACAACTCTTCGCGTGTAGGGAGGTCGCGTCTGCGCATGGAAGGCGAGCCAATGTCACATCAAATTGACCACGATTCTACGCATTTTCGCAGCGAGGCCCGGACACCCAAACCCAGGCGCAAACCGTGCACAAGGAGACCCGTGGTAAAGAGCCCATGTGCGCGTAAAAGCTATGGCGCACTGACACAGCGTCTAACGCACCGCCATCTGCAGCCACGCCGGAGTTGCCGTGCCACGATGGCACGCTACACACGCGTTACGGGTTGATCCCTAGAATACAAGCGGAGATCCGCTCTTCCGGCGGTGACATGACCGGAAAAGACGCGAAGCGCTCGACAATCTGCGGTCCCAGCGTCGCTTCCTTGCTCTTGAGATCGTCCCGGATGTCCCTCAGAAGGAGTGGACGGCGGCGCTTCTGCTTCAGCCGCTCGTACCAAACGGGGCGGATCAGATCCAGCCACCGGCTCGCCACATCATCCCAATCGGGTTGAACTTCATCGCCCCGCTCCCGCAGAGCTCGCAGGATGGCCTCATAGTGCCCCAGCGCCAACTGATCTTGCCGTTGGGCTGCCAGACGCTCGAAGTGCTCAAGGACTTTACTCATTTCGTCCAACGCACGCTGCTTGCGGCGAGGCAGCAGAGAACGCTCCGCATCTCCTAACCTCTGGATGAAACGGACCAACAGCTCAGCACTCGAGGTACTTAGCGGCAAATCGTGCACATCTGCCGACAAACGGGTCCGCAGTTCGTCGCAGATGGCCGCGAGTTCGGTGACTGGGGTACCCGCGAGACCCCGAAACAGCACCCAATGCGGGGCTCGGAAGCTCCCACCGGCCAGGCTGAAGAACGCCCACGGTGAGCCCGAACGTACGATGCTCACTCGCGAAAGCACGCGTGCATTGACGTGGCGATAGGCCTCGTACGTCCTCGATTCCACCAGCGCACTTTCCCCGCTCACCAATCGTCGAACGGGTTCAAACGCATCACGGATGCCATCCCATTCCACCCGCTCCTGCGTTTGTGCGTACTCGTCGATGACCTCCTCGGTGGCCACCGGACGCGAGCTCGTCTCGAGCATCTCGGCAGGCAGAGGCATGTTCGCACCCAGCAGGCTTTCGACGGTTTCATAGCGCTCAACGAATCGCTCATCGGAAGAGAGCGCATACTGCGGCGCATCCTGAGGCCACCAGACCTCAATGCTGGCGTGGGGACTGTCCATGCGATCCACCCGCCCTGCCCGCTGCTCGGCGATGCGCACCACACTCGGCATGTCGAGGTGGACCATGCAGGATGCCTGCTGCAGGTTGACTCCTTCCGCCAGACTGTCCGAGCACAGGCCGATGATTCCTTTCTCAGTAGAGCCCCACTGAAACGCGTTCAGCAGGCGCCCACGATCCGATGTGGCGTCACCGGTCGCGATAAGAACATCGCGATCAGGTTTCTGCACCCGGATATGACTGCGGATTGCCTCCAGGGTGATCGGGCTCCGGTCGAAGGCCAGCAACAGGGCATGCCGACGTGAGAGCTCGATCAGCTTCGAAGCCTTGGCTTTTTCGCGACCGTCGCTCATCTCGCGCACGCGTTCGTAGATCCGCGCGTAGATCTGGCGATCGTGGCGGCATGCCGCTTCATGTTCGACGGGGTCGGCGAGCCACTTGGGCAGCGGGACGGACAGCCCGTTTCGGGGCAACCTGCCCCCAATGCGTTCCAGGGTGGCCAGCATATTCCCTGTTGGGCTGGCTTTTTGAAAATCCTCCAGAGCGAAATCCTCGGTCGCCTGCCGCGTGCCCACAACATGCTCGGCCAGAGCCGGACGCGATGAACGCAGCAACGCCATGATCATGTAGCGCGCGATCTTCTTTGCCGAAACCAGGCGGCCCTGTAGGAAGCTCGCCTCGTCCCGTCCCTGCCGCCGCAGGAACTCCGGCATCTCGATGGGCCGCTGGAAGTGGGTCACCGCATACAACTGATCGGCGAGGTTCCGGATCTCCGCGGCGAGCGCACAGTCTTTCTCAGACTCTTTTAGCCCGTAGGTACGCGGGCTGTGCGACGGAAAACGACAGGTGCGGCCTGCGTTGTCTCGGTATTCGTGTGGCTCCCGATCGATCAGCGCGTTGAGCATGCGCTTGGTCCTGCGCACGGTGAACTTCTGAATCTCAGTGCGCAGCAGGCGGGTCTCTTCCTCGTCGAGGGAGCGGTGGATGTCACGCACTCCCAGCATCTTCTGAAATGCGTCCAGGGTCGACGGCTCGAGGTTATCTGCCCCCAGCATGTCCGCGATGCGTAGAAGGTCTACCACGCTCCGATTGATCGGCGTAGCGGTGAAGAGGAGCACGTGGTCTGCCATGTTCCGGAGCAGATTCTGCGTCCGATTGGACTTCACGCTCAGAAAGTTGTGGCCTTCGTCGACACACAGGATCTGGGCGCGGCGCAGCGCCTCGATGGTCATGTGATGCCGTTTGCTACGCGCGTGACTGAGCATGCCGTGCGAATAGGTGTCGAGTGGCGCGTTCGCGAGCGTCGCCGCACGCTGCCAGTGTTCCTCCACGGCGGGTGGGCAGACCATCAGTGCTCTGCCCTTGCGCAGGCGGCCGGATCCGGCGATGTGGTCCAGTATCGCGCGCACAAGGTGCGATCCCATCAGCGTCTTTCCGGAGCCGGTTGCGTCGGCAACCAAAACGCTGCCATGGCGCGACAGCACGTAGAGTGCCTGGGCGATCCCCTGGCGCTGCGAGGGCCATAGTTGCGCGTCTCCGGGAAGATAAACGGACTGCAGGAAATCCTGCGCCCAGTCACCCTCCAGCAATTCGGCGCAGGCCCGAGCAAGGGCCTCGCGCCACGACACGACGCGGAGGAGTCTGTCCAGCAGGGCAATCAGTTCGTCGTTGTATTCCCGCCCCAAAGACCAGTAGTTGTCGGCAATTTCGCGCAGTTCGGCATAGCGTTTCCGCTCGTGAACACGGTCGAAGCGCGCATTTGCCTCCAGTTGAGACTTGAAGCCCGATCGCGTGAAGTTGCTTGACCCCACCGTCGCCGCCGGATCACCAACGTAAATCTTGGCATGCAGCCGACGGTAACGGTCCGAGAGATAACGTGCCCGCACCTGGCCACTCTTCAGACGCTCGATGCACTGGATCAGCTTCGCGCTCAGCACCATCGAGATTCCACGCTCGAGCCAATAGCGCTCGACCTCCCTTGGAAAGCTGTAACCGTGTACCTCAAAACTCTCCCGGCGTGAGGGAAACGGTTCAAATCCGAGCAGCAGACGCAGGTGGCCGTCCTCGGGCGTTTCGACAATGAAATCGATCAGGTGATCTAACGCAGCGTATCCGGTAACGATCAACGGCTCCTGCGATGCGCGAAGATCTTCTAGAACCCGATCGCCGACCTGCCGCCGATCCACATTGAGGGGAAAGCGCGCGGGATCGGGCCAGTTCAGCCGGTGCGCATGGGCATCGACGGGCGTCTCTTCCGTGAAGAGGTCGAGACTGAGCTTGTCCTTGGCATCCCGAGTCAACTGGAACGTCCTCTATCCACCGAAGCAGCTCGAATACGCTGATCCAGATCCGGCGGCGCAAAATACACGAAGGCCCTCCCGCGCTTGCGCTGCTCGAGCAGGTCAGTCTCGGTTAGACGCAGCAGGTCCATACGCGCGGTCTGGGGGGTGATCCGGTGCGAGCGACGGTGGCTTTCCACGGTGTAGTCGTGCCCAGGATGGCGCAACGCGTGGCTGAGCAATGCAATCTGGCGGTGGTTCAGCGTCTCAGACAGGCCTGGTGCGTGGCGCAACAGGTTTTCGGCACTGCGCTGCTCGGCGGCCTTGCGGCCCAGATAGTCGTAGAGGGCCTCGATGCCACGCTGGATCACATCGAGCTGATGCAGGATGAAATAGGTCGTGTCGTTGGCATCCGTCTCGGTGTGGAGGTAGGCGCGGCTGTAGCGCGCGGGTGCCTTTTTCAACAGACGCGAGATGGAGACGTATTCAAGGAGCCAGTAACCGGAGCGGGCGATGCTCCAGTAGAAGAGTGCGCGCGCGGTGCGCCCGTTGCCATCCACGAATGGGTGATCGTAGCCGAGCATGAAATGGAGCAGGACCGCTCGGATCACCGGGTGCACGAAGGGCTCCGCATCCTCCTTACGGTTGGCAAAGTCGCACAACGCCCGAAGTCGCTTCGGCAGACTCGCCGCATCGGGAGGGTCGTGCAGCACGTTCACGTGCTGGGCATCGACCACCTGCACTCGCTCGCCCGCTTTGCGCAAGCGGCCGGCCGCGGTCGGGTCGTCCAGCGTGTCGGCGGTCACAATTCGGTGCAGTTCCAAGATGTGCTGAGGCGTGAGGGGCCTATCGCCGAGTTCCCGGATCCACTCCATCGCCTGAAAGTTGTTCAGGATCATGCGCTCGCTACGGTCGCGCGGCTTGCGCCCGGAACGCAGCATCGCCTTGGCGTCCTCCCGGGTGGTGGCCGCGCCCTCCAACTGGCTGGAGGTGATGGCTTCCTCGATCAGCGAACTGACCAGATAGCGGTCCCGATCCTCGCCGGAGACGATGGGCACGTCCATGGTCAGGCTGCCTGCGGCGCGGCGGTCGATGGAGTGCAGCGCCTTCAGCACCGGGTCGGGCATGCCAAACTGGATCGAGGCCCCGTGCTTGTCCCGAAACGGCAACGGTCGCAGGAGCCCCTGCCGTGCCAGCTTGATCCCTGCCCACCAACCCTCGTGGCTCAACCCCTTGGGCGGCGTGCGGTGGCAGAGTTCATCCCAGTGCAGGTAGCGCCCTGCCACCAGCGGCTGGGCCGTCTCCAGGGCCGCGTCCGGTGAGTCGCGCAGCAGGTCGCGTAGTACCTGTTGCAATGGCGGCGGCGTGAGTGGCAGCTTCATGGCAGGACAGTTTACTGCTAATTCTTGTCCAATTAGCAATTCATTAGCCGATCGGGGCCCGCCAGGAGGTTTCCGCTACCGAGGTCTTGCTCAGCAAGGCGCGCATGGAAACGCAAGCTGTTCGAGAAAACGGGAGTGGGCGACGGCTGGAGGTTGATGGCCAGAAGAACAGGCTTCGCCGATACTCTGGGGAGAGTCCCAACGTCGGCAGCCGGTTGAGGAACGTCGATGCATCGCTTGTTTCTGCTGATCGTACTGGCCGGCGCCCTGCTGCTCTGGCTGAATCCGCCGGACCCGGAGCGTCTGGAGCGCTGGGGGTTGGATCTCTCGGCTTTCTTCCCGAAGCCGCTCACTGCGGAAGAAGTCGTGCGATACACCAACGAGTTCCGTAGTGTCCACGGCCTCCCGCCGCTGACGATCAACCCGGTACTGAGCGCCGCGGCACAGGCGCGCGCGCTGGACATGAAAACGCACCGGTACTTCGCGCATCATAACCCCGACACCGGCGAGGGACCCGTCGAGGCGATCGAGTCGGTCGGGTATGTGGCCAAGGTGTCTGCGGAGAACATCGCCAAGGGAAACTGGCGATCCGACCAGGCCCTCGTGC
>REEU01000067.1 GCA_007694905.1 Gammaproteobacteria bacterium | reverse complement strand
TGGGCTCTCCCACAAACGCAACGCCCGAACGAAGCCGCGTGGGAGACTGCAGGCGACGCAGCGATCGCGGACTGATCCCGAACCCGCGCGTTACGCCGAAAGCTCGGCCCGTCCGCCTGCGGCGGCCTGGGCTCTCCCACAAACGCAACGCCCGAACGAAGCCGCGTGGGAGACTGCAGGCGCCGCAGGCGACGCAGCGATCGCGGACTGATCCAACTCGAGCGTGACATTGCAGCAGATCTTGCGTCCGGCAAGCTAATATGCGTGAATTAGATTAGCCTAATGGATCTGCATTACATCGTGTTCGACTGCAGGAGAGTGCATCCACCCCGGTGGCATGCAGGGCACCTCTTCTGCCCTCCCCAAAGGCCGCTTCGCGCGGCCTTTTTTTTGGCCTCGCTCAGCGCGAGCCCTGACCGTCGTCCACCTTGATCACGGTGCCGGTGACGGCCTCCGAGGCCGGTGACACCAGATACAGAAGCGTCGAATCGAGCTGCGCCGGATCGCCCACCCGCTTGCGCGGAAACTGCTGACTGAAATCGCCGAGCCGCTCCATCATGCCGTCCATCATCTCCGAGGAGAACGCGCCCGGCGCGATGGCATTGACGTTGATGTGAAAGCGGGACCACTCCACAGCAAGCGCTTCAGTCATCCGCGCCAGCGCGGCCTTGGTCACGGAGTACAGCGCAGCACCGTTGCCGCCGTAGTTGAATGCGCCCACAGATGAGATGTTCACCATGCGGCCGGGCTTCTTGGCCTCGATCAACCGCTTCGCAACTTCACAGGACAGGACCCAGGGACCACGAAGATTGGTGTCGAACACCGTATCCACCAGCTCGTCCGACATCTTGTGGGCACGCTGGGCATCAGGGACGCCGGCGTTATTCACCAGGATCGTGATCGTGCCGTAGGCCGCTTCCGTCTTCTCGACCACCTCGCGGATACTGGCCCGATCGGTCATGTCCAGGCGCAGCGGCAAGGCCTCGCCACCGTCGCTGCGGATCTCCTCGACCAGCGCATCGAGCCGCTCCACCCGGCGACCAGTCACAGCGACCTTGGCGCCACAGGCAGCGAGCACACGGGCGAAGCGCCAGCCAAGACCCGAGGTGGTTCCGGTCACGAGCGCGACCTGCCCGGTCAGATCCAGGGAGAAGTAGGGCAACGGAAATGCCGTCATGGGAAACTCCAGGAAAGGATTGGAATGGAATGGAATGGAATGGAAAGTGTCGCCCCGGACCCCCTGCCATCAGCATGGGCGAAGTCCGGGGCACGCGGTGAACGTCAGCTGCCGCGGCCGCCCCGCACCAGTTTTCCGGGCAGCGCACCGGTGTGCTCACCCGACTCGAATGTCACCTGGCCGGACTGCACCGTGTGGCGATAACCATCGACCCGCTGCACCAGCCGCCTGCCCCCCGTGGGCAGATCGTAGACGGCCTCCGGTCGATGCAGGCGCAATGCGTCGAAGTCGATGACGTTGATGTCGGCCTTGGCGCCGGGGGTGAGCAGGCCACGATCGGACATGCCGTAGGCCTCTGCAGTGTCCCGTGACAGCTTGCGCACCAGATACTCCAGCGGCAGACGCTCGCCCCGGGTCCGATCCCGCCCCCAGTAGGACAGGATGTAGCTGGCCATGCCCGCATCGGCGATGACGCCGCAATGGGCACCGCCATCGGACAGGCCGAACAGGATGTTCGGGAGCTGCATGATCTCCCGGTAATAGTCGAGGTTGTAGTTCGTGTAACCCCCGAGTGGCTGATAGAACAGCGTCCGTCCGTCCTCCTCGAGCAGCAAGTCGTACATGACCGCGAACGGACTCTCACCGCGGGCGGCGGCGATCCCGGCGACGCTCGCCTCGCGCCGCTGCTCGTAGTCCGGCGTCGTGCCCAGCGGAAACACCTGCCAGAGCAGTTCAGCGAGGCTCCGGCCCATCACGGTCTGACCGATCCCGCTGTCCTCGGCCAGGATCCGGCTGCGAACGTCCGGGTCGGCCAGCCTTGCCAGCTTCTCCGCAAGCGGCAGTGGAGCGATTTCAGTGGCGTAGGTGGGATGGCCCACGAAGACGTGAAAACTCGAGGTCAGACCGTGCAGCACGCCGGTGGGGCGCCCTGCCATCTGCGGACGGATCTCCATGCCTTCCGCCCGCGCCTCCTCCGCCACGCGGTACAGCCGGCCCTCCTCGTAAGCTGCCGCGGACGTGGCCACCAGCGTTACCTTCAAACCGGTCTCACGGGCGAACTGCTTCACCCAGGCCCATTCGTCATCAGTCCCGAGGTGATCCGAAACCAGCTCGAAGATGCCGTGGCGCAACCCCTTCATGCCGAGCCCGAGGGCCAGCATCTCGTCAGAACCGGCAAAGGTCCCCGGAACGTGGACCCCATGCTTGTCCTTGTGCAGCAGGGTGCGGGACGAGGAGAACCCGAGCGCGCCTGCGGCAACGCCTTCGTGGACGAGCTCGGCCATCTGCCGGAGTTCGTCCGGAGACGGGAGATCCTCCTCGGTGTTGCAGCGCTCGCCCATCACGTAGGCGCGGACGGCAGCGTGGGGCACCTGCGTCCCGACGTCGATGGCACGCGGAAAGCGCTCGAGCGCATCGAGATATTCGGGAAAACTTTCCCACTGCCAGTTGATCCCCTCGGCAAGCGCGCTGCCGGGAATGTCCTCCACGCCCTCCATCAGCTCGATCAGAAAATCCTGCTGTCCCGGCCGCACCGGTGCGAAGCCCACACCGCAGTTGCCCATGACCACCGTGGTGACGCCATGCCAGGACGACGGCGCCAGCACCGGGTCCCAGGTCGCCTGACCGTCATAGTGGGTGTGGACATCGACCCAGCCCGGCGTCACCAGACAGTCGCGGGCGTCGATCTCGCGCCTGCCGCGACCGGCCACGTCGCCCACCGCGACCACCCGATCCCCATCCACCGCGAGATCACCCAGAAAGCGCTCCGTTCCCGAGCCGTCGATGACGGTACCGCCGCGAATCACCAGATCGTGCATGCCCATCTCCCCGAGAGTTAATCGTTCTCCATTACTCCGCTGATCGAACATACGGCGCACCACCGACACTGTCCACCAGTGAATCCGGCTCTGCCCCGCCTCCCGCATGGACAGGCTACGCCTCGATGCGGCCGCACGGCATAATGAGCGGCTGATTTCCGGACACTGTCTTGGGGAGCCTCCGTGGCCGCACGCCCAGCGCTACTGCTCCACCCGCGTCCGGCCATCGGCGCCCTATGGATGATCGGCGCCACGCTGGTGGGCTCCATCATCGATGTCTGCGTGAAGGCCCTGCAGGCCGGGTTCGACACGCCGCAAATCGTGCTGCTGCGCCTGCTCTGTTCACTCCCCTTCGTACTCCTGTTTGCACAGCTCTCCGGTGGCCTCGGCAGCATCCGCCCGAAACGGCCCGCGTGGCACGTGTTGCGGTCCATCTGCGCCGCTGGCGCGACGTTCGGCTTCTTCTATGCTCTCGGCGAACTGCCGCTGGTGCTGTGCGTGACCATCGGCTTCGCGGCGCCACTGCTGATCGCACTGCTGTCGCGCCCATTCCTCGGCGAAACCGTGGGCCTGCGCCGCTGGGTCGGCATTCTCGTCGGTTTCGCTGGGGTACTTGTGGCGCTGCAGCCAGGGACAGCCGTGTGGCACCCGGCCATGCTGGCCGTGCTCGCATCGACCCTGTGCTGGGCGGTGCTCGCCCTTTCGGCTCGCCGCATCGGCGGTGACGAACCCATGGGCGCCATGGTGGTGTTCACCATTCCTGTGTCTCTGGTGGTGGCTCTGGCGATGACCGCCGGAAACTGGGTAGCGCCGACGTTGCACGAGTGGCTGCTGTTCTTCGTCGCCGGCTTCGCCGGGGCGACGGTTCACTATTGTGTGGTCTACGCCTACCGGGCGACGCGCGCAGCTGTGGTGGCGCCCATGGAATACAGCGCCCTGCTGTGGGCGGCGCTGTTCGGATTCGCCTTCTGGGGTGAGATTCCCACCCTGTGGACCCTGCTCGGCGCCGGGGTGATCGTCCTCGGCGGGATGATCGTGCTGCGGGACACAGCCTGAGTCACGGCATCAGGTTGAAGCCAATGGCATTGAACTCCCGCAGCAGCAGCAGCGTCACCACGCATGCTGCAACGACGCCGCTGTGCCTGAGTCGACGCCACAGGCTCCAGTCGCCTCCGCCCCACACCGGTATCAGCAGCAATGCCGACAGCACGGTCAGCACGGCACCGATCAGACCGACAGCAAGTGCGGTGTATATCCAGCCGTTGGGAATCGCGTAGAAGAAGTTGCCGAGATCTCCGGCCAGCGACATCAGGCCCAAGGCAAGCAAGGCCGCGAAACCGAGCCATGTCACCGCAGTCGCCACGGCCAGTCCTGAGCTCCAACGCTCCACGTCCGTCTGCAACGGCGGGTCACCCCGGCGCAGCCAGGCACCGACCGGCACACACAGCAGCACGAGCAGGCACGCCGCCAGCACACTCAGCAACACCCGGGGATTACCGAGCGGACCTACGCGATCGAAGACCATGACCGGCACGCCTGAGTGCAGCACGCGTACCGACCGGCCACGATCGTCGGCAACGAAGCGCAGCACCGTTCCCGTTTCCAGGTCCCGGAACGTATCCGCGGCCACCTGGTGATAGCGTTGGGTCGCTCCGAAGCCACTGACGGCCAGGCGTCCGGGCGCGACGGACTCAACCTGCAGAATGGGAAAGTTCAGCATCCGCTCCAGCGTGCTGTGATTGTAGCGGGACGACAGGTAGGCCCCGGCGTAGCGGCCGCTGTCGTGATCGGGTTCCGCCAGGGGCGAGCGCGGAATCGGATCCGGTCCGGCTTCGAAGTGGCGTTCCACGAGCGTACGCACGAAGCCGCGCAAAACGGCCTGACCGCCTGCCGTGTTGGTGGAGATGAATACCCCGAAACCGAGTTCGGGAAACATCTGCATGTCGGACAGGAAGTGCACGGTCCCGCCACCGTGGCCGATGCTCCGCCACCCGTGCACTCGCCCCTCGATGAAACCGTGGGCCATGCCCGGCAGTTCGGGATCCAGACCGTGGTGACGCTGCTGCATACGCCGGGCCGTGTCCGCCTCGAGGATGCGCATCCCGTCGAGCTCGCCTTCCTGCAGGTGAACCAGCATCCAGCGCGCCATGTCCTGCGCCGTGGTCGACAGCGCGCCCGCGGGCCCGATGGAGCCGATGAACTCGAAGTCTCCCGCCAGGAAGGCCCCGTCCTGACGCCGATAGCCGCGACTGATGCGTGCTTCGAGTTCGGGATCGATGGCGTCCCTGCGCTGTGGTCCCCAAGGCTCACGGAACGTGCTCGAGCGCATCCCCAGAGGCTCGAACAGGTACCGTTCGACGTAATCCTCGAACGGCATGCCGGTGACATTGGCGACGATCAGGCCGGCCAGCGCCGTACCGAAATTGGAATACGCCGGGACCGTACCCGGGGGGCGTACCTGCGCCGGTTGAAAGCGGGTGAGGTACTCCGCCAGGGGCATCACCTTCGCAGGCGCATTGGTGAACAGATGCCCCATCACGGATTCCTCGAAA
>REEU01000068.1 GCA_007694905.1 Gammaproteobacteria bacterium | reverse complement strand
AAGATGGCCTTTCCACCGAGGAAGTCATCCGCCGCGCCCTGCGCAGCATGGTCAGCGGCTGACGCGCCAGCGACTTGCGTTACGCCAGTGGGAGCGAGTGCAGCACAGCTGCGCTCCGATCGCCGACTGAGTCAGAGCCCAGCGCCACGCCGATCGGCGCGCCCGGAAGGCGGGCACGCTCTCCCACTGGGTCATCGCGAGAATCTTGCGTTACGTCAGTGGGAGCGAGTGCAGCACAGCGGCGCTCCGATCGCTGACTGTGCCAGACTCCAGCGCCACGCTGATCGGCGCGCCCGGAAGGCGGGCACGCTCTCCCACTGAGTCGTCCCGGATTCTTGCGTTGAGGACACGCTCGCGCACTGGGCCTCGCATGCATTGCGGGCGCCGTTGTGTGCGGGGGAAGGCATAGCGATGTGACGCGAGTTTGGCGCGGCGCGCAGCGCTTGCGTATGATCCGCCCGGAATCCCGCCCTCCCAGCCGGCCCTGTCCAGCATGATCGAAAGCGATCGGATCGTGACCGCCGCAGCCTCACCGCAGGACGCCGCCTTCGACCGCGCGCTGCGCCCGCTGCGCCTCGCCGAGTACATCGGCCAGCCCGCCGTTCGCGAGCAGATGGAAATCTTCATCCAGGCCGCCCGCCAGCGCAGCGAGCCGCTGGACCACACCCTGATCTTCGGCCCGCCCGGCCTCGGCAAGACCACGCTGGCCCACATCATCGCCAACGAAATGGGCGTCCCCCTGAAGTCCACCTCCGGCCCGGTCCTCGAACGCCCCGGCGACCTCGCCGCGCTGCTGACGAACTTAGAGCCCGGTGAGGTGCTGTTCGTCGACGAGATCCACCGCCTCTCCCCGGTAGTGGAGGAGATCCTCTATCCCGCCATGGAGGACTACCAGCTCGACCTGGTCATCGGCGAAGGCCCCGCAGCCCGCTCCATCAAGCTCGACCTGCCGGCCTTCACCCTGGTCGGCGCCACCACAAGGGCCGGCCTGCTCACCTCGCCGTTGCGCGACCGCTTCGGCATCGTGCAACGTCTCGAGTTCTACGCGGTCGAAGACCTGACCCGCATCGTCGAGCGCTCAGCCGAAAAACTCGGCATCGTCACCGACCGCGACGGCGCCATGGAGATCGCCCGGCGCGCCCGTGGCACCCCGCGCATCGCCAATCGGCTCCTGCGCAGGTCCCGCGACTATGCGGAAGTGAAAGGGGACGGCCGCATCGACCAGACCGTGGCGAACGCGGCGCTGGATATGCTCAAAGTGGACGGCGACGGTCTCGATGCCATGGACCGCCGCCTGCTGCTGACCATGATCGACAAGTTCGACGGCGGCCCGGTGGGCATCGACAGCCTGGCCGCGGCCATCAGCGAGGAGCGGGGTACCATCGAAGACGTCATCGAGCCGTACCTGATCCAGCAGGGTTTCGTGGCGCGTACGCCCCGCGGCCGCCTCGCCACCCGGCGGGCCTGGCAGCACTTCGGCCTGCGCCCGCCGGCCGCTGCGGCGCAGCATGAAATCGATCTGAATGCCGATCATTCCTGACGGTGAACCAAGCACGCGCCGGCACTCGCCGGTGCGCACAACGGGAGCGTGTGCATGACGGAAAGCCTGTCGGTCTGGGTCCTGATCATGGAAGCCACACCGCTGGTGCAGGGCGTGATGCTTCTGCTGGTGCTGGCATCCATCGCGTCCTGGGTGGTGATCTTTCAGCGCCTGATTCTCCTGCGCGGCGCCCGCGATCAGTTCCAGGCCTTCGAAGACGACTTCTGGTCCGGCACGGACCTGCGTGAGATCTACCGCGAAATCACCACCCGCGAGGATCAGCGTATCGACCCTGGCGAGCAGGTCTTTGTCGCCGGTTTTCGCGAGTTCACCCGCCTCTCCAAGGGGCGCGCCAGCGACTCGGACATGGTCATGCAGGGCATCCAGCGCGCGATGCGCGTCGCCCTCGTCCGCGAGGAAGAGCGCCTCGCCCGGCACCTGCCGCTGCTGGCCACGGTGGGCTCCACCAGCCCCTACATCGGCCTATTCGGCACGGTCTGGGGGATCATGAATTCCTTCCGTCAGCTTGCTACCGTGAGTCAGGCGACGCTGGCCGCCGTGGCCCCCGGCATCTCCGAGGCGCTGATCGCCACCGCCATGGGCCTGTTCGCGGCCATTCCCGCCGTCATCGCCTACAACCGCTTCGCGGCCGAGGTGGACGTGCTCATGAACCGCTACGACAGCTTCGCGGAAGAATTCTCAAGCATCCTCCATCGGTCCCTGGTGTCGGGAGGTGACGAGGGGTGATTCGTGCGCGCAGCAATCGCCGGCGGCCCATGTCCGAGATCAACGTGGTGCCCTACATCGACGTGATGCTGGTGCTGCTGGTGATCTTCATGGCCACCGCGCCAATGCTGATGCAGGGCGTCGAGATAGCCCTGCCGCAGGCGGACAGCGAGCCGCTGCCCGACGCCCAGCGGGAAGATCCCATGATCGTCTCGGTGCGTGCCGACGGCTCCATCTGGGTCAACTTCGGCGCGCCCGAATCGGCAACGGACCCCGGCGCGGGCACCCGAGTCTCCCCCGGCGCGCTCACGGAGCAGGCCACCCAGATCGTACGCACCCGGCCGGACCTGCCCGTTTTCGTCCGCGCTGACACCGCGCTCGCCTACGGCCGCGTGATCGAAGTCATGAGCATTCTGCAGCGGGCCGGCGTGGCCAACGTCGGCCTGGTCACGGATCCGGTGGACTTATCGAGGCTCACCGAGTGAAAGCCCTGCCCGTCTCCCTCCCACGCTTCGAGTGGGTCTACCACGGTATCCCGCTGCTGCTCGCCATCCTGGTCCACATCCTGGCGGGCCTGGCGCTGATGGAAGGGTGGGGCGGCGTAAGGGAACCCGACCGCATCCTGTTCCGCGAGCACGTCTCCGCCACCTTGCTCGAGATCGAGGCGGCCGTCCCCGAACCCGCGCCGGTCACCCGACCGCCGCCGCGGCAGGAACCGCCCGCGCAAAGGCAGCCGGCCCCACAGGCACCGCTGCCCACCGAAGTTGCCCCGGCGCGCCCGGATCCGACGCCGCCGCGCATCGCCACGCCGGAACCGGCACCCGCGCCCGAACCGCGGCCGGACACGCGCTGGCAGGAGGAACTGGCCGAGACGTTTTCCCGCGCCGTGGACGCCGAAGCCGATCGGCTCGCGACCCGGCAGGCAGACGCCGCCACGGCCAGCTATATTGGCGCCATCATCCGCCAGATCGAGCGCCAGTGGTCACGGCCCCCGAGCGCGCGCCGCGGCATGCAGACCGAACTGCTGATCAATCTCGTCCCCACCGGGGAACTGGTGAGCATCACCACGGTCCGTTCCAGTGGCAACGACGCGTTCGATCGCTCCGCGGAGCTGGCCGTGCGTCAGGCTGCACCGTTCCGCGTCCCGGACGACTCGGCCCTGTTCGAACAACGTTTCCGGCAGCTGCGTCTGCTGTTCACACCAGAGGATCTTCGAAACCGATGAACCGTTCCCGCGTTCTGCCCGGATTGCTGTTCCTGGCGCTGCTGGCTTTCGCCGGCACCGCGCGGGCCGCCGAACTTACCATCGAGATCACCCAGGGCGTGGACGATCCCGTGCCCATGGCCGTAGTGCCCTTCGGCTGGGCCGAAGTCGATTCCCCACCGGAGAACATCGCCGACATCGTCCGCTTCGATCTCGCCCGCAGCGGCCAGTTCGCCATGACCGCAGCAGAAGACATGCTCAGCCTGCCATCCCGGGAGCAGGACGTGTTCTACCGTGACTGGCGCATCCAGGGCGTGGCCTACGTGCTCATCGGTCGCGTCGAGCGGACCGGCGACCGCTTCCGCGTGCACTACGCCCTGTTCGACGTCTTCCGCGAGACGCGCCTGCTGGCCGGTACCCGCGAGGGTCCGTCCGGCAGGCTGCGGGACATGGCCCACGAGATCTCGGATGTGGTGTTCGAGGAACTCACCGGCATGCGCGGCGCGTTCAACACCAAGCTGCTCTACGTGGTGGCCCAGAACATCGCCACCCCGAACGAAGTCTTCCGCCTGGAGATGGCCGACGCCGACGGCGCCCGGCCCATGACGCTGCTGCGCTCCAACGAGCCCATTCTGTCCGCTGACTGGGCGCCGGACGGACGCTCAGTCGTGTATGTCTCTTTCGAGACCGGCAAGCCCGCGATCTACATCCAGGAGATCGCCACCGGCGAGCGCGAGATGATCACCGATTTCGAGGGCTTGAACGGCGCTCCGGCCCTGTCGCCAGACGGCCGCCAGGTTGCCATGGTGCTGTCCATGGGCGGCCAGCCGGATATCTATCTGCTTGATCTCGACACCCGCCGCCTGCGCCAGGTCACGCGGCACTTCTCCATCGACACCGAACCGAGCTGGACCCACGACGGCCGCGGCCTGGTGTTCACCTCCAACCGGGGCGGGCAGCCGCAGATCTATCGCGTCGAGCTCGCCAGCGGCCAGATCGAACGACTTACGTTCGAGGGGGATTACAACGCCCGCGCCCGTATGCTTCAGGATGGCCGCAACATGGTGTTCGTCCACCGCCGCCGCGGCACGCATCACATTGCCATCATGGATCTCGAAACCGGCGAGCTGAACGTGCTCACCGAGACGTCCCTGGACGAATCGCCCAGCGTGGCCCCGAACGGATCGATGGTGATCTATGCGACCCGGGAGCAAGGGCGCGGTATACTGGCGGTCGTATCCATCGACGGCCGGGTCCGCTACCGGCTCCCGTCCACCGAAGGTGACGTGCGGGAACCGTCCTGGTCTCCGTTTCTGGAGTAGCCGGCCCCGTGCAGGAATCACGATGGCCGGTCAATGACAGCGAACCCATCACCCTGAATAACCAGGGCATTTTAGGAGCAACACGAGCGATGAACACCAGTTTCATGCGTGGCCTTTCGGCCGGTCTGTTCGCGCTGTTCGTGCTGGCGGGATGCCAGACGACCGCCGAGCCCGAGCCCCCTCCGATGGAGCCGGAGCCCATGCCCCGTGCGGAGCCGGAGCCCGCCCCGCCGCCTACGGTCACCCCGGAACCACGTCAGCAGCGGGTGGACACGGAGGGCGACCTGATCGGTGAGGACGGCCAGCCCATCGGCCGCGTCTTCTACTTCGAGTTCGACCGTTCCGAACTGCGGCCGGAAGCCCGGACCCAGCTCGCTCAGCACGCCCGTTACCTGCGTGAGAACAGCGGCAACCGGATCACGATCTACGGCCACACCGACGAGCGGGGCACCCGCGAGTACAACCTCGCCCTCGGCGAGCGGCGGGCCATTGCCGTGCGCAGCTACCTGCAGTCCCTCGGGGTGGCGAACCGGCAAATGAGCGTCGTCAGCTATGGCGAGGAACGGCCAGTGGATCCCCGTTCCACCGAACAGGCCTGGTCCCTGAATCGTCGTGCCGAAGTCGAATATCAGCGTTAAGGAAGTGCTGGTCGCTTCCTCCACGGCTCTGCGGGTGATTGCCGGTGCAGTGGCAAGGCGCGTCGCGCAGGGAAGGCTGGTTGCCTTTGCAAGCGGCGCAACGCCGCCAATGCGCCGGCAAACGCCCGCCCTTCGGGGCCC
>REEU01000190.1 GCA_007694905.1 Gammaproteobacteria bacterium | reverse complement strand
ACCTTGAGTGGCTCAGAATTTCCCTATGACATTCAGGAACACGCCTTCTTTGGCCCGCTCGATCCTGCGCATGTCATCCGAAACACCACTCAGGGAATAGCCTATTCCGAGCCGGACATTGGGATTTAACTCTCGATACACACCCAGAAGCGCGCCATATTCGGTGGTTTTCGCGCGCGGGGCGTGAAATGCGCGCACTTCGCCCATGATGTCCCATTGATGCACGATCCGGTAGTCCAGCCGGGCAATGCCAAGATGCCCGGTCGAGCGTGTGGTGATCCCGGTGTTACGGTCGGTTTGTTCGCGGTATCGGAAACCGTATTTCAGGCCCAGAGTCCAGCGCTCATCCAGATCATAGCTCATCGCGGCGTTCAGGATATGGCTGCGCTGGCGTGGGCCACTGAGACTTCCATCGAAGTTCACCTGATCCGGGCCGGGCTGATCGTCGAGGAACGTGTAGCTGAACAGCGCGTTCAGCCGATCATTCGCGACGGGACGATAGGCAAAGCCAATGCGCCCCTCGACAAAACGTCCGTCGCGCAACCCGGCCCCGTCGCCATCAGACACCACCACGTCCAACGCCCCGATCAGCCGCCAATCGTCAGACGTCTTGTAAGTCAGGTTGCCGCTGAGCAGCCAGGACTCGCGGCGCGTAAACCGGGCAGGATTGTCTGAGCGGTCCAGACGGTATTCAGCGCGCAGCCGGTAGTGCAAAGCCTCTCCTGCGCTACGCTGCAGCCCGAAGGATACTCCGTCGCGATTGACCAAGGTTCCGTCTGCCTCGCGCGTGGAGCCTGTCAGGATGCCCATGTCATAGCGGTGCTGTTCCGTGGGGGTGTAGCTGACCCCATAGGTGCTGACCAGCGAGCGTTGCGCGGGCACGCCGCCCATGACCGTTTCGGTGCTGACCGCCCAGGCATCGTTGACCTTGCGATCCGCGCCGAATGTCAGGCCGCGCCGCGAGGCGCTTGACAAGTCATTCGTCAACGTGCGGTCTTCGCGCAGCCCGAGCCGGTAGCTGGAGGTCGCATTGGGCCGGTAGGTCAGATCCGCGCGGCCTGCAAACCCCAGGTTGCCGGTCGAGGCCTCGCCCGAGACTGTCAGCGCATCGGACAGTGCCACCTTGGCCCCGGCACCGATACGGTTGTCGCGCGCCATATCCCCGGTCTGCCTCAGCGTTGCCTGCCCGAAGACCCACAGTTGCGTGTCAGCGGCCATATCCCATGTCAGCCGCGCCGCCAGATCCGTGCGTGTTCCGTTTTCGCCCGACGGCGGGGCGGCCGACAGGTTGCGCCGGTCCCTGTGTGCCAGTTCCACCCCCAGCGACAGATCATCGCGCAGGCGCATCACCGCCCCGATGCGGGCCTTCCGCATCCGCTGCTCGGCGCTGTTGCGCGCCTCCTCGGCCCCGAAGGTGAGCATCGCGCCGGCCATGCCCACGGCCCCGTCTATCCCCACGCTGCGCTGCGTCTCGATGGCATTGTGATCAGGCGACCAGAAACCGGCCTGACGATACTCGTACCAGCCTGCCAGATGCCCCTCCCCCCCCAGATCGGCAAGGTCCAACCGGCCATCGACCCGCACGCCAAGCGCGCCTTGCCCGCGCGTGCCTGCGGCCCCGACCTCGGCGTCGAGATCCAGTCCGCCAGTCAGCGACGGGCGTGAGTTGAGCCCAGGCCCCTCGCTGCGGGCGACGTCGATTCCAAGGTAGGTCCCTTCATGACGCCGAAGCAGAAAATCCATCCCGATCAGTGTATTGTCGGCTGCACCTGTGGTTTCGCGCGCGCCGCTGAAGCCCAACCGCGCATTGGGAGTGATCCAGCCTTCCACACGCCCGCCGAAGGTATTGGTGAGCGAAGCCCCTGTGGCAGGAACATAATCGTATTGCGCAACCAAATTGACATCGAAATCGCCCAGGGGGCGCTCGGTTGCGAGCCCGGACCCGACGGCCGTTGGGCTGAGCGGTGCGTTCAGGATCACGAGGCCCTGCACGTAATCGATACGATAGTCGCGCCCCTCCACCAACTGCTGCGCGGACACGACCCGCCCCGAGACCGGATCGCGCGTCTCCACGATCAAGGTCTCGGTGCCGGCCTCAATATCGCGCCGCGACAAGAAATAGGCGCTGCCTCCCGTGCCACGGAAGACATCGCGCTGGGTGAGCCTGTCCATCTGCGCGGCATAGCCCGTCACCGTTGCCCGCGCGCTGCCATCCGGCATGGTCTCGGAGGTCTCGTAGCGCCCCGAAAGGCCATACAGCGTCCGGTCGGTGCGGATCACGCGGCGCAGATCGCTTTCGGGGCGGAAATCGCCCCACATGATGTGATTGTTGTCCCGCTCCATCCGCAGAAAGAAGCGCCCTGATGTGGGTGCGAGATTCTCGGTCCGACTGTCATCGCCCGTCGTGATCCAGACATCGCGGTCCTCGATCTGCCGTAGCACCTGATCGGGGTGACGGCGGGCAAAGTTGCTGAACATGTCGCGGAATTCGCGCTCGCGCGTGTCGACAGAGGCGCGCAATCGCACCCCATTGGCATAGGTGCCGTCGACAAAGCCCGCGAGGCGCCCGTAGCGCCAAGTGTTGCCCGCCGTCCGGTCCCTGCCAAGTGTGATATCGGCGATGCCGGTGACAAAGAAATCGCGACGCGGAATGGTGACCGACTGGCTCTGGCTCTGTTGTCCGGCAGCGATCATGACATCATGCGTACCGGGCGGTAGGATTCGCTGAATCACGAAGTTTCGGCCGACACCAGGGACGATCGGCTCTCCCATCAGGCTGAGCGTGCCATGCGCGGGCATGTTCGTGCCCGAAACCGTTATCGCACCGCCCCGGACAGGAATGCGGCGCCGCGCCGTGCGATCCTCGCCCTCACCTGCGGCGATGATGGGTCCGGTGAGCGGGGACTGCTCCAGCGAGCTGTCACTACGGATCAGCGGCAGGGGTACGGTCTCGTCCCGCCGCCCCTGCCCATCATAGACCCGCAGGATGTAATCCATCTGCGCAGGCCCATCCGTAGGCATGACCCAATTCACCGTCCCGTTCGGCTGCACGGGAAGCACTGCAACGGCCCGATCCGAGCCCGTCCGGTCGATCACCACGATCTCGGCGCGGCTGATCCAGGCGGGATAATTCGACGAAGCCCGGAAACTCACCGTCTCACCCGCCCTGTAGCTGCGGCGCAAATCGACGGTCGTGACATTCAGGATCGGCTGCGCTCCGAGCCCGTCCACAGTCACCCGCAGGCCCAGGTCGCTCAGCATCCGGTCCATGCGGGCGAGTTGGTCGGTGCCAGCCCGTGCGCCTGCGACATGCTGGCGGTCCTGCGTAAGGCCTGCGTCGATCGAAATGGAGAACCCGATATCCCCCAGATCGCCGGCCGAACTGTGCCCGGCCGATGTTGGGCTCGGGCGGCTGACGACGATACCGGCGTTGGAATGCGCGCAGTCGGCAGGCAGCACGCCTTCGACAAGCGCGCAGTTGCGGGTCTCTGCATGTGGGCTGGTCGCGGCCAGTCCGGCCATGAATGCGACAACCGACAGGCCGGAGCGGTTCAGAACAGCGGATTTCGACATCTTGCGCATTGTATTGAACCTCACGGCCGACCGGGCTGTTGCGCCAAACGCTCGACCACGCGTTCGACGGTCAGTGCATAGCGCCCTGTCCCAGGCCATAGGCGTCGTATCTCGCGTTCGACAGCACGCAGGCGCGCATTGGCGGTCCTTTCACTTTCGTCGGGAACAGCCTGATAACTGAGCCGCACCACTGTGGGCCGCGCCGCGATCTGCCTGACCAGCTCATGCATTCCGGCACGCAGTTCCGCGCGCATCTCGCCATCTGCTGTGAAGGCGTTCGCCGAAAGATCAACCCGGGCCACCGGGAACATCGCAGCCCCGAAATTCATCTTGGTCAGCATCCCCGGCGTCAGGCGCACGACGCGCGGGTTCTCGGTGGTCATCCGATAGCCCACAGGCAGTGTCCGGTCATCGAGCTTGAGCATGAAGTTCGAACCGATATCGCGCGGAATAGCCGCACAAGGCAGGCTGAAGCGGCCATGCTCATCCGTCGTTACGGCAATGCCGTTTGGCGTGACCAGACGCACTCCAGGCAGGCCCTTTTCGCGGCGCGGTGCGGTTGGCTCGGGCGCAGACCAGAACTTGCCCCTGCCGGGGATGTAATCCTGATCCGAGATCGCAAAACGCTCTTCCAAAGGCTCGCCATTGAAATAACCATCATGGTTGATGTCATCAAACACGCGGCCAATCACCGTCGAACACTGAAAGACAGGGTCAACTTCAACCCGCACAGCCGCCGTCGCTTCCGGCCCAATGGGCGCGCCTGTGAAGGCGTTGAACATCTGAGCCCGGTTGACATGCGTCCCGGGCTCCACGCGGGATGAAACATAGGTCGTCAGCGTAATCGTGATGCTTCCGCCGGCCGGGATGGAAAGGCCTTCGAAGAAAAGGGTCTGCCCACTCACCACAGGGCTGACAGAGATTCCGCCCACCTGGGCCGAACCCTCCCGATAGAGGAAATGCTCCGGCAACCGATCCCGCACCGTGACCACAGTCTCAACCGCAGCAGAGCTGGTTACCGTGATCGTGTAGGGCAACAGATCGCCGATGCGCACGCTGCCCATGCCTGCAGTCTTGACAATCTGTAGATCAGTTGCCGGCGGCAAGGCGCCGGGCCCGTCGATCGGAATGTTGTTGTTGATCACATCATCGCTTGCCGCGGGACCACCCTGAATGCGGAAGGCAAGATGGTATGTCGTGTCCTGCCCGATCGCCGGAGCCCCCGTTACCCCGCTGATATCCATGATTCCCGCAGGTGAACTACCAACGGTCAATGTCGGCTCCGGCTGGATCGCCACCGAGGGCGCCGTAGAATAGTCGGCCGGAGCACCAGTGACGATCAGCCTGTATTCTGTCTGCGCCACCGGACATTGCGGCGCCCCGTCCGGAATGATGTCGAAGCGATAGGCACCATTCAAACCTGTCAATTGCGCCTGTTGTCCGGGCAGGACGCAGGCAGCCGGAAGTGGTGTTCCCGAAGCATCGGCGATGATAATCACCACATCCGCAACCGGCGCGCGCGTGATCGAATCGTAGATAACGCCGCTCGGGTCGATTGGCTTGTTAACGTTGATCACCTGCTGCCCGCCGCCGACAGGTACTGCCTGGCGATCAAGCACCGCACCCCGCGGCGTACGGAAGACCACCTCGTAATCGCTTCCAGGCAGCAGATCGGGAAAGCTGTAAAAGCCGTCGGAATCCGTTGTGGTGGTTGCGATCACATTGCCAGTCCCATCAAGCAATTCGATCGGATAGCCTTCCAGCAGGCGTGACGTGGAGTCTAGCTCACCAGTCCCGGATACATCGAGAAATACGGTGCCCGAAATACCCCCACGAAAAACCAAAACTGTCGGGCCCGGCTCGGGGTCCGGCAATGGGTTGCCGGATGCGTCGCTCCCAGTAAGCGAGTCGGCACTCGCCTCCTGCGGATCGCCCGCCGCATCGCTGTAAGTGCCGGTCACTGTCGCCGTGTTCTCGAACGCGCCTGCATCGATGTCGGCCTGGGTGA